>JAEWJB010000141.1 GCA_023386795.1 Pseudomonadota bacterium
GCGGATAGGTTCGTCAGCGGGCCATGGATGGCCCGCGGCGGCGAGTCAGACAGGATGTCTGACCGAGCCGCGACGAAGCTATCCGCCAGGCCGGGGCCCGCACCGCAAGCCGCCAAACCCGCCCGCCGCACAAACCGAAGAACAGCAAGAGCGCCCCTAACCCCCCACCCCATGTCGAAAAAGCACGCGTCGAAACCCCCGAGGGTCCCGCACCGTATCCGCCCACAACCCTGCCGCGCGCGCGCCACGCACATTCACGAACAGATCGTCCACGAACAGCGTCCGCCGCGCCTGCGCATCCAGCGCCGTGAGCGCGCGCTCAAACACTTCGCGCTGCGGCTTGCGCCCACCGAGCTGCCCGCTGCAGAACACCGGCACTTCCAACCCCGGCACGATGCGTGCAATCGCCTTGGCCATCAGCGGCCCGTTGTTGGTCAGCACGGCCACCTGCATCCGCGCCGACAAGCGACGCGCGGTCTCCACCACCTCGGCAAACGGCCGGCATGCGGCGACGCGTGCATCGATCCACGTGGCTTCGTCGACCGGCCGGCCCAGCCCGGCGCCCAAACGATCCAGATACTCCAGCGTGTCTACCTCGCCGCTGTCGTAAGCGGTCTCCAAGCCGGAGGCGAACAGCACGTCGTGGACGTGGGCGGCCGAGCTGCCGGCATGCCCGGCCAGCCGGCCCAGGCGGACGGCACGGGTGTAGTGCGCCAAGACGCCGTCGAAGTCTAGCAGCAGGGTGCGGAGCGGGAGAGGCGGGGTCATCGGTCGATCATAAGCGAGCTGCCGCCTGGGAAAGGATGCCCGCTGGATTCAACGTCGCGCGTCCGAGCAAGCGCATGGTCATGGCGCTGCGACATCCGGTCGCGCCCGCGGCGGGAATGCGTTTTCTAGAATGCGTCCAACGTTAAAGGAGTTGTGCCGCATGAAGCCGTTGATCGCCCTCGTCTTGCTCGCCGCAAGCCTGGCCCTGGCGCCACGCGCCCAGGCGCGTACCTGCGCCTTCACCATCGGCAGCAACGACCAGATGCGCTTTGATACCCGCGTCCTGAAAGTGGCCGCGGACTGCACGGATGTCGTGCTGACGCTTCGCCACGCCGGCACGCTGCCGGCCAAGGCCATGGGCCACAACTGGGTACTCACCCGCACCGCCGACATGCAGGCGGTCGCGATGGACGGCATGCGTGCGCGCCTGGAGGACGATTACCTGGCGCCAGGCGACAAGCGCGTCATCGCGCATACGAAGGTGATCGGCGGCGGCCAGACGGCCAGCGTGCGGTTCTCGACCAAGGCATTGCAGAAAGGCGGGGCGTACAGCTTCTTCTGCTCCTTCCCCGGCCACTTCGGCCTGATGCGCGGCACGCTCAGCTTCGGCTGAGCGCGCCGCGCCTTCCGGCTCAGCCGGCGGCGACCACCTGGAAGGCTTCGCGCGCGGCCTTCAGCGTGGCCTCCAGCACGGCCTCGTCGTGCGCGCTGGAGACGAAGCCGGCCTCGTAGGCCGACGGTGCCAGGAACACGCCGCGTTCGAGCATCGCGTGGAAGAAGCGGTTGAACGCCGGGATGTCGCAGGCGGTGGCCTGCGCGTAGCTCGTCACCTTCTCGTCGGTGAAGAACAGGCCGAACATCGCGCCGACCTGGTTGGTGGTGACCGCCACGCCCGCTTCGCCCGCCGCCGCTTCCAGCCCTTCGCACAGGCGCGCGGTGGCGGTGGTGAGGTCGCGATGGAAATCCGGTGCCTGCACCAGTTCCAGCATCGCCAGGCCGGCGGCCATCGCCACCGGGTTGCCGCTCAGCGTGCCGGCCTGGTAGATGGGGCCGGCGGGCGCGATCTGCGACATCAGTTCGCGGCGGCCGCCATAGGCACCCACCGGCATGCCGCCGCCGATGATCTTGCCGAAGGTAGTCAGGTCCGGGGTGATGCCGTAATGCGCCTGCGCGCCACCGAGGGCGACGCGGAAGCCGGTCATCACCTCATCGAAGATCAGCAGCGCGCCATGTCGCGTGCACAGTGCGCGCAGGTGTTCCAGGTAGCCCGGCAGCGGCGGGATGCAGTTGGCATTGCCGACGACCGGCTCGATGATCACCGCGGCCACTTCGGCGCCGATGTCGTCGAACAGCGCGGTGGCACCCTCGAAATCGTTGTAGCTCAGCGTGGCGGTGAGTTCGCTCAGGCCGGCCGGCACGCCCGGCGAGGTCGGCACGCCGAGAGTGAGCATGCCGCTGCCGGCCTTCACCAGGAAGGAGTCGCCATGGCCGTGGTAGCAGCCTTCGAACTTGACGATGCGGTTGCGCCCGGTGGCGCCGCGCGCCAGGCGGATCGCCGACAGCGTGGCCTCGGTGCCGGAGTTCACCATGCGCACCATCTCGCACGAGGGCACCAGGCGGGTGATGGTCTCGGCCATCGTCACTTCGGCCGCGCAGGGCGCGCCGTAGGACAGGCCGTCGCGCACCGCGCGCTCGACCGCCTCGCGCACCGCCGGGTGGTTGTGGCCGACGATCATCGGACCCCACGAGCCGACGTAATCGATGTAGCGGTTGCCATCGACATCGAACAGATACGGGCCGTCGGCGCGCTGCACGAAGAACGGCTCGCCGCCCACCGAGCGGAACGCGCGCACCGGCGAGTTCACGCCGCCGGGGATCAACTGCTGGGCGCGGGAAAACAGGGCATGCGAGCGTTCGTGGTTCATCGGGATGTCCGTGGGGAAAGCGAAAGGGATCAGGCCGCGCCGAAACAGGCGCGATAGGCCTGCAGCGCGGCGAGCGGGTCGGGGGCGGCGTAGACGCCGCTGATGACGGCCAGCAGGTCGGCGCCGGCGGCGGCCAATGCCTTGCCATTGTCCGGGGTGATGCCGCCGATCGCCACCCGCGGCACGCCCAGCGTTGCGGCCCCGCTCAGCAGGGTCGGTTCGGCGTGCCGGGTGTTCTGCTTGCTGGCACTGGGGAAGAACGCGCCGAAAGCGACATAGCTGGCGCCCGCGGCGACGGCGCGCGTGGCCAGGGCGAGGTCGTCGTAGCAGGAGGCGCCGATGATCGCGTCCGCCCCGAGCAGCGAGCGCGCGGCGGCGATGTCGCCATCGTCCTCGCCCAGGTGCACGCCGTCGGCCTGCACGGCGCGTGCCAGCAGCGGGTCGTCGTTGATGATCAGCGGCACGCCATGCGCGCGGCACAACTGCGCCAGTGCGCCGGCCTGCTCCCGGCGGGCATCGCGATCGACCGCCTTGTTGCGGTACTGCAACCACGCCACGCCGGGCAGCAGCGGGGCGGTGCGCGCGAGCAGGCGCGGGGTGTCGGTGTCGTCCGGCGTGATGAGGTAGAGGCCACGGCGGGCCAGGCGCGGGTTCATGGAGCGGCTTCCGATGGGACGGGCGGGGTGGGACAATGCCGTTTCCCCCGATGGACAACCGTGATTATCCGATGAGCGACGCGACCGCGACCACCTACCGCAACTGGATGTGCGTCGTCTGCGGTTTCATCTACCGCGAGGCCGACGGCCTGCCGGAAGAGGGCATCGCGCCGGGGACGCGCTGGGACGATATCCCCGACACCTGGACCTGCCCGGACTGCGGCGTGACCAAGGACGACTTCGAGATGATGGAGATCGACTGACGGAGGTCGGCGGCGGTGATCTTGCGCCGTGTTGCAGGAGCGGCTTCCGCCGCGAATGTCGGTTCCTGCGGTCGCGGCTGAAGCCGCTCCTACAGTGAGTTTTACCGCCGGGGCCGAATCGAATTGGCGCAGCGGCATGCCGCCGCGCCCGGCTCAATGCATCCGCGTGCGGTCCGGGCTCAGTTCCACCAGCTTCTCGCGGATCGACGCCGCGTCGCGTGCCTGCGGATTGAGCTGCAGGTAGCGTGAGAGGTCCTGCCGCGCCCCGTGCCGGTGTTCGAGCCGCAGATAGGCCAGGCCCCGGTCGCGCAGCGCTTCGGGCTGGTCGGGCGTCAGCTTGAGGATGCGGTCGGCGCTGCGCGCCGCACGATCCCACTGCTCGTCGTCGGCGTACACGCCGTGCAGGTTGCGCAGCATGCGCACCAGGATCGCCCGGTGCGGCGCGGGGTCGAGAATCTGGAGCAGCGCGCGGTCGTCGGGCAGTTCGCCCCCCAGGTGCGGTCGCGCGCGCTCGCGCAGCTCGTCCACGCCCAGCGGGCGGCCGCCATTGAAGGGGTCCATCACCAGCAGGCCGTCATCGACCGGCAGGCGCACCAGGAAATGGCCGGGGAAGGACACCCCGTCCAGCGGGATGCCGAGCCGGCGCGCGACTTCCATCTGCACCATCGCCAGCGAGATCGGGTTGCCGAGGCGGCGTTCGAAGACCTCGTTCAGATAGCTGTTGCGCGGGTCGTAGTATTCGTCGTGGTTGCCGGCGTAGCCCAGCTCGTCGAACAGGTGGCGGTTCACCGCGGCCATCTTCAGCGGCCACAGCGCGATGGCATCCACCTCGGTGCGCAAGTGCTCCACATGGCTCTCCACGAGCGTGTCGTAGAGATCGGCGTCGAGGCCGGGGTACTCGTCGCGCGCGATCAGCAGCGCAGTGGACAGCAGCGGCAGTGCGTCGTCGTCCAGCTTCGCCAGGGTGGTCCAGCTCGGCAATGTCAGTCTATCCCCCATGGCCGCAAGCCTGCGGCCAAATGCACGGGGGTTCAAGTCCGGCGCATCCCGACAATGGCGTCGGGCGACACGGATTCAGGGCGCGGTCGGGATACCGGGCCCGAAGGTCAGCTCGGCGCCGTCCTTGAGCTGCAGGCGGTTGGCCTGCCCGGCATTGAGTTCCAGCACATAGCGCGCCGCGCCCTTGCTCGGATACGGCGGGCAGCCGTCGCCGAGCGTGCACGGCGGCACGTCGCGCTGCTGCGACACCAGCCGGCGCTGGTTGTCGAAATACAGGATGTCGAGCGGAATCTTGGTGTTCTTCATCCAGTACGCCTGCGGCTCTTCGCGGTCGTGGATGAACAGCATGCCGTGGTCGGCCTCCATCTCGTCGCGGAACATCAGCCCGCGTGCCCGGCTGGCCTCGTCCTGCGCCAGCTCCACCTGGTAGCGCTGGCCGCCGAGCTCGACCCAATGCGCGCCGGCACTGGCGCAGCTGGACAGGGCGAAAACCGAAACCAGGGCAAGCAGGCGGAGCAGTTTCATGGCAGGCGAGGGAGAGGAAAGGGACGGCGCACCATCGGACATGGCTGATGCGTCGTCAAGGTCTCGGCAAAGCCGCTCTCGGCCCCGGCAGGGCATCGCCCCCGGCGCCGCGCGCAGGGAACAGAACGGCCAACCAGACGGCCGTCAAAGAACGACAGGCGGCTCCCCGCCCACGATCACCACGTCCGCCCGCCGCCGCGCAAACAGGCCCACGCACACCACGCCCGGGATCTGGTTGAGCTCGCGCTCCAGCGCCACCGGGTCGGTGATCTGCAGGTGGTGGATATCCAGCACCACGTTGCCGTTGTCGGTCACCACGCCCTCGCGCCAGGCCGGCTGGCCGCCCGTGCGCGCCAGGATCTGCCGCGCCACCAGGCTGCGCGCCATCGGGATCACCTCCACTGGCAACGGGAACCGACCCAGCACCGGCACCTGCTTGCTCGGGTCCACGATGCACACGAACTGCTCGCTCGCCTCGGCGATGATCTTCTCGCGCGTCAACGCCGCTCCGCCGCCCTTGATCAGGCACTTGGCCGGGTCGCACTCGTCGGCCCCGTCCACGTACAGCGACAGGTTGCCGGTGTGGTTGAGGTCCAGCACCTCGATGCCATGCGCCCGCAGCCGCTCGGTGCTCTGCTCCGAACTGGACACCGCCCCCTTGATGCGATGGCCGATGCGGCCCAGCGCATCGATGAAATAGGCCACCGTCGAACCGGTGCCCACGCCGACGATCATGCCGTCCTTGACGTACTCGATGGCCTTTTCGGCGGCCAGCCGCTTTGCTTCGGACATGTCGGAAATCCGCGAGAGAAAAACGAAAGGGGAGGCGCCCTTTACTCCAGCGACAGCAGGAACTTCCACTGCGCCGCGGTCACCGGCAGGATCGACAGCCGGTTGCCACGCGCGATCAGTGCAAAGCCTTCGCCGAGTTCCTCGGCATGCTGCTTGATCTCCTCCAGGGAAATCGTGCGCTTGAGCTTGCGGTCGAACGCCACGTCCACCAGCAACCAGCGCGGTTGCTCGCGCGTGGCCTTGGGGTCGTGGTAATCCGACTTCGGGTCGAACTGGGTGGGATCCGGATAGGCCTCGCTGGCCACCGTGGCCAGCCCCACGATGCCCGGCACCTGGGTGTTGGAGTGGTAGAACAGCACCCCGTCGCCCACCTTCATTCCGTCGCGCATGAAATTGCGCGCCTGGTAGTTGCGCACCCCGTTCCACGGCTCGGTGCCGACGCGCTGCAGATCGTCGATGGAGAAGGCGTCCGGTTCGGACTTCATCAGCCAGTAGCGCTTGCGTGCGGTCATGCGGGAACGGTCTGGATCAGGTGGGTGGCGTGTTCGGTGCAGATGGCGTCGAGCGGGACGTCCCAGGAGGCGACCGCCAGCGCGGGCACTTCCTGTACGCCGAAGCCGACCCCGACCAGCCAAGGCGGTGCGGCCTGGCGCTGCCGGAAAGCGAAGCTGCGATCATACCAGCCGCCTCCCATGCCCAGCCGGCGCCCACCGGCATCGAAGCCGACCAGCGGGGCGACGACGAGGTCGATCTGCTCGGCCGGCAACGCGTGTTCCGGGTCGATGTCCGGTTCGGGGATGCCGTAACGGTTGGGCTTGAGCGGCTCGCCGGGGCGCCATGGTGCGAAGCGCAGCACCTGGCCGTGGAGCACCGGCAGGCAGTAGCGCACCTGCGGGGGCAGGCTCAGCTGCCAGCGATGCAGGCCGATCTCCCCATCCATGGCCCAGTAGCCGGCCACGGTGCCGGCAGCCGGTGCGAACGGCAGTGCGAGCAGGCGCGCGGCAAGCGCGTCGGCGGCGGCGATGCGGGTGGCGGCGGGCAGCGCGCGGCGGCGCTCACGCAGGGTACGGCGCAGGGCGTCGCGGTCGTCCGTCATGCGGTTCCAGGGCTGGCGTGCGGGGAGCAGGGGCGCGGGCGACCCGGGACGGGGCCGCAAAAAACAGGAGCGGCGCCCTTGCGGGACGCCGCTCCTGCGGAATATTGCATTCTCCGCGGTGACGATGCGTGCGAAACGACCTTGAACCCGAGGTTCAAGTGGGAACGCTGGGAAACCATCGGGCTTTCCGCTGCGAGGCGGACATGCACACCCGGCGTCGTCGCGCCCCCGGTGTCGTTATTAAGGGACAAGGCGAATGTTTGCACACGCCGTCGTTCACAGCAGAGAACGCGTGGCCATTATAGCCAGCATGGCCGCGCCCGCCAGTCCATTCGTCGCCAAAGTGTTCCCCGGAGATTCATTGTTGCGATGGGAACGCGTATTGGGCTTCAGCGCGGTGTATCGGTGGCGCTGTCCAGGCGGCGGTTGAGTTCACCCAGCGTGCGCGTGAGTTCGCGCTGCTGGCGCGCCTGCTCGTCGCGCAGCTGTTGCAGCTCGTGGGCCAGGTTCAATGCCGACAGCACCGCCAGGCGGTCGAGGGCGACCATGCGGTTGGTGCCGCGGATCTCGCGCATGCGCGCGTCGAGCAGCCGCGCGGCGGCGGCGAGGCTGTCGCGTTCGTCGGCGCTGACGCCCACGGTGTATTCGCGGTCCAGGATGCGGACGCTGACCGGTTCGTTGCCTTGGCTCACGTGTGCTGCTCCAGCGACTTGAGACGGGCGATCATCGCTTCCACCCGCGAGCGCGCCTGTTCGTTCTTGGTCAGCAGCTGCGCGCGTTCGGCGATCAGCTGTTCCTGCTGGTGGCGCAGGCTTCGGTTTTCATCGGCCAGCCGTTGTGCGCGCTCGACCAGTCCTTCGACGCGGGCGGCAAGGGCACGCAACTCGGCGAGGGTATCGGTCGGTTCCATCGGCCAAGACTAGGCGGGCGCTCGCGCGGCGGTCAAGGTACGGCCAGGCGGGGTGTGTGCGCGTCGACCGGCGCGTGCAGCAGGGCGCGGCAGGCCACCGCGTCGCGCCCCGGTGCGACGAGGTAGCCCTGGATCTCGTCGCAGCCGTGCGCCTTCAGGAAATCGCGCTGGCGGGTGTACTCCACGCCCTCGGCCACCACCAGCAGGCCCAGCGCATGGCCCATGCCGATGATCGCCGCCACGATCGGCCCGCCGCCCTGGGCCAGGTCGGTCACGAACGGCTGGCCGATCTTGAGCGTGGTCACCGGCAGCTGGCGCAGGTAGGCCAGCGAGGAATAGCCGGTGCCGAAGTCGTCGATGGCGATGCCTACGCCCATCTCGCGCAGTTCGCGCAGCAGCGCGATGCCGCGCTCGCCCTCGGCGAGCATCGCCGTTTCGGTCAGTTCCAGCTCCAGGCTGCCCGGCGGCAGGTCGTGGGCGGTGAGCAGGTCGCCCACCTCCAGCGCGAAGGTGGGCTGGCGCAGCTGCCAGGCCGAGACGTTGACCGACATGCGCAGCTCGCCCAAGCCTTCCTGGTGCCACTGCGCCAGCGTGGCGCAGGCCTGGCGCAATACCCAGCTGCCGATCTCCGGCATCACGCCGATCTGCTCGGCAATGGGGATGAATTCTTCCGGCGACACGTTGCCGAAGCTGTCGTCGTGCCAGCGCAGCAGGGCCTCCACCGCCGCGGTGCGGCCGCTGCGCAACGACTGGCGCGGCTGGAACACCAGGTGGAAGCAGCGGTCCATCTCGGTGGCGCGCAATGCGTTGGCGATGCGTGCGCGGCGGTGGCTGGCGCGGTCGAGCATGGCCGAGTACGCACGCCAGGTACGGCGACCGGCGGCCTTGGCGCGGCGAGTGGCGCTTTCGGCATGGGCGAGCAGCTCGCTGGGCAGGCGGCCGTGCGAAGGCGCCTCGGCGATGCCCAGCGAGAGCGAGACGATGGTGCTGTGGTCATCGCCCAGCAGCAGCGGCTCGGCGAAGGCGCGCAGGATGTCCTCGGCCAGTTGTTCGGCCTGGCGGGTCGCGTCGCTGGCGTGCAGCACCACGGCGAATTCGTCGCCGCCCAGGCGGGCCAGCACGCCGCGCGGCCCGATGATCGCCGCCAGCCGTTCGGCGGTGGCACGCAATGCCTGGTCGCCGGCGCGGTGGCCGAGCCAGTCGTTGATGTGGCCCAGGTGGTCGATGTCCATCGCCAGCAGCGCGACGGTGCGGCCCTCGCGGCGCGCTTCCACCAGTGCGTGGGCGAGATGCTCCGCCAGGCGTGCGCGCAGCGGCAGGCCGGTCAGGGTGTCGTAGTTGGCCAGGTAGCGCAGCTCGCGCTCGGCGCGGCGCGATTCGCCGACATCGCGCAGGCACAGCAGGCTGCGCGCCGGGCCGGGCCCGGCCAGCGCCTGCCGGGTGACCCGACAGGGCACCAGGCGGCCGTCGGCGCGGCGCAGCCAGATTTCATCCTCGCCCACCGGCTCGGGGGCTTCCTCCGCGCCGGCTTGCAGGCCGGCAAAGGTGCGCAGCCGCAGGTCGGTCTCCTCGCGCCAGCCGCCCAGGCGCAGGAACGCCGGGTTAGCGTCGAGCACGCGTTCGTCCGCGTCCAGCAGCAGCACGGCTTCCTCGATCAGCCGCAGGGCCTGCGGTGCGGCGCCGTCCAGTCCCCGCACGCGACCCCGGCGACTGCGCCAGAACACGGCGGCGGTGAACGCCGATGCCAGACCGGCGGCCATGGCGGCGAAGGGACGGTGGAGCAGCAGGGCAGTGGTGCTGGCAAGCGGCATGGAAGACGGCACGACGGACGATGCGCGAGTGTGGCTCGCGCGGTGGAAACCGACAAGGGAATGCCACCGGATTGCTACACTGGGTGCCCGGTTGCGCGCCTGGCGCGGATCGGCATGCCCCATGTGTGCGGAAAACGAAACAGATGAGCGAATTGCCGGAAGTTGTGGCCGTCCAGGAAGAGAGCCAGCGACTGGGCCTGGCCGCCAGCGCGGCCGAACTGCATGGTGGCCTGTGCGGATGGCTGGCCGCGGGCGGCGATGACGTGCCGGCGTGGCCGGCGCGCGTACTGTCCGACGACGGCCTGCCCGCGCCGGCGCCCGGCGGTGCGCTGGACCGCCTGCGGCAGGTCAGCGTCAGCCAGCTCGGCGATCGTGATTTCGCCTTCGAACTGCTGCTGGCCGAGGACGGCGCGCCGCTGTCCGTGCGGGCCGATGCGCTGTTCGAATGGTGCCGCGCGTTCCTGGGCGGGTTCGGCCTGGCCGCCGGCGCGCGGCCGCAGCTGTCGGAGGAGGGCGAGGAAGCGCTGCAGGACCTCGCACGCCTGGCCCAGGCGGCCAGCAGCGATTTCGACAGCGCCGACGAGGACGAGACCGCGCTGGCGGAGATCGAGGAGTTCGTGCGCGTGGCCGCGTTGCTGCTGCATGGCGACTGCGTGCTCGGCCCGCGTTACCGCCAGCGCCTGAACTGAGGCCGGCGTGAAGCGCCTGACCGGGATCAGCGCGGCCGAATACGCCCGTCGCCGGCGCCAGCTGATGCAGATGGCCGGCGACCAGGCCATCCTCGTGCTGCCTGCCGCGCCCGAGCGCGTGCGCAGCCACGATACCCACTACCCGTACCGGCAGGATTCGGACTTCTGGTACCTGTGCGGCTTCCCGGAGCCGGAAGCGGTGCTGGTGCTGATTCCCGGCCGCCGCCACGGCGAAGTCATCCTGTTCTGCCGCGAGCGCGATGCCGAGCGAGAAGCCTGGGACGGGCCGCGCGCCGGCCAGGAAGGCGCGGTGGGCGAGTACGGCATGGACGACGCCTATCCCATCGAGGACCTGGACGACATCCTGCCGGGCCTGCTCGAAGGCCGCTCGCGCGTCTACTACCACTTCGGCCGCGATGCGGACTTCGACCTCAAGCTGATTGGCTGGGTGAACCGCGTGCGCTCGCAGGTGCGCTACGGCGCCCAGCCGCCGCACGAATTCCTGGAGCTGGGCCACCTGCTGCACGAGCAGCGGCTGTTCAAGTCGCGCGACGAGATCGCGCTGATGCAGCGCGCCGCCGACCTGAGCATTCGCGCGCACCGTGCCGCCATGCGCGCCGCGCGGCCCGGCATCCACGAATACGAACTGCAGGCGGACCTGGAGCGCGAATTCCGCGCCGGCGATGCGTGGCCGGCCTACGGCAGCATCGTGGGTGCCGGGACCAACGCCTGCGTGCTGCACTACCGCGAAAACAACGCGCGCAGCCGCGACGGCGACCTGGTGCTGGTGGATGCCGGCGCCGAATATCGCGGTTACGCTAGCGACATCACCCGCACCTTCCCGGTCAACGGCCGTTTCACCCGCGAGCAGCGCGCGCTGCACGACTTGGTGGGCCGCGCGCAGGCCGCCGCCCTGGCGCAGGCGCGCCCGGGCGTGGCCTATGAGGCGGGGCACTTGGCAGCGGTGGAAGTGCTGACCGAGGGCCTGCTCCAGCTCGGCCTGCTCAAGGGCCAACTGCAGGCCAATATCGATCAAGGCCTGTACCGCCGTTTCTACCGTCACAAGACCGGCCACTGGCTGGGCCTGGATGTGCACGACGTGGGCGAATACCGCCTCGGTGGCGAATCGCGCCTGCTCGAGCCGGGCATGGTGTTCACCATCGAACCGGGCCTGTATGTCTCCCCGGACGACGACACGGTGGACGCGAAGTGGCGGGGCATCGGCATTCGCACCGAGGACGACGTGCTGATCACCGCCGAAGGCCATCAGGTGCTGACGGGCGAACTGGAACGCAGCGCCGACGAAATCGAAGCCTTCATGGCCACCCCCAAAACCGACCCCATCAGCCCGCAGCTCATCTGATGGAGAAGAGCCCCCTTTGTTAAGGGGGCGCGGCGACAGCCGCGGGGGTAGGCAGGGCAGAACGAAGGGGCCCAAAGTTTGCTGCGCAAACTTTGGGGGGCGAAGCCGCTCCGCGGCTACGCCTTCCCGGGCGCACTAGCCCGCCACGCGGGCTAGTGCGCCACGAAGTTCAAATCGCGCGCCTCGTCCTCGGCCGCGGCGAACGCCGGGCGGGTGAGGTTTTCGGGCTCGCCCTCGGTGCACACCACTTCGTCCTCGATACGGATGCCGCCATAGGGACGGAACTGCGCCACGCGTTCCCAGTCCACGCTGTCGGTGTGGCCGTTCTTCCTGACTTCGTCCAGCAGCATGTCGATGAAATACACGCCCGGTTCGATCGTCACCACCATGCCCGGTTCGAGCACGCGGGTCATGCGCAGGTAGGGATGGCCGGCCGGGCGTTCGATGCGCCCGCCGCGGTCGCCTGCCGCGAAACCGGCAACGTCGTGCACCTGCAAGCCGATCAGGTGGCCCAACCCGTGCGGGAAGAACGCCGCGCTCACGCCGGTGGCCAGCGCCGCCTCGGGCGATACCTTCAGCACGCCGAAATCCTTCAGGATGCCCATCAGAGACAGGTGCGCGTCGATGTGCAGCTGCTTGTAGTCCACGCCATTGCGCACGCCCTGGCCCATTGCCACCTGCGCGCGGTCCACCGCATCGATCATCGCCTGGAACTCGCTGCCGGTATCGGCGGCGTAGCTGCGCGTGATGTCGCTGGCGTAGCCCGCCGCCGAGGCCCCTGCATCGATCAGGAAGCTGCGCGGCGCGCTGGCCGGCGCGCGATCGAGCTGGGTGTAGTGCAGTACCGCGCCGTGCTCGTTGACCGCCACGATGTTGCCGTAGGGCAGGTCGTTGGCGTCCTGGCCGACGGCGGTGCAATACGCCATGTGGATGGCGAATTCGTCGCGGCCCTCGCGGAATGCCGCTTCGGCCGCGCGATGGCCGCGCACCGCCAGGTGCTGCGCCTGCCGCATCAGCGCCAGTTCGTAGGGCGTCTTGTAGGCGCGGTGGTATTCCAGGTAATCGACCACGGCGGGCGGATTGTTCGGCACATAGTCGCCCAGCGTGCTCTGTGCTTCGCCTAGGATCGCGCAGCGGGCGACCTGCCTGGGCAACAGCGCCAGCGCCTCTTCCGGCGTGCGGATGATGTGGATGTCGCAGTGTTCCACCCACCAGCCGCTGGGCGCGGCCGGCACGACGTGCCAGTAATCGAAGGGCTGGTGGAAGATCACCTGCGGACGCTGGCCAGGGGTGTAGACGAGCCAGCTGTTGGGCACCTGCGTGAGCGGCAGCCATGCCTTGAACTGCGGGTTCACCGCATACGGGTAGTCGCGGTCGTCGAACAACTGGTAATGCAGCGTGCCGCTGGGAACCACCAGGTGGTCGAAGCCGCCGCGCGCCAGCGCTTCATCGGCGCGCTGCTTGAGTACCGCCAGGTGGGCGGCATAGAGGGAGGCGGGTTCGTGCTGGGGCATGGCGTCGGCTCGATCGGCATTGCGGAGTGCAAGCGCTGATTTTGCCGCAAAACACCCGCGCGGGCGCTTCGCATGCCGTGCGCGATCAGGCTTGCGCGTCCGCCACCCAGTCGCGCAGGCGCTCGCGGTGTTCGTCGCTGACGGTCAGGAAACGGAAGCCGGCCCAGTGCTGGCCGGGGGCGTGCGCCTCTTCCAGCCACAACAGGTGTACGCCCACGGCGATGGGATGCTCGCGGCCCTGGCGGTCGGGCAGGGAGAAGCTCAGCTGGTACAGCGCGTCCTCGGTGAGTGGCGCGGAGGCCAGCAGCAGCATGCCCGTCTCGGAAACATTGCCCAGGCGGCCGATGCCCGTTTCGGACATGAAGTCCGTCACCGGGATGCTCGCGGTAGGCTGGCGACGCGGACTGCGGCGGGCTTCGTGGATCATGCCGGTTGCTCCTGCAGGGCGCGGCCGCCGCCGGCCAGCGAGCGCAGCGCGCGCACGGTGGCCTGCCAGGCGCGGTCGATCAGCCGGCCCTTCTCCTCGGTGACGATGCGTGCCTGCCCGGCGGCCATCAGCCGGGCCAGCGAATCCAGCGATTGCTCGCCGATCTTCTGCCCGCGCGGGTTGACGAACAGCGCGTTGTCGGTGATCAGGCTGTACCACGACAGGCGCTGGCGGCGCACATCGCCCTGCTGGTTGGTGACGAACTCGAACCAGGTGCCGAAGGGCAACGTGCGTAGCGCGCGGTAGTGGCTTTCCTCGCCGGGCGAACGGACCGGCGGGGCCGGCTTGCGCGGGGCGCTGTCGCCTTCGCCCTGTTCGCCCAGGCGGCTGCGCGCCTTCAGCTTGGCGGTCAGTTCGGTACGCGAGGTGACATCGTCCTCGCCACCCGGCGTGGACAGCCGACGCGCGATCGCCCCGGCCTCGTCGCGATGGTAGCCGACCTGCAGCAGTGCGCTTTCCACCTCGCTACCCAGCGCGATGTCCGGCGGCCCGCCGGTCGGCTGGCAGGTGACCTCGGCGATGCGGTCGGTCGCCTGTTGGCGCTCGGCCCATTCCTCGGACTGCTCGCCCTGGCGCAGCAACGTGAGCGTGAGCACATCGCTCCACGCCTGCTTGAGCAGGGTCTGCACGAACTTCGGCGGCGCGCGTTCGGCACACACATGCTCGATGCTGTCGCCGGCCAGGCGCTTGGCCATCTCCAGGCGTTCCTTGCCGCGTGCCGCCTCGACGTGGCGACGTTCGGCCACTTCGGCCTTGCGTGCCTGCGCGCGGTAATGGGTCTGGACTTCTTGGTTGGCGGCCTCGAATACCGCTTCATCGCCCTGGTATTCGGCGACGACCTTGTCCACCGCGCTGCCGAGCTTGAGCAGCAGCTGCGGGTCGGTGTCGTCCTCGGCCAGCCAGGTGGCACCGGATTCGGCCACCGCGTTGAGCAGTTCGCGCGCCGGGTGCTGGTCGCGCACGAAGAACGCCTTGTCCTGCAGGGCGGCGCGCACCACCGGCACCTGCAGCCGTACCAGCAGCTCAGCGGCCGACGTACCGCCGCGCACTTCGCGGTCGATCTCGTTGTAGAGCAGGCCGAGCAGGTCGAAGGTATCGGTGTCCTGCGCCGACAACCCGGCCTGCGGGCCATGTTCGGCGCGCAGCATGCGCAGCAGTTCCTGCTGCACGTCGGCGATGCTGCGCGGCCCGTGCGAGGCACCTTCCCCGACCGGGGTACGCGACTGCAGCGTGCCAAGTGTCTGGTGCAGCACCTGGGCCTGCACCGGCACGCCACCGGCATGCGGGCGGGTGACCCCGGGCTTGCTGCCGGCCTGGGCGAACCCGGGCTGCTGGCGCGCCGCGCCCAGCATCTCGTGCAGCGAGCCGATCGCCGGGGCGAAGCGGTCGTCGTTGGCGCTGCCCTGGCCCGGGTCGGCCAGGTGGCCGCCGCTGTCGGTGAGGTCGGCCGGCGCGTGCCCTTCGCCGAGCATCGCCGCACTCCACGGTGCCTGGGGC
>JAEWJB010000148.1 GCA_023386795.1 Pseudomonadota bacterium
CCATGGATGGCCCGCGTGCGGCGAGTCGAACAGGACGTTCGCCCGAGCCGTGACGCCCCTACCCGCCAGGGCGGCGCCCGCACCGCAAGCCGACGCATCCAACCGCACTGCCAACACGCCAGCGCCCCAAACACCCGCACCCAATCAGCGCTAAGCTCCGCAAAACCCTTCCACCAGCGCACCCAACATGCCAAAGCCCCGCGCATCGATGAGCAAAGCCGCCCTGCTCGGCACCGCCCTGCTTTCCTCTTCCGCTTTCGCGATGACCGACCTGGCCCAAGGCTACGCGCTGGCGGCCAGCGCCCCGCCTGTCACCGGCAAAGCCGCCGTTCCGCCACCCGCCGAACCCGCGCCACCGGCCGAGAAGCAGGCCGCAGACCCGCAGCATGCCGAAGGCAAGTGCGGCGCCAGCACACCCGCGACAGACCCCAAGGCTGCCGGCAACGCGGGCGCCCAGGACACCGGTACCGCCGCCGACAAGGGCATGGAAGGCAAATGCGGCGAAGGCAAGTGCGGTGCCAGCCGCTGAACACCGCAGGCCCGCCGCCTCCGCGGTGGGCCTGGGGCTTCGCCGCGCGTTGATTCCCGAACTGCTGGCCGCCGAGCCGGCACCGTTCGATTTCCTCGAATGCGCGCCGGACAACTGGGTAGGCGTGGGCGGCGTCGCCGCCGAGCAGTTGCAGACACTTTCCCGGCGCTATCCCCTCACCTGTCACGGCCTCTCGCTGTCGCTCGGCGGCGTGGCGCCCCTGGACATGGATTTCCTCGCCGCCACGCGCCGCTTCCTCGATGCGCATTCGGTGGCGCTGTACAGCGAGCACCTGAGTTGGTGCGACGACGGTGCGCAGCTCTACGAGCTGCTGCCCTTGCCGCACAGCGAGGAGGCGGTGGACCACGTCGCCGCGCGTATCCACCAGGTGCAGGACGTGCTCGGCCGCCGCATCGCCATCGAAAATATCTCCCGGTATGCCACCCCGTCGCTCCACGGCACCTCGTTGTCGGAAGCCGAATTCGTATGCGCGGTGCTCGCCGAGGCGGATTGCGACCTGCTGCTGGACGTCAACAACGTACAGGTCAACGCCTTGAACTTTGGTAGCGACGCCACGGCGTTCATCGCGGCCATGCCCTCCGACCGCATCGCCTGCCTGCATGTCGCCGGGCACGATGACGATGCCTCGGGACTGAAGGTCGATACTCACGCGCGTGCCGTGGACGATGCGGTCTGGCAACTGCTCGCGCACGCGTATCGTTGCCATGGACTGCGTCCCACGCTGCTGGAACGCGACAGCCGCATTCCCCCGCTCGCGACACTGGCCACCGAATTGCAGCGCATCCGGCAGACCGGTGCAGCACTGGCGCAGGCCGGGCCATGAGCGGGCTGCGCGAACAGCAGCTGGCCTTGGCCGCCTATCTGCGCGATCCCGGCGCGCACGCGCCACCTGAGGGCTTTCCACCAGCCTCGGCCTCGCTCTACCGCGAACTGTTCCGAGGCAACATCGGCCAGTTGCTGGCAGCGAACTTCCCGGTGATCCGCGCCACGCTGGCGGCCGCCGAGTGGAACACCCTGGTCGATGCCTTCTGCCGGCTTCATCGCGCCCGCACGCCGCTGTTCCCGCGTTTCGGGGCGGAGTTCGTCGCGTTCCTGGAAGCAGGCGCACTGCCGGGCGTGGCGCCGTGGCTGGCGGCGCTCGCCCGCCACGAGTGGACCGAGCAATCGCTGCGCATCGACGACACGCCGCTACCCGCGCATGACCCGCATGGCGACCTGCTCGTCGGCATCCCGGTGTGTTCGCCCTGGTTGCGGCTGGAGCGCTACCAGTGGCCGGTGCACCGCATTGGCCCGGACTTCCAGCCCCCCGCCCCACTCCCCGCACCGCTCTGGCTGCTGGCGCGGCGCCAAGCCGATGGCACGGTGCGCTTCGCCGAGCTTGGCGAATGGACCGCGCGCCTGCTGCTGCGCTTGATGGCATCCGGCACGGCCAGCGGCAGCCAGCGGATTTCGCAACTCGCGCGCGAGGCCGGTGCCGAGGGCGATGCGGCCGTCATGGCCGAGGCCCGGGCCTTGCTGCAGCGCCTGCATGCGCAGGGCAGCGTACTGGGCACGCGCATCGCCACCTGAATCGCGCCGCACGCTGCAAACAGGGGCTAGGGGCGACCTGCTAGGCTATTGCGATGAACGAAAACGTCCAAAGCCCGGGCACTGCACCGGGGGTCACGCCGATGTCGCGCCGCTTCCGCGGTTACCTGCCGGTGGTGGTGGACGTGGAGACCGGCGGCTTCGACTGGAACCGCCACGCGCTGCTCGAGATCGCCGTGGTGCCGATCGAGATGGACGCCAACGGCCTGCTGTTCCCCGGCCAGACCACCAGCGCGCACGTGGTGCCGGCGCCGGGCACGGATATCGACCCCAAGTCGCTGGAAGTCACCGGCATCGTCCTGGACCATCCGTTCCGTTTCGCAAAGGAAGAGAAGGCCGCGCTGGACCACGTGTTCGCGCCGGTGCGCGCGGCGGTGAAGAAGCACGGCTGCCAGCGCGCGATCCTGGTGGGCCACAACGCGCATTTCGACCTGAATTTCCTCAACGCGGCCGTGGCCCGCACGGCGCACAAGCGCAATCCGTTCCATCCCTTCAGCGTGTTCGACACGGTGACGCTGGCGGGCGTGGCGTATGGACAGACGGTGCTGGCGCGCGCGGCGCAGGCGGCCGGCATGGACTGGAACGCGGCCGACGCACACAGCGCGGTCTACGACACCGAGCAGACCGCGCGCCTGTTCTGCAAGATCACCAACGCCTGGCCGGCGCCGACGATCTGAGTCGCCGCCCTCCGGCCACTGCCCACGGCCCCGCGGCGCCGCGCGCTATCCCAACCGTATCCGGTCGCGTCCATCGCTCTTGGCCTGGTACAGGGCATGGTCGGCGCGCTGCATCAGCGACGACCCCGACTCGTCCTCGCGCAATTCCGCCACGCCTGCGCTGAAGGTCACCCGCAGTCCCTCGATGCCACCCCAGTCCGAACGGGCATGGAACAGCCTGCGGATCCGCGCGCATGCCTCTTCGGCCTCGCCGGCGGGGGTATCGCTCAGCAGGATCGCGAACTCCTCGCCGCCCAGTCGCGCCGGCAGGTCCGATGCCCGGCATGCGGCAGTCAGCAGCGCGCCCACTTCGTGCAGCACCGCGTCGCCCACCGCGTGGGAGTGTTGGTCGTTGATGAGCTTGAAGTGGTCGATATCCAGGATCACCAGTGACAGCGGCCGCCCACTGCGCCGTGCACGGCTGAGGTCACGCGCAAGCGCCTCGTCGAACTGCCGCCGGTTCGGCAGGCCCGTCAGCGCGTCCTCGTGCGCCTGTCGCTCGAACGCGTCCGAACGCAGGCGCAGGCGGGTGAGCAGTTCGCTCTTTTCCTGGTTGGCCAGCAGCAGCCGTTGCGCCTGCTGTTGCAGGTCCTGCGTGCGCTCGCGCACCAGTTCGGCCAGCCGCTCGTTGCGGCGCTTGTAGCGCTGGATGCCGAATCGGTACAGCCCGACCAGCAGCAACACCAGCAGCAGCGCGGCGAGCACCTGCACGTCGTGGCGCTGCCACCACAGCGGCGCGACGCTGAAACGCAGCACCGCCTCGCGTTCGCTCCAGCGTCCGCCGGGATGGCGCGCGGAGATATGCAGCGTGTAGTCGCCCGGCGCCAGGCCAATGAACTCCACGTTGCGTTGGCGGCCGCGCTCGATCCAGTCGCTGTCCAGGCCTTCCAGGCGCGTGCGGTACTCGATGCGCTCGGACAGCAGGTAGCTCAGGCCGACATAAGTCACAGAAACGCGGCTGCGCCCGGGCGCGCGCAGGCGCGAGGCCCCTTGCCAGCCCTGCACCTGTCCATCGACCTGCACGCTCTCGATCACCGGCGGCGGTGGCGTGCGTTCGCGGAAGACGTCCAGGCGGGCCGGGTCGAGCGTGGCCAGGCCGCCGGCGGTCGCCACCCACACCGTGCCATTGCGGCGCACCAGCGCGGCCGGCGCGGAGCTGCCATTGGCCTGCGAGTTCGCCATGCCGTCCATTTCGTTGAAATGCTCGACCGCGATGCGCGGCTGGCGGCCGTCTGCCACGGCATTGAGCGTGGCCATGTCGGTGCGCATCAGGCCACGGTTGCTGCTGATCCACAGGTTGTTGTCGTGGTCGGCGACCATCTGGAACACCGCATCGACCGGCATGCCCTGCTCCAGGCCCACGCGCGCGAGCTGCCCATCGCGATACCGGAACAGGCCGCGGTCGGTGGTGATCCACATGTCCGCGCCGGCGCGGTGGAAGCCGAACACCGTGCGCGCGCCGCCCAGCGTCTCCAGGCCCGGGTGTTCCACCTTGCCGTCGCGCAGGATGTACAGCCCCTGGATGGTGCCGATCCACAACGCGCCACGGCTGCTCGCCAAGGCAGTGATCAGCCCGGTGGGCACGCCCTCGGTGCGCACCAGCCGCGGCTGGTCGCCCGCCATCGCCACCACGCCGTGCTGGGTCCCGAGCCATACGGTGCCGCTGTCGTCCACGGTGATGGCACGCAGGTTGCCGGCCGGCAGGTTGTCGCCGAAGCCGTAATGACGCAGCCGCCCGCCGTCGATGCAGTACAGGCCATCGCCATAGGTGCCGATCCACACGCGGCCAGCGGGGTCCTCGGCCAGGCTCAGCACTGCCGGCGCCCGGCCGTTGCTCTCGGGCAGCGGGTAGTGGCGGATGTCGCCGTCCTCCTCCACCACGTCCAGGCCGGTCGAACTGCCCACCCACAGCCGGCCATGGCGATCTTCCAACACGCTGCGCGTGTAGTCGCCACTGAGGCCGTCGCGCCGGGTGAGGTTGGCGATCAGGGTTTCGCGCAGCCGGAACAGGCCGGCGTTGGCGCCGACCCAGATGCTGCCCTCGGCATCCTCGAACAGGCTGCTGATGCGCCCGCCGGGAATCGACACGCTCGGCGGGAAGCGCTCCACGCCGCGGCGACCAATGCGGAACAGGCCATTGTTCTCGGTGCCCACCCACAGCTCGCCACGGCGATCCTGCAACAGCGCGGTGAGATGTCCTTCACCCGGTACGCGGTGCTTGAGCACCGCCTCGCCGTCCTCCAGACGGTACAGGCCATCGCCGGCAGCGAACCACAGCGCGCCATCCGGTGCCATGTACGGCCACGCCAGTCCGGGCGGCAGGTGGAAACTCGCCGGCGCGCGATGGAAACTGCCGTCGGTGTCGCGATACACCAGCCCGTCGAAAGTGCCGACCCACACGCGGTCGCGGGCGTCCACCGCCAGGCGCATGTAGCTCACCGGCAGCGGCATGTCCGGCGGCGCAGGCTGGTAGACCACCTTGCCGTCGGTATCGAGATAGCCCAGGCCGTTGCCCTCGAACAACAGCCACAGCCGGCCCTGGCTATCGGCCTGCATGCCCTGGATGATCACCTGCGGCGCAGGCGCCTTCTGCGGCCACCAGTGCCAGTCATTGGTGGCCGGGTCGAAGCGGCCCACGTCGCCGCGCGAATCGCTCAGCCACAGCCGGCCCTGGGGGTCGATGAACAACGTGCCCACGCCGTTGTCGAGCAGGCCGGGGCGGGTGCCACGGTCGAACACGGTGAAATCCAGGCCGTTGTAGCGCACCAGCCCTTCCCAGGTGGCGAACCACAAGTGGCCTTCGGCGGTCTGTGCGATGGCGCGGATGGAGTTGTGCGGCAAGCCCTCGCGCGAGGTCCATACGTCGATGGCGTAGTCGCGCAACGGCGGCGTGCCAGGCGTGGCGGCCGGCGCCGCGCCGGCCAGGCCCAGCAGCGCGACCAGCAGCAGCCAAAGCACGCCCCGCCATGGCCGGGCCATGGACACGCGGGTCGACAGGTTTCGCTGCGGGTGGCGCGAAGGCATGGAGGCGGCGGAGCGGTGGTCGGGTCGGGAGAGGCAAGAACCGGGCCAGTGCCTGCGCACCGACCCGCGCAGGCTTACCCCTGGCGTTGGCGCACCGCCTCGAACAAGGTCACGCCTGCAGCCACCGAGACGTTCAGGCTCTCGATCTCGCCCGGCATCGGGATGCGCACCAGGCCATCGCAATGCTCGCGGGTCAGCCGGCGCAGGCCATCGGCCTCACCGCCCAGCACCAGCGCCACGTTGCCGCGCAGGTCCAGCGAATACAGGGAGGCCTCGGCTTCGCCGGCCAGGCCGTAAATCCACACGCCCAGCTTCTGGATCTCGCGCAGGCAGCGCGACAGGTTGGTGACCGCCACCACCGGAATGCGGTCGGCGGCGCCAGCCGAAGTCTTGCGCACGGTCGCGTTGACCGTGGCCGATTTGTCCTTGGGAATCACCACCGCAGTGACGCCGGCGGCGGCCGCGCTGCGCAGGCATGCCCCCAGGTTGTGCGGGTCCTGCACCCCATCGAGCACCAGCAACAGCGCCTTGCCGCCGGCGGCCTCGACCAGGCCCGGCAGCTCGCTCTCGGCCCAGGTCTGGGCGGCGGCGTAGCGCGCGGCCACGCCCTGGTGGCGTACCTGGCCCCCCACGCCGTCCAGCGCTTGCGTGCTGACCCGGCGCACGTCGATGCCCTTGCGGCGGGCGTTTTCTTCGATTTCCTGCAGGCGCGGATTCTTGCTGCCGGCCTCGACCAACACCTCGCGCACATGGTCGGCGTCGTTTTCGATCGAGGAAGCGACGGCGTTGACGCCGACGATCCATTGGTTCTGCTTGCTCATGCGGACGAGGGGCCGAACGGCCAAGGGGGTGGCGAGGGGGTGCTAATGGTAGGGGTTATGGCCGGTGCTGGCACGGCCCGCGTGGTCGTAGGGCCTCGCCCTACCCGGCCGGCGGCCAGCGGACGGTGTCGTGATCCGGGTGCTGGCAGGACACCAGCGCGGCCAGGAACGGGGTGGCTTCGACATCTTCCTCGGTGCGGGTTCCCGGCAAGGCAGCCAGGCCCTCGACGAAGGGCAGCCGCGCCTCCAGCCCGAACTGCAGGCGCGGCGCGATGGCCGCCGGCTCATCGAACGCGCCGTGTGCCACCGCCATGCCATCCGGCGCCTTAGGTCAGCGGGGTGCCGCAATCGGCGCAGAATCCGCGCCGCACCAGGTTGGAGGAGGCGAAGTGGCGCGGCGCGCCGCGGGTCCAGGCGAAATCCGCGCCGCGCACCGACACCAATGGCGCGTAGTACGCGCCAAAGGCCTTCTGGCACATCCGGCAGTGGCAGATCGACGCTTCCAGGTCGCCTTCGACCCGGAAGCGCACCGCGCCGCACTGGCATCCACCGCTGTACCGGCCCATGGCATCGCCCTCAGTAAGGCTGCTTCTTGCGCTTGGCCGGTTGCCCGCGCGGCGGCGGCGCCGCCGTTTCGGCATCCTTGGCCTCGACCAGGCGGAAGTCGATCTTGCGCTCTTCCATGCTGGCCTTCAGCACCAGCACGCGCACGCGGTCGCCGAGTCGGAATTCCAGGCCGCGGCGCTCACCGGAAAGCGTCTTGCGGATCGGGTCGAAGTGGTAGTAGTCCTGCGGCAGCTGGGTGACGTGGACCAGGCCGTTGACCTTGGACTCGTCCAGTTCCACGAACAGGCCGAAGCTGGTCACGCCGCTGATCACGCCATCGAACTGGCCGCCGACGTGTTTTTCCATCCACGCCGCGCGGTAGCGCTCGTCCACTTCGCGTTCGGCCTCGTCGGCGCGGCGCTCGCGCTCGGAGCACTGCAGCGCCAGCGCCGCCATCTCGCGGGCGGAATAGAGGTACTTGTCGGCGCGTCCGCCGGTCAGCGCGTACTTGATCGCGCGATGCACCAGCAGGTCCGGGTAACGGCGGATCGGCGAGGTGAAGTGCGCATACGCATCCAGCGCCAGGCCGAAGTGGCCCTGGTTGTCCGGCGAGTACACCGCCAGGCTCTGGCTGCGCAGCAACACCGATTCGAGCAGCGCCGAATCCGGCCGCTCGCGCACCTTCTTCAGCAGCCGGGTGTAGTCGCCGGGCTTGACCTTGCTCCACGGCGGCAGGCTGAGCTTGAACTCCTTGAGGAATTCCAGCAGGTCCTCGTACTTGTGCTCCGGCGGGCGCTCGTGGATGCGGAACGGCGCCGGGATGTGGTGGGCGATGAGGTAGCGCGCGGCCTGCACGTTCGCCGCGATCATGCATTCCTCGATCAGCTTGTGCGCGTCGTTGCGCACCAGCATGCCCGCCTGGGTGACTTCGCCGCGGTTGTCCAGGACGAAGCGCACCTCGGAGGATTCGAATTCGATCGCGCCGCGCTGCGTGCGCGCCTTCGCCAGCACGTGGTAGAGCTGGAACAACTGCTGCACCTGCGGCAGCAGCGCGCCGACCTGCGCCTTGGCTTCGGCATCGTCCTCGCCTACTGCCTTCCACACCTGCGTGTAGGTCAGGCGCGCATGCGAGTTCATCACCGCCTCGTAGAAGCGCGAGGACGTCACTTCGCCCGCCCGGTCCACCTGCATGTCGCAGACGAAGCACATGCGGTCGACCTTGGGATTGAGGGAGCAGATTCCGTTGGAAAGCGTCTCCGGCAGCATCGGCACCACGAAGCCGGGGAAGTACACCGAGGTGGCGCGCTTCTGTGCCTCGTCGTCGAGCGGCGTGCCGGGGCGCACGTAGTGCGAGACGTCGGCGATGGCCACCACGAGGCGGAAGCCATCGCGGGTGGGTTCGCAGTAGACCGCGTCGTCGAAGTCCTTGGCGTCCTCGCCATCGATGGTGACCAGCGGGGTCGAACGCAGGTCGACGCGCCCGCCGATCATCGAAGGCTCGACCACCAGCGGCACGGCGGCAGCTTCATCCAGCACTTCCTGCGGGAACTCGTGCGGCAGGTCGTGGCCGTGGATGGCGGTTTCCACTACCAGCGACGGGGTGAGCTTGTCGCCGAGCACCGCGATGATCTTGCCGATCGCCGGGCGGCGGCCATCCGGCGGGGCGATCATCTCGCATACGACCAGCTGTCCCTCGCGCGCGCCGCCGGTCTGGTCGGCGGGGATCTGCAGGTTGCGCTGGATGCGCTTGTCGTCGGGATCGACGTAGGCAATGCCGAGTTCGTAGAAGAAGCGCCCGATCAGGCGGGTGACCCGGCGTTCCAGCACGCGGGCGATGCTGCCCTCGCGGCGGCCGCGGCGGTCGATGCCGGTGACGTTGGCCAGCGCGCGGTCGCCATGCATGACCTTGCGCATCTCGAACGGCGGCAGGAACAGGTCATCGCCGCCCTCGTCCGGGCGCAGGAAGCCGAAGCCGTCCGGGTTGGCGATCACCACGCCGGCGATCAGGTTGGTGTGCTTGACCGGCGCGTAGCCGCCGCGGCGGTTCTGTACCAGCTGGGCCTCGCGCACCATCGCGGCGAGTCGCTTGCCTAGCGCGTCGATGCGATGCGACAGGCCGAGGCGCTCGGCGATCTCCTCGGCGGTTTGCGGGCCCTCGCACTGCTCAAGCAGTTGCAGGATGGCTTCGCGGCTGGCGATGGGCTCGGCGTAGCGCTCGGCCTCGCGGGCAGCATGGGGGTCCTGGAAGGAGGGTCCCGCGCCGCCGGACATCGGCACGCGCTCGACCTGCGGCGGCGGGACGCGACGACCACGCTTGCCTTCGGCCGTCGGCGCGGGGGGCGCGTTGGCGGGGCGGCTTTGTTTGCCGCCTCCCTTGGCTGGCTTGCGCGAACCCGGCGATGGGGCACTCAGCGACTCGGGCATCCAGGGTGGCAGCTTGTTGGCCTTGGGTGCCTTGCCGCCCTTGCCGGCGGCTGCTTTCTGGGTCGAATTGCCCGGCGCGGATTTGCGCGCGGGAGCGCTTGGAGCCTGGCCGGCATCCTTGGCGTTCTTTTTCTTCATTCAGGGATGGTAGCGTCCCCACCCATCAATCCGGCGTCATGCCGGCCCGGAAGAGCAAATTCGTAAAAAGGCGTTGACAGCCTCCGGCCCCATCCGCAGAATACGCGGCTCACCTGCCCAGGTGGCGGAATTGGTAGACGCACTAGTTTCAGGTACTAGCGGGTAAA
>JAEWJB010000157.1 GCA_023386795.1 Pseudomonadota bacterium
GTACCGTTTCGGGACCGTAGGCGACATGGATGTCGCCTACGAGCCTCCATGGATGGATTCACGGCGTGTCCCGAAACGGTACTGCCCCCGCAGGCCTCGGGCAGACCCAGGCGAGCCGATCAACATCGCAGGCCACGAACCAACAGGCGCCGACAACAAAAGAAAAGCGGCCACCAAGCCACCAGCCAACCCGCAAAAAAAAAGCCGCAGGGGAAAACCCCCGCGGCTCCTTTCTGGATTCGCCAGCCCGAAGGCTGGAAAACCCGGGTCAGACTCAGGCCAGGCCGGCCTGCTTCATCACTTCGGCGGCGTAATCCTCGACCACCTTCTCGATGCCTTCGCCGACCACCAGGCGCTGGAAGCCGACCACGTCGGCGCCGGCGGCCTTGACCACCTGCTCGACGGTCTTGTCGCTGTCCAGCACGTACGGCTGGCCGTACAGGGTGACCTCGTTGACGATCTTGTTGATCTTGCCCGAGATGATCTTCTCCAGGATCTCGGCCGGCTTGGCCTTGTCCTTCTCGGACATCTTGGCCAGCTCGATTTCCTTTTCCTTCGCCACGAACTCGGCCGGCACGTCGGAGGCCTTGTTGTGCGGCGGGTTCATCGCGGCGATGTGCATCGCCAGGCCACGGGCCAGCTCTTCGTCGCCACCGGCCACTTCGACCAGCACGCCGATGCGGCCGCCATGCACGTAAGCGGCCACGGTGTTGGCGCTGTCGATGCGGGCCAGACGGCGGATCTGCATGTTCTCGCCCAGCTTGGCGATCGCGGCGGCACGCGCTTCTTCGACCGTCTCGCCCGTCGGCAGCTTGGCGCTCTTCAGCGCTTCGGCGTCGGCGGCGCCCGAGCTCAGCGCGGCCTGGGCCACGGCGTCGGTGAAGGCGATGAAGTTGCTGTCCTTGGCGACGAAGTCGGTCTCGGAGTTGATCTCGACCAGCACGGCCTTGCCGCCGGCCTGCGCCGCGGCGACGCGGCCTTCGGCGGTGACGCGGTCAGCCTTCTTGTCGGCCTTGGCCAGGCCCGACTTGCGCAGCCACTCGGCGGCCGCGTCGATGTTGCCAGCGTTCTCGGTGAGTGCCTTCTTGCACTCCATCATGCCGGCGCCGGTGCGCTCGCGCAGTTCCTTGACCAGGGAAGCAGTGATTTCCACGGTATGACCTCGATGATTTGCTTGCGGCGGGCCAGGGCCCGCCTTGGGAATGGGGAGGGGACGTCAGCCCCCGGGCGACGGCCGGGGCCGTCGCGGGCCGGTCGCCGCGCCAGCGGGGCGCGGCGACATGGCAGGCCGATTACTCGGCAGCGGCTTCGTCAGCCTTCTTCGGCGCAGCCTTCTTGGCCGGGGCGCGACGGGCCGACTTGCCCTCGTCGTTGCCGGCTTCGGTGAACTCTTCCTCGCGGACCGAGGCCGAGTTCGGGGCGGCAGCCTTGCCTTCCAGCACGGCGTCGGCGGCGGCGCGGGCATACAGCTGCACGGCGCGGATGGCGTCGTCGTTGCCCGGGATGGCGTAGTCGACCAGGGCCGGGTCGTAGTTGGTGTCGACGACCGCGATCACCGGGATGCCGAGCTTCTTGGCTTCCTTGATGGCGATGTCTTCATGGCCGATGTCGATCACGAACAGGGCGTCCGGCAGGCGGTTCATTTCCTTGATGCCGCCCAGCGAGGCTTCCAGCTTGTCGCGCTCGCGGCGCAGGCCCAGCACTTCGTGCTTGACCAGCTTGTCGAAGGTGCCGTCGGTCTCGGCCGACTCCAGTTCCTTCAGGCGGGCGACCGACTTCTTCACGGTGGCGAAGTTGGTCAGCGTGCCGCCCAGCCAGCGCTGGGTCATGAACGGCATGCCGCAACGCTCGGCTTCTTCCTTGATGGAATCGCGCGCGCTGCGCTTGGTGCCCAGGAACAGGATGGTGCCGCGCTTCTGCGCGACGCTCGAGATGAAGTTCATCGCGTCGTTGAACAGCGGAACGGTCTTCTCGAGGTCGATGATGTGGATCTTGCCGCGGGCGCCGAAGATGTACGGGGCCATCTTCGGGTTCCAGTAACGGGTCTGGTGGCCGAAGTGGACGCCGGCTTCGAGCATCTGGCGCATGGTGACCTGGGACATTGCATGACTCCTGAGGGGGAACCAGCCGCGAATAAGTAGGTGCGGCCCGCCATGGGGCGGTAGGGTTCCGGGGTTGGGCTTCCCTGTCGTCTCCGTGTCGAACCCCTTGCGGGGCACCCCGGCACGGATGGTGGCGGCAGGTGTGGATTCGGCGCTGACGTGCGTCGTGGACGGTAGCGCCCGGGCGGGCGAACCGGCGAATGATACCGGCCCGGCCGGCGCGGGGCAAATCGACTCAGGGGCCGGCGGGAGCGGGCGGGGCCAGCTCGGCTTCGCCCAGTGCGTTCAGCCGGGCCAGGAAACGGCCGCCGGCATAGCCGCCGGCGCGGGTGGGCAGGGCCCAGCTGCGGGCCTGGCCGGGCAGGACGTAACCGGCCAGGTCGGCGTACAGGGGCTGGCGGTGGCCGGTGGCATCGACGAAGGCCAGGTCCGCCAGCCGGGCGTGCAGCGGGCCGGGATTGCGGACCCGCAGGCGCTCGCCGGCCGCATCGGCCACCACCTCGGCGACCAGCATCGGCCGCGACGGCAGCGTGTCATCCGGCAGCACGAACACGGGGGCCGAGTAGCGCAGCAGGGTCGGGCTGGCCGGCGCATCGCCGCGGCGCTGCTCGATGACCAGCCGGTAGGCGCGTTCCTCGCGGGCCGGCGGCGCGCCCAGACGGACCACCCGCAGGCGCTGCTCGCCCCCCGGCGCGATATCGAAACGCGAGGGGCTCAGGGCCAGGTCGTCGGCGGGTTCCAGGTGGTCGGCATCGTCTTCCTGGCGCCATACATACAAGTGCGCCTCGGCCGGCCAAGGGGCCTGGCCATGGTTGGCCACGCGCACCGACGCCTGCGGCTCGCTGGCCGGGACGCGCACGGTGATCGGGCTCACGGTCAGCCCCTGGGCATGGCCCATGGCCGGAAGCAGTGCCAGCAGCAGCCAGGCGGAAGGGCGCATGGCTCAGAAGGTGTAGGTGGTGAACTCGGCCTCGTTCGCGTCCTGCTGGGGCGAGGGGGGCGTGAGGGCACGCAGCTGCGCCGGCGCCGGCAGGCGGGCATCGCCGCGGGCCTGCGGCAGGCCGTTGCCGCATTGGGCGCGCGCCCCGTCGGCCGCCAGCGGCAGGTCGCAGGCGCGCACCACGCGCAGGCGCACGTGCATCGACGTGCTGTCGGCCGCGAACAGCGGCGTGCTCAACGCGAGCAAGGCCGGCACGAACCAGAGGGAAGCTTTCATGGAAGCAAAGGGAAGGGAGCCACTGACGTTATCGGCGTGGCGTCACGCTTCTTCAGCGCAGGCCGGCGGGCGGCCTGAACCTGCCACGGCCGGTTCAGTAAGTGATCGTCACCGTCACCGTATCGCTGTAGCTGCCCGCCGCCGGCGCCTGCGGTGGCACGCGGCCATAGACGGTGACGCTCTGCGCGCTGCCGTTGCCGGTGCCGGTCTGGGTGTCGGTGCCGATGGTCGTGCCCCAGCGCTGCGCGCGGCCGCTGTCGCGGTACAGCTCGTAGCTGATGTAGTTGGTGGTGCTGCCCAGGCGCATGCGGCGCACGCTGCCGTTGGCGTTGGCGCCGTTGTTCAGGCCGATGTTCCATGCCGTCTGGTTGGTGCAGGTCAGGCCGATGGTGGTGGTGCGGTCCAGGTTGCTGGCGATGGTGGCCGCCGTGACGGTGCCGAAGTCCAGGTCGCTGGTGACGTAAGTGCTGCACTGGGGCGCGACGCTCGCGGTCACGCTGAAGGGAAACGCATTGCTGGCGGTCTTGGCGCCGGTGACCGCAGTGGTGCAGCTGGCGGGCACGGTGGTGTCGCCGATGATGCTTTCGTTGTAGGCGTATTGAAGGGTGGTGGCCGCCCCGCTGAAATTGCTGGTGTAACTGCCCACGGTGAGCGACTGCCCGCTTGGCACGCGCCCGTACAGGGTGACCTGCTGGGTGAGCGAGCCGCCGAGCAGGGGCACCGAGTAGGCGAGATCCACCACCAGCGGATTGGGCACGGTGGCATTGCCGGTAGCGCCCCATACCTGCGTGCGCGTGCTGTCGCGATAGATCTGGTACTGGAGGGTGTTGCTGCCGCTGCTCATGCGCCGCGGCAGGTACTGTCCGACGCCGCCGCTGCCGTCACCGATGCCGATGCACAACCGCACGCGCGCGCTGCCGAGCACTGCCAGCCCACCGGTGTTGCAGGTGACGTTGAAGGTGGTGGTGGCATCACGCACGGCCGTGGCGGTGACCGGGCCGAAGGCCAGCGTGGTGGGCTGCACGGTGCAGGTGGTATCGGCGCGCGCCGGCGCCGTCGCGCCCCAGTAGAGGACGAGCATGGCCAGGGCCAGCAGCCACCGCGTGCTCATGGCCCCTCCGGCACGCAGCGCAGCGGTCCGATCCGCGGCATCTCGCTCACGGTGTCGGCGGGATAGTCGAACACTACCTTGCACACGCCCTGCGGCCCGTCGACGCGCAGCACGTTGTGCGGCTGCAGCGTGTCCAGGTAGGCCTGGCCGTCGTAGCCGACGATCACCCCACGATCCTCCGCCCCGTCCTGCCGCACGTGGCTGCCCAGTGGCACCGGCTCGCCTTGCGCGTCGCGCAGCAGCAGCAATGCCGCGCGCACCGGTTCGACGCGGAAATCCACCCGTACGCCGGCCTGCTGGCGCGGCGTCACCTCGTCCTCGACGCGCGCCACGCGCACGTTGGCCGGCAGCTCGAAGGTGTCGATCGACAGCCGGTTGCGCTGCCACGAGCGCAGCGGCGTCACCAGCAGCACGCCGTCCTCGTCGGTCACGCCCACCACCCGGTTCTCCAGCCGCACCGGCACGCCCGGATAGCCGCCGGTATCGACCACGGCGAAGGCGTCGTAGATGTCGCGCGCGGCGAACACGTGCGGGCCCATCCACACCACGCTGCCGCTGGCGCTGGCATAGGCGTAGGTCTGGCCACCCTGTTGCGCGGCGCCGGCGGCATAGCGGCCGGCATCGTTGAGCCAGCCGATCTCGGCCAGGCCGCCTCCGCCGTCGTCACCGGCACGGGCCTGCACGCGCCAGCCGAACGCGCCGGCATCGCCATCGCCGGGCAGCGGGCGGGAGAGATCGGCCACCAGCGCCTGGCGGTCGCCATTGCGCTGCGCGGCCAGGTTGAGCTGGCGCTCGGCGCCAAGCGTGGTGGCCAGGGTGAGGTAGACGCTGCGATCGTCATCGTCGTCCAGGTTCTGGCTCAGCGACAGGCTCGCCGACCACGTCCGCGCGAAATTGCGCGACCAGAACGCGCTGAGGTAACGCGCGTCGCGCGCCTGCGGATACTTCAGCCCGACATAGCCCACGCTCAGCGCGCCGGCCCGCGGCAGGTTCACGCCGAAGATGGCATGGTCGCTCGCGGTGGCCGGCAAGGCGTCCTGCAGCGCGCCGAGGTCGCGATAGTCGCCGTGCGTGCGCTGGGTGCCGAGGTTCACGTTGAAGAAGCGGTTGCTCCATTCGTAATCGAGGGCGTACTGGCCGCCGGCCAGCCCGCGATACCGGCTGCGCGCGTACGACCCGCTCACCACGCCGCCACGCAGGCCCAGCAGCCACGCCGCGCCCATGCCGGCATTGCCGAGCCCGCCGCCGCCTTCGGCATGCGCTTCCAGCGTGACCTGGTCGGTCAGCCCGCGGCGCAGGCTGGCGCTGGCCACGGTGGTGTCGTCATAGGCGAACGAGCGGATGCCGTAGTCACTGCGCATGCGGCCCACGCCGAACGACCAGTCCGACAGCCCCTTGGCCAGCAGCTGGGTGGTGCCGTACAGGGCGAAATCCAGCGTGCGCACGCGGCCGAATGCATCGGTGACGACGATCTGCGCATTGCCCACGCCGTTGATGCCGGGCTGGCTGGCCAGCTGGAACGGGCCGGCCGGCACTTCGCCGCTGTACTGGCGCAGGCCTTCCACGTACAGCTCCACGTTCGAGGGCACGGTGGCCTCGCCGAGGAACGTGGGCGTGGGCGTGAGCACGCGATACGGCTGCAGCGCGAAATTGCGGCCGATCTGGATGCCGCCCAGGCGCACGGTGCGGCTCCAGTCCAGGAAGCCGGCGTAGAAATCGCCGACCTGCACGCTCAATGCGGAGCTGGGGAAATCGAACTGCCAGGTGGTGTCCAGGCGCACGTTCTCGTGCCGCCAGCGGTGGTCCTGCGTGGGGTCGGTGTAGGCCTGGGTGAGCATGGTGTTGCGCAGCACGCCGTTGCCCACGCCGAACACGCGCAGCTCGGTGCCCATCGAGACCTGGGTGTCGCCGCCGGCATGGTTGGCGTAGATGTCGTAGTTGAGCAGCACGCCGGGCGAGGCGCTGGCCGGCGGGCCGGCCTGCGCGGCTTCGCCGAGCCGGGTCGGCGGCAGCGTCAGCGCCGACCACGGCGCCGTCAGCGTGAGCCGCTGCTGGGCGGCGTCGTACTGCACGATCACGCCTTCGAGCAGTTGCAAAGGCAGCGTGTCCTCCGGCGCGCGACCGGGCAGGGCAAAGCCGATGTCGCGCAGGGTCGAGACGCGCGCCCGCAGGCGACCCTCGCGTTCGATGAAGCGCATCAGCCCGCGCGGGCGGTCATTGAGGACCACCTCCAGGAACAGCGCCTGCTCCTGCGGGGCTTGCACCGGCAGCATGGGCGGGAGGTCGGCGGCGTCCATGGCTGCTTCGGATGCAGGCACGCCGCCCTCCGCCGGTGCGGCGAGCGCGCGCGCGATGCCGGTTGCCAGCAGCATCGGCCACAACCCCCTAGCGTGGCGCTGCGGCCAGCGGTAGCGGGCGTTGCGCCGGCTCACCGTTGATCCTCGCCAGCAGGGGGGAGCCCTCCACTTCGCGCAGTGCCTTGCCGAGCGGCCAGCGCATCGTTTGGCCAGGGAGCACGTAGCCAAGCAGGCCGTCCTGCAACGCTTGCGGCGCGCCGCTGCCGGCCAGCGCGAGGTCGGCGATCTGCGCGTGCCCCTCGCCGCTGTTGCTGACTTCCAGCACCGCCTCGCCCTGCGCATTGGCGCTGAGGCGGGCCTGCAGGCGCGGGGCAGGAGGCTTGTCGCGGCCGTCATTCGGCGTCAGGAAGATCGGCACCGAATAGCGCAACACGAATTGGGTGCCGGTCTTGGCCGGGTCGAAGCTGGGCAGCTCATCGACGATCACCCGGTAGCCGACCTCGCTGCCGGCCGGTGGCGGCACCGCGCGCACGACGCGTAGCAGCTGCTTTTCCCCGGCCGCCAGTCCGCGCATCGGCGGGCTGACCAGCAGGTCGTCGGTCGGCTGCAGTTCGTCCCGGCCCTCGCGCTGCGTCCAGCGGTACACGCGCGCCTGCACCTGCATGGGCGCGCTGCCGCTGTTGGTCAACCACAGGCCATCGGCCTGTTGCCCGGCATGCAAGGTGATGGATGTCGGCGCCAGTTGCAGACTTGCGGCGCTGGTCGCCCCCGCGACCCCCCAGCCCATCAATGCCAGCCACCACGCCGTGCCCTTCCGCGCGGCCATGGGGCGGTCCCTAGTAAGTGATCGTGGCGGTCACGGTGTCCTGGTAACTGCCTGCCGCGGCGTTGGCCAGGCTCGGGTTGGCGACCCGGCCGAACACCTGGAAGGTCTGGTTGGCGCCATTGCCGCTGCCGCTCACCACGTTGTTGCCGGCCGTGCTGCCCCATACCTGGGTGCGGGCCGAATCCTGGTACAGCTGGTAGGGCACCAGGTTGTTGCTGGTCACCGTGGTGTCGGTGTTGCGCATGCGCCGGGTGGTGACGTCGTTGGCGGTGCCCGCATTGACGCCGGCATTGAGCGCGATCGTGTACGGCGTCAGCGCGGTGCACTGCGCGGTGACGCTGCCGGCCGCGTCGGTGTTGCCGGTGGCGGTGGAGCTGACAGTGCCGAAGTCCACATCGGTGGCCGCGGCGGCGGTGATGGTGCACGCCTTGGTGATGGCGATGCGCACGTTGAAGGTGGTGGTATCGGCGGCCTGGGCGGCCGGGACCCAGGCCACCAGGCTGGTGGCGAGCACTGCGGTGGCTAGGATGCGCATGGGAACCTCCGTGACCGGGATGGCACGCAACGAAGCGGCATGCCGTGGATGGGCATTGAGATGCTGCGTGCCCGGTTGTAGGTCGCGTGGAGTGCAGTGCGCGTGATGATGCATTCATGTAAGTGGTTGAATGCAAAGGAAAATGTGAGCGTCGTCAAATTAAAGGGGGCGTTCTTGCCGAAAGCGCGCATTACTTGCCGGAAAAGTGCCTCGTTCAGAATGAGGCGGGATCGGCGATAATCGCGGCCATGACCGTGAACCTCAAAACCCCGCAGGAAATCGAGCTGATGCGGGTGGCCGGGCGCCTGGCCGCCGAAGTGCTCGACATCATCACCCCGCACGTCAAGCCGGGCGTCACCACCGCCGAGCTCGACCGGATCTGCCACGACCACATCATCAACGTGCAGGGCGCGATCCCGGCCAACGTCGGCTATCGCGGCTTTCCCAAGACCGTATGCACGTCGGTCAACAACGTCATCTGCCATGGCATCCCGAGCGAGGCCAAGGTCCTGAAGGACGGCGACATCGTCAATATCGACGTCACCGTCATCAAGGACGGCTGGCACGGCGACACCAGCCGCATGTACTACGTCGGTACGCCGTCGGTCATGGCCAGGCGCCTGGTCGAGACCACCAAGGAAGCGATGTGGCGCGGCATCCGGGCGGTGAAGCCGGGGGCCACGCTGGGCGATGTCGGCCATGCGATCCAGCAGTACGCCGAAGGCGAGCGCTTCACCGTCGTGCGCGAGTATTGCGGCCACGGCATCGGCAAGGTCTACCACGACGAGCCGCAGGTGTTGCATTACGGCCGCCCGGGCGATGGCCTGGTTCTCAAGCCGGGCATGACCTTCACCATCGAGCCGATGATCAACGAAGGCACCCGTTACACCAAGGTGCTGCCGGATGGCTGGACCGTGGTGACCAAGGACCGCAAGTTGTCGGCGCAGTGGGAGCACATGATCGCCGTCACCGAGGACGGCGTGGACGTGCTGACGCTCTCGCCCAACGACCCCGGCCACGCGTGAGCGGGCTGCCGGCCGCCGCTGTCCCGGACCCCGGCGTGGCCGGGGATGGCGACTGGGCGGCGCAGGCCAGGCTGCTGCTCGAACAGGGCGATGCGCGGCTGGCGCGGCGCTTCGACCAGAACGACGACATCGACCGTCTCGTCGCGCTGCGCGCGCGGGCGGTCGACCACCTGATCCGCGATGCCTGGCGGCGCTGCGTGCCAGCGGGTGCCGGCCTGTCGCTGCATGCAGTGGGCGGGTATGGGCGTGGCGAACTGTTCCCGCGTTCGGACATCGATGTGCTGGTGCTCGGCGAGCCGGATGTGCAGCAGGCGAACGAGGCCGCCATCGCGCGCCTGTTCGCGTTGCTGTGGGACGCCGGCTTGCCGGTGAGCCACGCCGTTCGCTCTGCCGCGCAATGCACCCTGGCAGCTGCCGACCAGACGGTGATGACTGCGCTGATCGAATCGCGTCCGCTGATCGCCGATGCGGCCGCCAGTGCCGCTCTCGCCGATGCGATCTCGCCGGCGCGCCTGTGGCCGCCGCGCGAATTCTTCATCGCCAAGCGCGAGGAACTGCTCGCGCGGCACCAGCGCTTCGGCGACACCGCCGACAACCTCGAGCCGGACCTCAAGGACGGCCCCGGCGGGCTGCGCGACCTGCACACGCTCGCCTGGATGGCATTGCGGGCGTTCGGCGTGCACGACCTCGAGGCGCTGGTCGGCCTGGGCCACCTCGGCCAGGACGAGGCGGCCGCGTTGCGCCGCGAACGTCGCGAACTGGCGCGCCTGCGCTACGGCCTGCACCTGGTGGCCAACCGGCCCGAGGAGCGCCTGCGCTTCGATTACCAGAAGGCGCTGGCCCAGCGCCTGGGCTATGCCGACGACCCGGAAAGCCTGGGCGTGGAAAAGATGATGCAGCGCTTCTACCGCAGCGCCGGGTTGGTGCGGCGGGTGAGCGACCGCCTGCTGCAGCGCTTCGAGGAGCAATTCGACGGCGAAGCCGTGCCGGTGGCGCTGGGCGAGGGCTTCTCGCTGCGCCGCGGTTACCTGGCCGCCGATGATGCCGGCTGGCCGCACCGCGATGTGCTGCAGGTGTTCGCGCTGTTCGCCACCTGGGCGGCGCACCGTGAAGTGCGGGGCCTGCATTCGCTCACCGCGCGTGCGCTGGCCGAGTACCTGCCGCGCCTGCCGTCCTACGAGGATGCCACGCCGGCGGCGCGCGAACGTTTCCTCGGCCTGCTGCGCGGGCCGCGCGCGGTCGAGACGCTCGGCCGCATGGCCCGGCTGGGCGTGCTTGGGCAATGGATTCCCGCCTTCGCCCAGGTCTCCGGGCGGATGCAGTTCGATCTCTTCCACGTCTACACCGTGGACCAGCACACGCTGATGGTGCTGCGGAATATCGCGTTGTTCGCCAGTGGTCGCGCCGACGAGCGCTTCTCCATTGCGCACGAGGTGTGGCCGCGCCTGCGCAAGCCCGAACTGCTGCTGCTGGCCGGCTTGTTCCATGACATCGCCAAGGGCCGCGGCGGAGACCACTCCGAGCTCGGCGCGGTGGACGCGCGCGTGTTCTGCCAGGCGCACCTGCTCAGCGACGGCGACACCGAACTCGTCGCATGGCTGGTGGAACAGCACCTGCGCATGTCGGTTACCGCGCAGAAGCAGGACATCTCCGATTCGGAGGTGATCCATCGCTTCGCCTCGCTGGTGGGCAGCCGCGAGCGCCTGGACTACCTGTACCTGCTGACCTGTGCCGACATCGCCGGCACCAGCCCCAAGCTGTGGAACGCCTGGAAGGACCGCTTGCTGGCAGACCTGTACTTCGCCACCCGCCGCGCCCTGCGCGATGGGCTGGAACACCCGCTGCCACGCGAGGAACGCCTGCGCGAGGCGCGTGAGTCGGCGCGTACGCTGCTCAACGTGCAGGGGTTGGACGATGTCACCATCGACCGCCAGTTCGCCGGCATGCCGGACGAAAGTTTCCTGCGCTTCCGTCCCGAGCAGTTGGCCTGGCAGGCGGCCTCGCTGACCGAGGTGGAGATCGGCGACACCCTGGTGAAGGCGCGCCGCGCCGCGCCGGACAACGACGCGCTGGAAGTGTTCGTCTACTCGCCCGACCGCGACGGCCTGTTCGCCGCCATCGTGATGACGCTGGACCGCAAGGGCTACGGCATCCATCGCGCGCGCGTGCTCGACGCGCCGAACGCGGCGATCTTCGATACCTTCGAGGTGCTTCCGGCCGACAGTTATGCCGATGGCGACCCCGAAGCGCTGGCGTTCGCCCTGCGCGAGGTGCTCGCCGGCGACCTGCAACGCCTGCGTCCCTCGCGGCGCGTGGTGCCGCGCCAGTTGCGCCACTTCCGCTTCGCCCCGCGCATCGATTTCCACGACAGCGCCGGGGGCCGCCGCACGCGCCTGAGCCTGGTGGCGCCCGACCGCCCCGGCCTGCTCGCCGATGTCGCCCAGGTGCTGCGCAGCCAGCACCTGCGCGTGCACGATGCCCGCATTGCCACCTTCGGCGAACGCGCCGAAGACCAGTTCCAGATTACCGACGAGCACGACCAGCCCTTGCCCGAGGCGTCCCGCCAAGCCCTGCGCGAAGCGCTGTCTGCCTGTCTCGACCCCCAGTGATTCCCGGAGATTTCCCTTTCATGGCCAGCAAGCCCGCCCCGAAGAAGACCGCCCCCAAGACGACCGCAGCCAAGGCGCCGGCCAGGAAAGCCGCCCCGGGCAAGGGCGCGGCCGCCAAGGCAGCGGCGCCGGCCAAGCCGGCCGCGCCGAAGAAGAGCCTGCACAAGCCGCCGGTGCCGGGCCACGAGGAACTGAAGTTCACCATCGAGAGCGCGTTCGAGCGTCGCGCTGCGTTGACGCTGGACGAAATCGAGGGCTCCACCAAGCCGATCGTCAACCGCGTCATCGACGGGCTGGAGAGCGGCGAGTTCCGCGTTGCCGAGCCGGACGGCCATGGCGGCTGGAAGGTCAACGAGTGGCTGAAGAAGGCGGTGCTGTTGTATTTCCGCGTCAACGACATGGGCGTGGTGGATGCGCGCCCGGCACCGTTCTGGGACAAGGTCGAGTCGCGCTTTGCCGGCTATGACGAGGCGAAGTTCCGCAAGGCCGGCGTGCGCGTGGTGCCGGGCGCCATCGCCCGCCGCGGCAGCTACTTCGGCAAGGACGTGGTGCTGATGCCGAGCTTCACCAACATCGGCGCGCACGTGGGCGAGGGCACCATGGTCGATACCTGGGCCACGGTGGGCTCGTGCGCGCAGATCGGCAAGCACTGCCATCTGTCCGGCGGCGCCGGCATCGGTGGCGTACTCGAACCGCTGCAGGCCAGCCCGACCATCATCGAGGACCACTGCTTCATCGGCGCGCGCTCGGAAGTGGTCGAAGGCGTGGTCATCGGCCACCACAGCGTGATCGGCATGGGCGTGTTCATCGGCCAGAGCACGCGCATCTACAACCGTGCCACCGGCGAGATCAGCTACGGCTACGTACCGCCGTACAGCGTGGTGGTGTCCGGCTCGCTGCCGTCCAAGGACGGCACGCATTCGCTGTACTGCGCGGTGATCGTCAAGCAGGTCGATGCCAAGACGCGCGCCAAGACCAGCGTCAACGACCTGCTGCGCGGCCTGGCCGAGTAAGCGCGATGGGCACCACGATCCACGGGTTGAAGAACTGCGACACCTGCAAGAAGGCGACGAAGTGGCTCGACCGCTTCGGTGTTGCCTATACGTTCGTCGATTACCGCGACCACAAGCCGAGCCCGGAGACGCTGGTCGACTGGGCAAGGCAGGCAGGTGGGTTCGACGCGCTGGTGAACAAGTCCTCCACCACCTGGCGCCAGCTGCCGGAGAACCGCAAGGCGCCCGGCAGCGAGGCGGAATGGAAGCTGCTGCTGCGTGAACATCCGCAGCTGGTACGCCGCCCGGTGGTGGTGACCGACGACGGCACGGTGACGCAGGGTTTCAGCGACAACGGCTTCAAGAAGCGCTTCGGCATCGCCTGACATGTCCGACGTCCTCGATCTCGCCTGCGACCTCATCGCCCGTCCCTCGGTCACGCCGGAAGATGCCGGTTGCCAGCAGCTGGTCGCCCACCGGCTGTCGGCGGCGGGCTTTCACTGCGAGCACCTGCGCCTGGGCGAGGTGGACAACCTCTGGGCCACGCACGGCAGCGGCGCACCGGTGCTTGTGCTGCTCGGCCACACCGACGTGGTGCCCCCGGGGCCGCGCGAGGCGTGGGCCAGCGATCCGTTCGCGCCGCAGGTCCGCGAGGGCGTGCTGTACGGGCGCGGCGCGGCGGACATGAAGGGCAGCGTCGCCGCCTTCGTGGTGGCGGCCGAGCGTTTCGTCGCCGCACATCCCGACCATGTCGGCACGCTGGCCGTGCTGCTCACCTCCGACGAGGAAGGGGACGCCATCGACGGCGTGCGTCATGTCGCGCGGCTGTTCGCCGAGCGCGGGCAGGGCATCGACTGGTGCATCACCGGCGAGCCTTCCTCGACCGCCCGGCTGGGCGACTTGCTGCGCGTGGGACGTCGCGGCAGCCTCTCGGGCACGCTGACCGTCAAGGGCGTGCAGGGGCACGTGGCCTATCCGCACAAGGCGCGCAATCCCATCCACCTGGCCGCGCCTGCGCTGGCCGAACTCACCGCGCGGCATTGGGACGCGGGTTACGAAAGCTTCCCGCCGACCAGCCTGCAGGTGTCCAACATCCACGCGGGCACCGGCGCCAACAACGTGATTCCGGGCGAGCTGCAGGTGGCCTTCAACCTGCGCTACAACCCGCATTGGGATGCGCCGCGGCTGGAAGCGGAGATCGAAGCGCTGCTGCATCGGCACGGTCTGGACTTCGACCTGCGGTGGCACCGTAGCGGCGAACCGTTCTACACGCCGGAGGGGCGGCTGCGCGAAGTCGCGCGGCAAGTGCTGGGCGAATTCGCCGGCGCGCCGCCGGAGGAAAGCACCGGCGGGGGGACCTCCGACGCACGCTTCATTGCGCCCTTGGGGGCGCAGTGCATCGAAGTCGGGCCGGTCAACGCGAGCATCCACCAGGTGGACGAACACGTCGCCGTGGCGGACCTGGAAGCCCTGCCGGCGCTTTACCAGCGCCTGCTCGAGCGGCTGCTGTGAATCGTCCGGGCGCAGGTCCGGGCTGATTCGTTGCCCTCGAAACGGTTGCACGTCCCTCGCGGACCGGTTAGCGTCGGCTACATGCTTCGCCTGACCGCCCTCGTTGCCAACCACAACAACCGCAATAATCTGCGTGCGAATAATCGTGCGCGGCCGATGCGGGTCTGCGACTAGGCAAAGCAAGCAACATACGCCCAGTGACCAGAAAACCCGCATCGGCCGATGCGGGTTTTTTTGTGCCCGCAGGTGATGTCCAGGTGTCCGGTCGAGGGAATTCCTTTCGTTTCCCCGACAATTCCAAGGAGCTTTCCGTCATGTGTTCGATCTTCGGCATCTTCGACCTGCAATCCGGCGACGACGCCGGCGCGTTGCGCCGCCAGGCGCTGGACCGTTCCCAGCGCCAGCGCCATCGCGGGCCGGACTGGAGCGGCGTGCATGTGGGCGAAGGGGCGATCCTGGTGCATGAGCGCCTGGCCATCGTCGACCCGGCCGGCGGCTCGCAGCCACTGCTGTCCGCCGATGGCGAGCTGGCGCTGGCGGTGAACGGCGAGATCTACAACCATCGCGAACTGAAGGCGGAACTCACGCAGCCCTATGCGTTCCAGACCGGTTCGGATTGCGAGGTCATCAACGCGTTGTACCGCCAGGACACGCCGGCCTCTTTCCTCAACCGCCTCAACGGCATCTTCGCGTTCGCGCTCTGGGACAAGGCGCGCGGTGCGGCGTTGATCGCTCGAGACCCCATCGGCGTGTGCCCCCTGTACTGGGGACATGACCAGGAGGGAAGGCTGCGCGTGGCCTCGGAAATGAAGGCGCTGGTGGAAGATTGCGCCGACGTGGCGCAGTTTCCGCCCGGGCATTACTTCGACACGGCCAGCGGCGAGTTGGTGCGTTACTACGAGCGTCCGTGGCGCGAGTACGCGGCGGTGGAGGGCGTGTCGGTGTCGCCGCAGGAACTGCGCGAGGCCTTCGAGCGCGCGGTACACCGCCAGCTGATGACCGACGTGCCGTATGGCGTGCTGCTGTCCGGTGGGCTGGATTCCTCCCTGGTGGCGGCGGTGGCGGCACGTTATGCGCGGCATCGCGTGGAGGAGAACGACCAGGTCGAGGCGTGGTGGCCGCGGCTGCACTCGTTCGCGATCGGCCTGAAGGGCTCCCCGGACCTGGCCGCCGCGGCCATCGCGGCCGAGTCCCTGGGCACGGTGCATCACGGGTTCGAGTACACGTTCGAGGAAGGCTTGGATGCATTGCCGGAGGTGATCCGCCACGTCGAGACCTACGACGTGACCACGATCCGCGCTTCCACGCCGATGTTCCTGCTGGCGCGGCGGATCAAGGCGATGGGGGTGAAGATGGTGCTGTCCGGCGAGGGCAGCGACGAGATCTTCGGCGGCTATCTCTACTTCCACAAGGCGCCGGACGCGCGCCAGTTCCACGAGGAACTGGTACGCAAGCTCGATGCGCTCTACAACTACGACTGCCTGCGCGCGAACAAGTCGATGATGGCGTGGGGCGTGGAGCCGCGCGTGCCGTTCCTTGACGTGGAGTTCCTGGAGGTGGCGATGCGGATGGATGCCTCGCACAAGATGGTGGGCACGCGGGCAGATGGTTCGCGGCGCATCGAGAAGGCGGTGCTGCGCGAGGCGTTCGAGGGGTATCTGCCGGATTCGATCCTGTGGCGGCAAAAGGAACAGTTCTCCGACGGGGTCGGCTACGGCTGGATCGACGGGTTGAAAGCGCATGCCGAGGCGCAGATCAGTGATCGCGTGTTGGCCGCGGCCGAGCGGCGTTTCCCGCACAACCCGCCGCAGACGAAGGAGGCGTACTACTACCGGCACCTCTTCGAGCAGTTCTTCCCCAGCCATGCGGCGGCCGAGACGGTGCCGGGCGGCAAGTCGATCGCCTGTTCTTCGCCGGCGGCGATCGCGTGGGATGCGAGCTTCGCGAAGATGGCGGACCCTTCCGGGCGTGCCGTGGCCGGCGTGCACGAGCAGGCGCTGGTGGGGTGACTCGCTTCGGTGCGCTGGCCTCTGCATCGCCAGCGTGCAGCGCCCGGGCGGCAGGCCCTTTCGGGACACGCCGTGAATCCATCCCTGGAGGCTTGTAGGCGACATCCATGTCGCCTACGGTCCCGAAAGGGCCTGCCGCCCGGACGCTCGATCGTGCGTCGCGGGGGGCGGGGAAGGCAGGGGGGCGCCGGTGAGGGCTATTTCAAAGTCAGCACGTAAGCGGCCGGTCCCGGCAGGAACGGCGTCGGCTTTCCTTCCGCCCAGTCCGCGTGGCCCGAGCCCCAGAACGGGGAGAGTGGGTGGCCACTCTGGCCGCCGGGCATGTGGATGTAGCCCTGGTCTTCGTGGCCCGGTGAAACCACCATCCGTTCCGAGGCGCCGAAGGCCGGGCCCTGCACGCGGGGCATGTCGCGGTCGCCCGGCAACGGTTCGGCCGGCATGCACAGCGCGGGGCGCATGAACGCCGGAAGCGCGCGCGAGATGGGGTGGCAGATCGCCGTGGTATTGCGTTGGCCCCAGGTCCAGTCGGCCGGATCCGGGGATTCAGCAGTGAGGTCGTGCTCGGTCTGGCGCGCGGCGTCCACCAGCAGGGCATCCCAGCTGGCGAATGGCGGCGGCAGCAGGTTCGCCGGGCGTTGGCGCAACATCGGCCAGGCGACGCCTTCCAGCTGCGCGCGCGGCGGTGGAAGGTAGGCATCGCCGAGCTTCGCCTGCGCGGTGGCAGTGAGGCCGGCGAGGATGCGGTCCAGCACCTGGTCGCGGAAGACGCGCACGACGCGGTAACTCACCGAAGAGGTCGAGGCCCGGCCATCCCATTGGCGCGAGGCGACTTCCAGCCGCCGCAGCGAGGGGTCTTCGCTGTTCTCCACCACCTGCCGCAGCAGCGGCCACCAGCGCTGTAGGAACAGCGCGCGGTCGTCCAACTGGATCGCCAGCAGATCATGCTCGGTGAAACGCTCGCGCGCATAGAGGTCGTCACGGATCTGCCGCGCGCGGGCGCCCAGGTCGTAGCCGCCGTTGCCGACCACCGCCAGCGTGGTGTCGTCGACGATGCGGTTGTTGGCGGTCCACAGGCGTTGGTCCACGGGATCCACCCGCGCGGGCGCCTGGTTCGTGCGCAGCGGCCATGGGGCGCACGGGGCCGGCAGGCCCGACGCCATGGGATCGGTTTCGATGCGGCCCGGTTGGCAGCCCGGTCCACGATCAGGGCGCGCACCGATGATGCGCCAGGCGATGCGCCCGCTGCGGTCCGCCAGCATCAGGTTCTGCGCGGGAATACCGGAGCGGTCGGCGACGGCCAGGGCCTGGTCGAGGTCGCCGGCACGCGCCATGTCGATGAAATCCAGGCGCACGGCGCCGGGCAGTTGCGCGGTCCAGCGCAGGGTGAGCAGGCTGCCGTCGGCCTGCTGTTCCAGCACTGGCCCCCAGTCGCTTTCGCGCACCGGGAACCGCACGGGCGCGGCACCGGCGACTTCGATCTGCTCTTCGAAGGTGCGCAGACGCGCGGCATCGGCAGCAGGCAGGCGAGCGTAGTCGGCCGTATCGATGTAGCTGTTGGTGAAGCCCCAGGCGACATGCCCGTTGCTGCCCACGATCACCGCGGGAATGCCGGGCAGGGTGAAGCCGGAGACATCGACGTGGCCGCCCGGCGCACGCGCGTCGGGATAGCGCAGCCGCGCGCGGAACCAGATGTTGGGTGCGCGCAGCCCCAGATGCATGTCGTCGGCGAGGATGGCGCGACCGTCGGCGGTCAGCGCGCCGCCTACCGCGAAGTTGTTGCTGCCGACCACGTCGGCCTGAGGCTCGGGTGACGACACAGCGCTGGAAGCGCCGGCCGTGCGCAGGTCCAGCGTGGCGGCATCCGGCAACGAGGCATCGCCGCGCGGTGCGCCGAACAACGGGGCGTCCCATTCGCTGCCATCGTGGGCAACCAGTGCGTACAGCGCCGGCGGCATCACCTGACGAAGGCGGGAGAGCGAGAGTTCGCGCCGGTTGCGGTTGTCCTGCAGGTCGCCGTACATGGCCAGGCCCACCAGGATCGAATCATCCAGCGCCCATTCGCGCGGCGCCTGCCGTAGCAGGAGGTAGGGCCAGGGGCGCGAACGCAGCGCGCGCAGGCCGGCGTTGGCCCCCTCGCGATAGGCTTCGAGGATCGGACGCTGCGCGCCGAGCGAGGCGTCCAGGTGGGCATCCACGCGCGCACGCAGGCGATGCACGCGGTTCTGCTTGTCGGTATCCAGCGCGGCGGCGCCAAACAATGCGGAAAGTTCGCCGGCCGAGACGCGACGCATCAGGTCCATCTCGAAGTAGCGTTCCTGCGCATGCACATAGCCGAGCGCGCGCAGCGCATCGGCTTCGTTGGCCGCCTCGATGGTGACGACGCCGGCCGCGTCGCGTTCGATCTTCACCGGTGCCGACAGGCCGGTCAGCGACTGCTCGCCTTCCAGCGTGGCCAGGCTGCCACGCAGCGTCCACCACGCGGCCAGTGCGGCCAGCAGCACCAGCACGAGGAAAAGGAGGGCTGCACGCAGCAGCCAGCGCCCGACGTTTTTGCGCATGTGGAAAGTCCCCTGGATCGGCTCGATTGTATGCCGGCCCGATGCGGGGTGGAGGACGGCGCCGCGCCGGCCCAATGAAACTGATTCCGATTAGAACGCCGGCCCGGCGGATCGGGCACCATGCGCGGCATCGCAATCCCCCAGGAGTCCGCCATGAAAGGCCACCCCGAAGTCGTCGAATGCCTCAAGCAGCTGCTGCGCGGCGAGCTGGCCGCACGCGACCAGTATTTCCTGCACTCGCGCCGCTACGAGGACCAGGGACTGCACGCGCTGTACGAGCGCATCGGCCACGAGATGGAAGAGGAGACCGAGCATGCCGACGCGATCCTGCGCCGCATCCTCTTCCTGGAGGGCGACCCGGACATGCGCCCGCTGCCCTTCGAGCCGGGCAAGACCGTGGTGGAAATGCTCGAGCGTGATCTGGCGGTCGAATACGAAGTGCGCGCCAACCTCGCCGCGGCGATGAAGCTGTGCGAGCAGCACCAGGACTACGTCAGCCGCGACATGCTGCTCAAGCAGCTGCGCGATACCGAGGAAGACCATGCGTGGTGGCTGGAGCAGCAGCTGAGCCTGATCAAGCGCATCGGCCTGGCGCTTTACCAGACCTCCAAGATCGACGGCAGCGGTTCGGTTTCCGAATAACGCTCAGTCGCGGCGCAGGGCACCCTCCGGGGTGCCGGAAGAAGAAGGGCGCGCCATCGGCGCGCCCTTCGTTTTGCCTTACTCCACATCCAGCCCGTCGACCTTCTGCCAGCCGCGCGGCAGCAGGTGGCCACGCGTGGCGCGCGCGCCGACGTAGGCGTCCAGGTCCTTGAAAGAGAGGTTCATCGTGCGCGCGCCGCTGCGAACCAGCAGCGTGTTGCCCGGCGACACCGCCGCCACCGCCACCACGCGTTCGGTGGCGAGCTTGGCCTTGGGGATGTCGATGATCTTGTTGCCCTTGCCCTTGTCCAGCTCGGGCAGCTCCGCCGCCGGGATCGCCAGCAGGTTGCCCGCGCTGGTCACCGCGACGATGCGGTCGGTGTCCACCTTCGCCACCGCCGTGGGGCGCAGCACCTGCGAACCCGGGGTGAGGTTGAGCATCGCCTTGCCGGCCTTGTTGCGGCCGGTGAGGTTCTCGAAGCGGGTAACGAAGCCATAGCCATGCGAGGACGCCAGCACGAAGCGGCTGTCGTTCTCGCCGGTGGCCATGACCTGGAAAGAGGCGCCGGCGGCCGGCGAGAAGCGGCCGGTCAGCGGTTCGCCGTTGCCGCGTGCCGAGGGCAGGGTATGCACCAGGGTCGAGTAGCTGCGGCCTTCGGTATCCAGGAAGGCGACCTGCTGCGTGCTTCGGCTGCGCACCGCCTGCAGCAAGCCATCGCCGTCGCGGTAGGACATGCCGGCCGGGTCGACCTCGTGGCCCTTGGCCGCGCGGATCCAGCCCTTCTCCGACAGCACCACGGTCATCGGCTCGCTGGGGACCAGTTCGGTCTCGTCGATCGCCTGCGCCGCCTGGCGCGCGACCAGCGGCGAGCGGCGCGCGTCGCCGAACTTCTTGGCGTCGGCGGTGAGCTCGTCCTTGATGAGCTTGCGCAGCTTGGTCTTGCTGGCCAGCACGGACAGGATCTGCTCGCGCTCCTTGGCCAGCGCGTCCTGCTCGCCGCGGATCTTCATCTCTTCCAGCCGCGCCAGCTGGCGCAGGCGGGTTTCCAGGATGTATTCCGTCTGCTCCTCGGAGAGCCCGAAGCGCGCCATCAGCACCGGCTTGGGCTCATCCTCGGTGCGGATGATGCGGATCACCTCGTCCAGGTTGAGGAAGGCCACCAGCAGGCCTTCCAGCAAGTGCATCCGGCGCTCGACCTTCTGCAGGCGGTGGTTGAGGCGGCGCGTCACCGTGTCGCTGCGGAAGGTCAGCCACTCGGCCAGCAGCTGCTTGAGGTTCTTGACCTGCGGGCGGCCGTCCAGGCCGATCACGTTGAGGTTGACGCGGTAGCTGCGTTCCATGTCCGTGGTCGCGAACAGGTGGCCCATCAGCTGTTCGGCGTCCACCCGGTTGGAGCGCGGCACCAGCACCACGCGTACCGGGTTCTGGTGGTCGGACTCGTCGCGGATGTCCTCCAGCCACGGCAGCTTCTTGGCGCGCATCTGCTGGGCGATCTGCTCGATCACCTTCGACGGGGACACCTGGTACGGCAGCGCGTTGACGACGATGTTGCCGCCGTCCTTCTGGAACGTGGCGCGTGCACGCACGCTGCCGTTGCCTGTCTCGTACATCGTGCGCAGGTCGGCGGCCGGGGTGATGATCTCGGCGACGCTCGGGTAGTCCGGGCCGCGCACGTGTTCGCACAGGTCTGCGACCGTGCAATCCGGATCGTCCAGCAGCCGGATCAGGGCGCTGACGATCTCGTTGAGGTTGTGCGGCGGCACGTCGGTGGCCATGCCCACCGCGATGCCGGTGGTGCCGTTGAGCAGCAGGTGCGGCAGCCGCGCCGGCATCCACGAGGGCTCCTCCAGCGTGCCGTCGAAGTTCGGCGCCCAGTCCACCGTGCCCTGGCCGAGCTCGCCCAGCAGCACTTCGGCGATGGGCGTGAGCTTGGATTCGGTATAGCGCATGGCCGCGAACGACTTCGGGTCATCCGGCGAGCCGAAGTTGCCCTGGCCCTCGATCAGCGGGTAGCGGTAGGAAAACGGCTGGGCCATCAGCACCAGCGCTTCGTAGCAGGCGCTGTCGCCGTGCGGGTGGTACTTGCCGATGACGTCGCCCACGGTGCGCGCGGACTTCTTCGGCTTGGCGGCCGCGTTCAGGCCGAGCTCGCTCATCGAGTAGACGATGCGGCGCTGGACGGGTTTCAGGCCGTCGCCGACGAAGGGCAGGGCGCGGTCGAGCACCACATACATGGAGTAGTCCAGGTAGGCGCGCTCGGCGTATTCACGCAGCGGCAGCTGCTCGAAGCCATGGAACGTGGGGCGGGTGAGGTCGGTCATTCGCGGGTGGTACCTGTGGAAGGCGCCGCGGCGTGAGGCCGCTGGCGCGAGGCGGTCGATTATCCGGATGCGGCCAGGGATGCCAAGCCGGGCGCGGCTTGCGCGGGAAAGTCGGCGGCTGGCCCGGCGGGGACCCTTCCCGGCCCGGGCACCTATTCAGGTTTCAGGCCTGCCCGCGGCGGGCGTCCTGCCAGTGCAACGCAGCATTTAATTCCAATCGAGATATTTGCGTTGACAAATATTCCATTTGGAAGAGAATACGCCCCCATGAAGTGCCCGCCGCTCACCGACAACCCCGCCATGCCGCCCAGCTTCGGCCTGTTGCTGCGCCAGGTCCGCGACGGGCTGGTGCGCCAGCTGGATGCCGAAATGAAAGGTGCCCTGCCGGACTTTGGTTTCAGCCACTACGTGGGCCTGAAGATCCTCGCCAGCCACTCGCCTTGCACCGCCAACGAGCTGGCCCAGGCGCTGGACCAGACGCCCAGCGCGGTGACCCGACTGCTCGACAAGCTGGAAACGCTGGGCTACGTGCGGCGCGAACCGCATGCGCTGGACCGCCGCGCGCTGCAGATCGTGATGACCGAAGAAGGCCGGCAGATGTGGGTGCAGCTCAAGCAGCGCGGCGACGCCGCCATGGACTACGCCCTGCGCGACCTGACGCCCGATGAGCGCGATCAGCTTATTTCCCTGATGACCCGTGTACGCGATTCCCTCAATTCCCCATGACTTCCATCTCCCCTGACATTGCGAACACCGGCCGCGCCCTGCGTCCGCTGGCGATCAGCCTGCTGGCGCTGGCGCTGGCCGCGTGTGCCAGCAGCCGCGGCCTGGCGCCGCAGGACCATCCGCGCGATCCGGGCAGCCTGCACGCGGAGCAGACGCTGGGCCAGGCCGGCCTGAGCCCGGCGCAGTGGCCAGCCACCGATTGGTGGAAGGCCTTTGGCGACGCCCAGCTTGATGCGTTGATCGACGAAGCGCTGCGCAACAGCCCGAGCCTGGCCGCGGCCGACGCGCGCCTGCGCCAGGCGCAGGCACAGGCCGGTGGCGTGGACGCCGAGCGCAAGCCAAGCCTGTCGGTCTCCGGTGGCTACACGGGCTTGCAACTGCCCGAATCGATGGTCGGCGAAGAAATGGGCGGCCATTACGCAGGCAGCGCCCAGGGCGTGCTCGACTTCAGCTACGGCGTGGACCTGTGGGGCGGCAAGCGCGCTGCGTGGGAAGCGGCCGTGGACAACGTCCATGCCGCGCAAATCGATGCCCAGGCCGCGCGTTTGAACTTGTCGGCGGCGATCACCGAAACCTACACCCAGCTGGCCTACGCCTGGCGCCTGCTCGACGTAGCCAACGACGAGCTGGCCCGCGCGCAGAAGACGCTCGACCTGACGCGCCAGCGCCGCAACGCCGGTATCGACAGCGACCTGCAACTGCGCCAGGCCGAGGCCCGCGTGCCGACCTCGCGGCAGCAGGCGCAGTCGGCGCAGCAGCAGATCGACGAAGCGCGAAACGCGCTGGCCGCGCTGGTCGGGCAGGGCCCGGACCGCGGCCTGCAGATCCAGCGCCCGAACCTGCCCGACCCGCTGCTCGCGCAGCTGCCGAGCGTGGTGCCGAGCGAACTGCTGGGCCATCGCCCCGACGTGGTCGCCGCGCGCTGGCGCGTGGAGGCGGCCGACAAGGACGTGCGTTCGGCCAAGACCAAGTTCTATCCGAGTTTCAACATCACCGCGCTCGGCGGCGTGGTCGCCAGTGACGTGGGCGACCTGCTGAAGAGCGAATCGGTGTTCGGCCTGGTCGCCCCGGCGATCAGCCTGCCGATCTTCGATGGCGGCAGGCTGCGCGCGAATCTTTCGGGCAAGGACGCCGCCTACGACCTGGCGGTGGCCGACTACAACCAGAAGATCATCGGCGCGCTGCATGAAGTGGCCGACCAGGTGAACGCGGTGCGCTCGCTCGACCAGCGTGCGCAGTCGCAGGCCGAGGCGCTCAGGACCGCGCGCGCCGCCTACGACCTGGCGCAGCAGCGCTACCGCGCCGGCATCGGCAGCTTCCTGGAAGTGCTGAGCGTGGAAGAGCAGCTGCTCATCGCCGAGCAGCGCATGACCGCCCTGCAGTCCGAACAGATCCTGGCTTCGGTGAAGCTGCGCCAGGCGTTGGGCGGTGGCTTCGCGCCGCAGCCCGCCGCCGTCCCGGCCGACAGCGCGAACGCCGAATCCACCACCGCAAACCCGAATTCCTGATCGAGTCCCGTCATGAGCCAGCCCACCCCCACTTCTCCCACTCCCGCCGCGGGTAGCAAGCGCGGCAAGCTGCTGCGCATCCTCGCGGTGCTCGTGATCGTGCTGCTCGCCGCGGTATCGATCTGGTACTTCCTGTACGGCCGTTGGTTCGAAGACACCGACGATGCCTACGTGCAGGGCAACCAGGTGCAGATCACCCCGCTGGTGGGCGGTACGGTGGTCAGCATCGGCGCCGAGGATGGCATGCGCGTGGAGCGCGGCCAGTTGCTGGTGCAACTGGACCCGGCCGACACGCAGGTGGCGTTGCAGCAGGCCGAAGCGAATCTCGCGCGCACCGTGCGCCAGGTCCGCGGCCTGTACCGCAGCGTGGAAGCCTCGCAGGCCGACCTCAATGCCCGCCAGGTTGCCCTGGACCGCGTGCGCGCCGACTTCGCCCGCCGCAAGGACCTGGCCGCCAGCGGTGCGATCTCCAATGAAGAACTGGCACACGCCCGCGACGAACTGGCCTCGGCCGAAGCCGCGTTGAGCGGCTCGCGCGAGAAGTTCGAAACCAACCGCGCGCTGGTGGACGACACCGTGGTGGCGACCCAGCCGGACGTGCAGGCCGCCGCCGCGCAGCTGCGCCAGGCCTACCTCAACAATGCGCGCGCGGCGATCGTCGCGCCCGTGTCCGGCTACGTGGCGCGTCGCTCGGTGCAGGTGGGCCAGCGCGTGCAGCCGGGCACTGCGCTGATGGCCGTGGTGCCGCTGGAGCAAACCTGGGTGGAAGCCAACTTCAAGGAAACCCAGCTCAAGCACATGCGCCTGGGCCAGGAAGTGGAATTGCGTTCTGACCTGTACGGCGGTGGCGTGAAGTACAAGGGCAGGATCGAAAGCCTGGGCCTGGGCACGGGCAGCGCTTTCTCGCTGCTGCCGGCGCAGAACGCCAGCGGCAACTGGATCAAGATCGTGCAGCGCGTGCCGGTGCGCATCGCCATCGACCCGCAGCAGCTGAAGGAGAACCCGCTGCGCATCGGCCTGTCGATGAAGGTCGAGGTGAACCTGCACGACCAGAAGGGCAACGTGCTGCCGACGCAGACCGCCAAGGGCGCCGTGTACGACACCAACGTCTACGCCCAGCAGCTGCAGCAGGCCGACGACGACATCCACCGCATCATCCAGGCCAACCTGCCGGCCAAGGGCTGATCGACCATGTCCGCGCAAGCTCCCGCCGCACCCGGCGCACCGGGTGCACCGGCCGCCCCCGCGGCGGCCGGCTTCCGCCCGCCGAGCGTGGCGCTGACCACCGTGGGCCTGGCGATGGCCTCGTTCATGCAGGTGCTCGACACCACCATCGCCAACGTGTCGTTGCCGACCATCGCCGGCAACCTCGGCGCCAGTTCGCAGCAGGCTACCTGGGTCATCACCTCGTTCGCGGTCAGCACGGCCATCGCGCTGCCGCTGACCGGCTGGCTGTCGCGCCGTTTCGGCGAGACCAAGCTGTTCGTGTGGTCCACGCTGGCCTTCACCATCGCCTCGCTGCTGTGCGGCCTGGCACAGAGCATGGGCATGCTGGTGGTCTCTCGCGCGCTGCAGGGTTTTGTCTGCGGCCCGATGTACCCGATCACCCAGTCGCTGCTGGTGTCGATCTATCCACGCGAGAAACGCGGGCAGGCCTTGGCGTTGCTGGCGATGATCACGGTGGTGGCGCCGATCGCCGGTCCCATCCTCGGTGGCTGGATCACCGACAACTACAGCTGGGAATGGATCTTCCTGATCAACGTGCCGCTGGGCATCATCGCCAGCTCCATCGTCGGCTCGCAGCTGCGCCACCGCCCGGAACACATCGAGCGGCCGAAGATGGACTACATGGGCCTGATCCTGCTGATCGTGGGCGTGGGCGCCCTGCAGCTGGTGCTGGACCTGGGCAATGACGAGGACTGGTTCAGCTCGCACCTGATCATCGCATTGGCGTGCATCTCGGCGGTGGCGCTGGTGGTGTTCGTGATCTGGGAGATGACCGACAGCGATCCCATCGTCGACCTGCGGCTGTTCCGGCATCGCAATTTCCGCGCCGGCACGCTGGTGCTGGTGGTGGCCTATGCGGCGTTCTTCAGCGTAAGCCTGCTGATTCCGCAGTGGCTGCAACGCGACATGGGCTACACGGCGATCTGGGCCGGACTGGCGACGGCGCCGATCGGCGTGCTGCCGGTGATCCTGACGCCGTTCGTGGGCAAGTACGCGTTGCGTTTCGACCTGCGCGTGGTGGCGAGCATCGCCTTCATCTTCATGTCGTTCACCAGTTTCTACCGGTCGAACTTCAACCTGCAGGTCGACTTCCACCACGTGGCGATGATCCAGCTGGTGATGGGTATCGGCGTGGCGCTGTTCTTCATGCCGGTGCTGCAGATATTGCTGTCGGACCTGGACGGGCGCGAGATCGCGGCCGGTTCGGGGTTGGCGACGTTCCTGCGCACCTTGGGTGGCAGCTTCGCCGCGTCGCTGACGACCTACCTGTGGTCGCGGCGGACGATCGAGCACCACGCGCACATCAGCGAGCACATCTCGGTGTACGAGCCGGGCATCCGCGACCAGGTGCTGGCGGCGGGGCATGGCGACCTGCAGTCGGGCGCGGCGGTGTTGAACAACATGATCAACCACCAGGCGTCGCAGATGGGCTTCAACGACATCTTCTACCTGTTGGGGTGGACGTTCCTGGGCATCATCGCGTTGTTGTGGGTGGCCAAGCCGCCGTTCGGTGCCGGCGCGGGTGGCGCTGCCGCCGCTGGCGGTCACTGAGCCCTCCACATCGCGTCGCGGGTTGGATGCCCGCGGCGCACCTCTACCGGACCGGGTGGTATCTCCCTCCCCATCTGCCCTGTCCGGAGCCCCGCCGAAAGGCGGGGTTTTCTTTTTTGTGCGTGGGTTTCTTTCGTGGGCTTCGATGTCGATTGGCTCTCGCGGATCTGCGCGGGGCCAGCGGGGGTGGGGCCCTTTCGGGACACGCCGTGAATCCATCCATGG
>JAEWJB010000126.1 GCA_023386795.1 Pseudomonadota bacterium
GACCGTGCGTTGCCGGGTCGCGGCTGAAGCCGCTCCTACAAGGGGAAACCAAATGAGCCGCCCGTTGCCGCCTTACACCAGCTCGGCCAGCGAGTCGCGCTCGATGGCGGCATAGAGCGCGAACTCGTCGCGCACCGACGCGCCCAGCGCCTGTTCGAACGACGCTTGGTGCGAATGCGCCGCGTAGGCGCGCTGCTCGGTGCCGCCCAGGTTCGACTGGAAGATGCCGGCCGCGCTCACCGGCAGGAAGTCCTCATAGACGATGGGATCGGCGCTCACCAGCCCGGCCTCGATGGCCGCTTCGGTCGGCAGCAGGGCGGCACGGTCCGGGTCGGCGCGCCCGGCCTCGGTCAGGCCGTAACGGAAATAGCCCAGGCCCTCCCGGCGCAACGTGTCGTAATCGTCCGGGAAGCCGGCGAATGCGGCTTGCAGCCGCGCGCCGTAGTCCGCGCCGGTGCTGCCCGCCCCCTCGCTCTCGCGGGCCTGCGCCAGCAGTGCGTCGTACAACGTGCGGCCCTTGGGCGTCAGCGCCAGGCCGCGCTGCTCGATCTCGCCGAAGCGCGCGGTGTGGCTGCCAGCTTCGGCGCTGCCGTCGCCGGCCGGGAAGCGCACCGCTTCCTCCAGCGCCTTGAAACTGGTCTGACGCAGCAGGATCGGGCACTGACGGCGTGGCGGCCCCTCGATCACCGCCTTGGCGGCCATGCCGCGCTGCTGCATCTGCGCCTGCGCGGCATCGATGTCCAGCGTGCGTGGCGTGAGATGGTTGATGTGCGGGCCGTGGAAACTGACCACGTCGGCAATCAGCCGGTGCGCGTCGTGCAGCGCGTGGTAAGTCGGCAGCGGGACGGTGGCATCGCTGTGCCAGCGGAAAGTTTCCAACGCCTCGGCCACGAAACGTTCGGCATCCGCTTCGTCGAGGCCGCCCTCGCGCTCGGCCTGCTCGATCAGCGCACGCGCACCGGCAGTGAAGATGTCGCGACGGGCAAGGATGTCGGCGGCTTGCTGGCGCAGCGCGGCATCATCGATCAGCTCCAGCCGCAACAGCGAGGTGAACACGCGGAACGGATTGCGGGCCAGCGCGCCGGCATCCACCGGGCGGAACGCGGTCGAGTGCACCGGCACGCCGGCCACCGAAAGATCGTAGTAGCCCACCGGGTACATGCCCATCACCGCGAACAGGCGCCGCAGCATCGACAGTTCTTCCGCGCTGCCCACGCGGATCGCGCCGTGGCGCTCCAGGTCCAGCCGCGCGCGCTCGTCGTTGCGGTCCAGGCGCTGCGCCAGCACGGGGTCGTCGGCCAGCACCTGCGCGTTGACCTGCGCGACCAGTGACATCAGCTCGCCATACAGCGGCACCTCCTGCCGGTACATGTCGGACATGGCCTGCGCGAAGCGGCTGCGGATCTGGTCGGAACTGACGAAGGACTTACCGGTCATGGCATGCGCGAACGAAGCGCCGGCCCATCGCCGGCCCCGGCATTTTCGCCGAGCCGGCACCGCCCCGGCCAGCCGCACAGCAGCAAAGCCGCCGCCCGGGATTCAGCGGGACGGCGCATCCTCCGGCGTGGCATGCGCGGCGCGGGCACGTTCCAGCCGCTGCGCGGCGTCGCCCAGCTGCTCGCGAAGGCGTGCATCGAGCACGATGGGCCGCTCCCAGCGGTCGTAGCTGGCCACGATGGCGTGGCGCACTTCGCGATAGGCCAGGTTGTCCGGCTCGCCCTGTGCAGCCAGCACCGCCTCCCACGCGCGACCGGCATCGGCGCTGCGTTCGCGCACCATCGCGCGGCATGACTGACCGGTGGCCTGGGCCCACGCGCAAGCGAAGTAGAGGTCACCGGCGCGCCAGCCGGGGGCGTCCAGCACCGCCTCGGCATAGCCACGGCGCACGTCGCGATAGCGCGAGAGTTCATCGAGGAAGCTGGCGGGGTACCGGCGCGCATAGGCGTCGATGTCCTCGAGCTGGCGGTCGATCCAGGCGTCGCCGGTGGCATAGGTGGCCGCCGGGGCTGCGTCAGGCTTCGCCGCAGGGGCCTGTGCCCTGGCTGGCGCGGCGGCCAGCCAGGCAGCGCACAGCAAGGCGACAGCGGCACGCATGACTAGGCGGCCGCGCCACGGGCGCGCTGGTCCAGCGCGCGGACCGCCTGCGGCCAGTCGCGCGGATGCGCGACCTCGCGCAGGCGCGGCGAATCGGTATCCACGCCGTGCTCGGCCTCGTGCGCCCAGGTCAGTGCGTAGGGCGTGTGGATGCCCCAGCCGCCCAGCGCCAGTACGGGCTCCACATCCGAGCGCAACGAATTGCCAACCATCGCGAAACGCGAGGCGGGCAGGTCGAATTCGGCCAGCACGCGCGCGTAGGTGCCCGGGTCCTTCTCCGAGACGATCTCGATGCGCGGGAACAGGTCGGCCAGGCCGGACTGGGCGATCTTGCGCTCCTGGTGGAACAGGTCGCCCTTGGTAATCAGCACGACGTGGTAGTCGCGGGCAATCTCCTCCACCGCCTCGCGCACGCCACCCAGCACGTCGACGGGATGTTGCAAGGTATCGCGGCCGATCTCGACGATGCGCTCGATGTCGCGCACCTCGATGCGGCGGTCGGTCATCTCGATGGCCGCCTCGATCATCGACAGCACCATGCCCTTCACGCCATACCCGAAGATCTTCAGGTTGCGCCGCTGCACGGTGAGCAGGTGGCCGAGGGTACGCGGGTCGGCCAGGTCGATGTAGCGCCCGACCAGGGCCTCGAATTCGGACTCGGCCGCGCGGTAATAGTCTTCACTCTTCCAGAGCGTGTCGTCGCCGTCGAAACCCACCAGGCCGATGCCGGTGTCATGCATGCGGGGAGTAGCCATGCCCCCATTGTAGCGGGCAAAGGAAAGGCGGGAGCCCGAAGGCTCCCGCCCGGGATGCCGCGACAGGCGCGTCGCGGCAGGGGGGCTCAGTTCTGCTGCTGCGGGGTCGCGCTGTTGGCGCCATCCTGCTGCTTGGCGACGAAGGCTTTGTATTCCTCCGGCGTCAGCTTGCCATCGGCATTGCCGTCGGCCTGCTCGAAGATCTGCGAGAGGCCTGCGTTGACCTGTGCCTCCTGCTTGCTGATCGCGCCATCGCTGTCGGTATCGACGCTGGCCCACGTCTGCCCACCACCGCCACCGCCCTGCTGCGCGGCGGCACCGGACTGGGCGCTCTGGGCGAAGGCCGGCAGCGCGAGCGCGGCGGCCAGGACAGTGGACACGATCACCAGGGGCTTGCGGTTCTTCATGGGGTGGTTCTCCTGATTCGGGGAAATACGCGGTGTTGCCGCGCATGGAAGCCACCCTAGCGGCTGCGGATGAACCGCGATTGCGCTGCGACCGCACGCGCAACGAGGCGTTAACCTACGCTCCCCCAATACGCGCTTGGCGTTGATTAACACGACATCACGAGCTCGTAAGGCGTGGGTTCAACGACCAGGAAAGCGAGACCTGCGTTCGCTGGTTTTACGATTCGGCAACATCGTCGGCCGCGTGCGCGGCGCTGAACAAACGCCAACCCAAGCCGACACCAGCGAGTGCACCGGCCACTTCGAGCACCACGCGGCCGCCCAACTGGTCCGGATCATGGATGCTCTGCAGCGCCAGGCGCGCATACAACGGCGATTCCAGCCGCACGATGCTCGTGTAAAAGAGGTTCCAGATATCCCAGCCCGCACCGATGGCGACACCCGCCAGGCAGGCCCAGCCGATCGCATGCCCCAGCGACAGGCCGGCGCGGCGGCACAGCGCCTGCGAGATCCAATAGACCCCCAGTCCGACCAGCAGGGCGATCAATCCGGCTTCGAGCGAGCCGAGCAGGCCGAAATGCAGCGGGAGGTTCATGAGGCTCCAGTAGGCGGGGGGACGCCCCATTCTAGACGGGCGCCTGCCCGTCCCCGGCTCAGCCTTCGTCCTGGGACAGCGCGCGCACCTCGGGCATGCCGTCCTCGCCGATGCTCACGTGGATCTGCATGGGCCGGCAGCACACCTGGCAATCCTCGACATAGGACTGCTGGTCCACCGAGCCATCCACCACGATACCGATCCATTCGCCGCAATACGGGCAAGGAATATCGACGAAATGCTGCAGGTCGCTCACACCGCTACCTCACCGGGAAATCGTAGGCAGTATCGGGCGTGGGCTCCGGGCGGAAGGTGAAGTGCCACCATTCCATCGGGTAGTTGGCGAAACCTTCGGCTGCCATTGCCGCCACCAGACGCTGGCGGTGCGCGCGCTGCACGGGCGTGGCCTCGGACGAATCGGTGTGGGCACGGGGGTCGAAGAGGTCGAAATCGGTGCCCATGTCCAACGGTTTGCAGGCGTCGGCGCGGCACTCGGCCAGGGTCAGGTCGAGCGTGGCGCCCCGGCTGTGGCCGGAATGGTCGGCGATGTAGTCGGGAATCAGCGCGGCTTTCGCCACGCGCGGATAGTGCACCGCCTTCGTGGACTGGTCCCGCAGGTCGCCGGCCCACGCGACGAATGCCTGCACGGCGCGCACGGGGCGGTAGCAGTCGTAGACGTGCAACGTATAGCCTTCGGTGCGCAGCGTGGCCTGGACACGCGCCAGCGCCTCGGCCGCCGGGCGGAGCAGCAGGCACCTGGGCGCGTCGTAACCCTCGACGGGGTGACCGGTGAAGTTCTGCGCACCCGCGTAGCGCATGTCGATCTGGATGCCGGGCGCGAGCGTGGCGACATCAACCATGCCCGCTTGGGCGGCATCACGCGCCGGCGAGAGGGCGGGCGCCGCGGCCGCCTGCGTCGCGGCGAGGCTAAGGGCAATCGCCGCTGCGATGGAATTCCAGATCGCCATAGTCGTAACTGAAGTCGGCATCGGGGTCGATCGCCTTCAGGCGCATCGTCGCACGTCCCTGGGCATCGGCAGCGAAACCGAGCCAGGGCTCGGCATCCACGCTGGCATCGTCCCAGTCCACCAGCCAGCGCCCGCCAACCTGCATTACCTTGCCCCGCAGCAGCGGGGAGCGCGCTGCGGCGAAGATCAGTCCGCCGTCGGCCGGGCAAAGCCGCACTTCGCCGAACCACGGGTCGCGATACACGCCTGCGCGCGCGGCGGCCTCCCGCACCGCCACGGGCAGCCGATGTGAGGTATCGGGCTTTTGCGCCGCGGGCGGCTTGGGCTTGGCGTCATCGCGCGCCATCGCCTGGGCGTAGTACGCCACGTCGAACTTCGGGTCCGCGCCGAGCAGGTGCTTCTGCAACGCCTCGCCCAACGCGGTACGCGCCGCCTCGCCTTCGCCGTTGATCAGGATGATGAAGCCACTGCGGCGGTCCGGCAGCAGGACCAGCGAGGAATACATGCCCATCAGCGTGCCGGTATGGGCGACCTTCCACTGCCCGTCCACATCCGACAGGCGCCATCCGTAGCCATACCCATACATGTGGGTGTCGTCCCAGTCGCGCATGCGTTGGCTGATCGGCATCGGCGTATGCAGCGACCACACCGCGCGGCGCTGTGCCTCCGACAGCCACGGCTGCTTCGGATCGGGCTGCAGCCAGGCACGATCCATCCAGCGCAGCATGTCCTCCAGGCTGCAGCGGATGCCGCCGGCGGCCATGGACGGCACATCGGCCACGGCAACGCCGTCCTCGCGCACCGGCACGTTGCGGCCGTCCTGGCGCATGTGCGGCTGAGCGATGTTGCCGATGTCCTGCGGCCGCCAGGCACCGACCTGGCAGCGCGCCATCCCCAACGGGGCGAGTACCTGCTCGCGCACCAGTTGGTCGTAGGGCTTGCCACCCGCGCGCGCGGCCACCTCGCCGGCCACCACGTACAGCAGGTTGTCGTAGGCGTAATGCGCGCGGAAGCTGTGCGTCGGCTTGAGGTAGGCCAGCCCGGCGATGATGTCCGCGCGCGTGAAATCGTTGGGTTCCGGCCACAGCATGAGGTCGCCGGCCCCCAGGCCCAGGCCGCTGTTGTGGATCAGCAGGTCGCGCACCTGGATGTTGCGCGTCACCCACGGATCGTACATGCGGAACTCCGGCAGGTACTTCGTCACCGGGTCGTCCCAGGCGAGCTTGCCCTGGTCCACCAGCCGTGCGAGCAGGCCGCTGGTCATCGCCTTACTGTTGGAGGCGATCTTGAACAGCGTGTCGGCGTCGATGGGTTCTCCGCTGCCAGCGCTGCGTTCGCCGCCGGTGCGCCGGTAGACGACACGGCCGTCCTCGATCACGCCCACCGCCAACCCTGGCAGGTGGTATTCGGCCATCGCCTGCTCGAACAGGCGGTCGTAGGCGGCCTCGTTGGCCGGGGCCGCGGAGGCCGTCGCGCAGGCCAGCAGGCACAGCACAGCCGCGATGGAACGCTTTGCGATCACGTGATGCTCCGAAGGGCGGCGGTCGCCGGACGATACCGCGTCCGGCGACCTTCGCACGCTCAGTAGTCCAGCGACACCACCAACTGCGCGTAACGCGGCGCCTGGAAGCTCTCCGGATACAGGAACAGGTCGTTCGGGCTGCCGATGGCGCCTTCGTATTCCTGGTTTACAGACAACTTCTTCTGCTGGTTGGTCAGGTTGTACACGGCGAACTTCACCTTGAGGTTCGTCTCGTTGAAGGACTTCAGCCACGTCACGCTCGCGCCGAGTTCATAGCTCCACGGCAGCCGACCATAGCCGCCGCGTGCGTTGTGCGCGTAGACACGTTCTGCGGAGAAGTCGGAGTCGCAGTTCTCCACGCATACGTAATAGCTGTGGTACGCGGTGCTGTCATACGGGTTGCCGACACCGAAGCCGGTGATCGGACCACCCGAACGCGCATCGAGCGTGGCGCCGACCAGCCAGTTGTCGGTAATGGCATAGGCGCCGCGCAGCTTGAACTGGTGGCGACGGTCGTTGGAGAGATAGCCGTAGCCGTTGTAGTTCACCCACGGGTCGTCGAAGTTCTCGGTGCGGCCGGTGTCGGCGAAGTCAGTATCCGAGTTCACCGGGCCTTCGGCATTACCGCGACCGTAGGCCAGGGTGTAGGAGGCATTCATCGACCACTTGCCGTCCCACGCGCGGTCCAGTTGCAGTTCCAGCGCCTTGTAGTCGCGCTTGGGCTTCTCCCAGCCACGCTGGCCGATGTAGGTCATGATGGGGTCGCCATCGGCATCCAGACCGTCCTGGCGGTACATCGCCCAGCCTTCCTTCGCGGTATCCACCGTGACCCAGCCGTCGGCGTCGCCATCGCAATTGGTGTCGCCCCACACGGTGACCTTCTTGCCCGGGTTGGCCATTACCCAGCCGATGTAGCCATCCGGCCCGCAGGCGCCGGTGGCGCTGATCTCCATGTCGTCGATGGCGTTGTGCAGCTTGCGGTAGATGCCGCGCACGCCGTACGACCACGCCTCGTTGATCGACTGCTGGAAGCCCAGGATCGCCTCGTCCTGGTAGACCGGGTCCATGTCGCGGTCCACTTCCGAGCGCAGGTCGCCGACCGTGCCGTCGCCCTGCGAGTCGTCCACCGGGCCGATCTGCGCGCCGAGCACCGGCACCTGGTACTGCGAGCCATTGAGCTCGCGCGTTTCCCATCCGGCCAGCGCGTAGTAGGTGCGCTCGTCGAGCAGGCCGCCGGCCTGCTTGATGTTGATGACGTTGGCCACCGGCAGGAAGTAGCGGCCGACGTTGCCGAACAGCTTCATCGTGCCGTCGCCCTTGATGTCCCATGAGGCACCGAAGCGCGGGGCAACCATGTCGTCCATCTTGATGTAGCTGCGGCCTTCCGAATCCTTGTTGTCGAACGCTTCCAGGCGCAGGCCGATGTTGAGCAGCAGGTTCGGGGTGACCGACCAGTTGTCTTCCAGGTAATAGGCCGAGTTGTCCGTTTCGAACGTGCCGGCGATCTCGTAGCGGCGCGCACGCACGTAGGCGGTGGTGCCGGCCGGCACCTGGCCGCCGTTGACCAGCGTGGCGCCCGGCGTGGTCCTGTAGACGTTGTAGTAGAAGCCGCCCGGGCCGGGATACATGCGCTCGTAGTCGGAGGTGTTCTCCTCGCGGTCCAGGCCGAAGCGCAGCAGGTGGTCGCCCAGGGTCCACTCGAAGTCCAGGCGGCCGGCCTTGCGTTCGTCCTCGCGTGATTCCACCGCCGAGTTGGTGGTGCAGCCCAGCGGAATGCCCGCCGGTGCGATGCCGGCCTCGGACACCACGCGGTTGCATTCGATGTCGGTCTGGCTGTAGTTGGCGTAGTCGCGCGTGTTGCGGCCGACCATCGCCTTCATGGCGAAGGTATCGGTGAGGTGGCCGTTGTAGGTCAGCGCGTAGTTGTCGCCGCCGGTATCGGTGAAGATGGTGTTGGTCTGGCTGCCTCGCGTACCGGTGACGTAGTCGTAGCGATAGACATCGGCCACGTTCTGGTTGCTGTCGGAGAAGCCGAGCAGCGACAGGCTGTGGTTGTCGGTGATCTGCCAGTCCAGCTTCCCGCCCCAGAAGCCGTCGTCAGCCTTGCCGTTGTTGAACGTGGAACCGTCATTGCTGGTGCTGAAGGCGCGATTGTCGCGCGCCTCGTACATGCCGAAGAAGAACAGGCGGTCCTTCACGATCGCACCCGAGCCCCAGACGTTGAGCTTGTTGTGGGTGCCGCCGTCATGGCTGGAGATGATGTAAGGGTCGCCGTTGGGCAGGTAGTAATCCTTGCCGCTCGATCCCCAGGCACTGGGCTCGGCGGTGAGTTCGGCACCGGCATGGAACTCGTTGGTACCCGAGCGCGTCACCGCATTGATCACACCGCCAGTGGTGCGGCCGTACTCGACCGAGTAACCGCCGGTCTTGACCTGGAATTCCTGGAAGAACGCGAACGGCGCCGAGGAGAAGCCCACGCGGTTGTAGAAATCGGTGACGTTCAGGCCATCGATGTACACCGCGTTCTCGGCCACCGAGGAGCCGCCGAACGAGATGCCCTGCGCGCCCAGCGACGACTTGCCCGAGACCACGCCCGGCGCGAGCATCGCCACCGACTTGAGGTCTTGGTCCACCGGCATGCGCGCCAGGTCCTGGCGGCTGATGTTCATCGCCGACTCGGTCGAGGTGACGTCCACCATCGACACCACCTGCGGCGCGCGCACTTCCACCGCGCCGAGCGTGTTGATCGCGCCGACCGGCACGTTCACCGTGGTCGCATTGCCCAGCGTGACGACGACCTCGCCGACGGGGGTCGGCGCACCGCCGCCCACGCTCAGTTCCATCTGGTAGGTGCCCGGCGACAGCAGCGGGATGCGGTAGCTGCCATCGGCATTCACCGTGGTGGAACGGGCAAAACCCGTTTGCGGGTTGCGTACCGTGACCGTGGCGCCGCTGAGCTTCTGTCCGCCCTCGGTGACCAGCCGGCCGGTAACGGCGCCGTCCTGGGCCAGGGCCATCGGCGCGATCGATCCCAGACACGCCGCCAACGCGACGCATAGCGCCGCCTTCCTCACATGCTTGCCGTTCATCCCCTGCTCTCTCCTGCAGTTCGTTGAAGTGGTGGTGGACCCGCTCCGTCAGCGTGCGGCGTTCGACGCGCCCTCCCGGCGCCCGGCGGCCGGCAGGATCTGCCAGTCGAAGTGGTAATCCCATTGGTCGAAATAGAGGTTGCCGCCGCGCCATTCGGCTTCGCCGCGCTGCGAGTCGACCGTCTCGGAGCGGAAATGCTGCTTGGCCGGCACCAGCGGCTGCGCGTAGTCGTCGTTGAAGACGATGCGGTAGCTGTCGAGGCCACCGAAGTAGAAGTCGCGCAGGGCCGGCTCGTCGCTATCCAGCGCGCCGGTGGTCACGTCCATCGGCACCCAGCCGTAGGGCGCCAGGTACAGCCAGCCCCAGTCGTGCAGGTTGGCGTAGCCGACGTCGTTGTCCGAGAACGTCCAGCCGGACTGCCAGCGCGCGGGAATGCCGTTCATGCGCAGCAGGGTCATCAGCAGCAGGGTCTGCTGCCCGCAATCGGCATGGCCGGCGTGCAGGGCGTAATCGCTGATGTTGGGAATGGTGGAGTACTCGCGCGCGCCGCCCCACGGGATACGGTCCACCGCGGCGAAGAGCTTGCGGGCGATGCGGTAGGGATTGGTTTCCTCGCCGACCACCTGCCGCGAGAATTCGCGCATCGCTGGGGTGAATACGATGTGCGGCGGGCGCTCGGCCAGGTACGGCGCCAGCGCCGGGTCGTTCGGCGTGGGCTGCACGCGGGCCGGGTCGATGTCGAAATGGCGCGCGTAGATCGTCACTTCGTAACTCACCGAGAATTCGGTGGGTTTGCCGGCGATGGCCTTGCGGGTCAGGTGGGCAGTGCGCTGCAACGTGGAGGGCGGGGCGATCTGCGCGCCGCCAGGCACGCTGCCGAGATAGCGGATGTCCTCCTGCTGGCCGGGGATGGCGCGGGGGTACGGAATCCACGCCTGCACCACTTCGCCCGCCGGGACCGCGTCGGCGTTCACCGTAAGCGACTGCGTGATGCGTACGCGATGCGGCAGCAGGCTGGTCTGCCCGGGAGCGGCCTGCGCGGCGGCGATCACCGCGCGATGGTGCGGCCCGAGGTTTTCGTAGGGGCCGTCCTTCGGCGGCGGCGTGCCCGGACGCTGGCGCGCAGCGGCTTGCGCGCTGAGGCGGAACAGGTTGGAGGGCGCACGGTTGAAGTAATAACGCGTGCCGTCGATGTCGAGATGTTCCAGCAGGCCGGCACTGTCCCAGGCGGCGAACTCGTCGTCGCGCAGGTCCGGGATCGTGCGGCGAAGCTTTTCCTTGGCGGCAGCGGCATCGAGGCTGAAGTCCAGGCGCATGCGGTGCATGCGCTCGCGTTCGAATGCGTAGGCGCTGCGGGCGTCGGCATCCAGGCCCGGTGCGGCGAGCGCGGCGGTGATGTCGGCTTCGGCTTGGCGGAACTGGCCGGCGTCGATCTCCGTGCCTATCCGCTCCACCGGCACCGGTGCCTGAGCGCCCGCCGGAAGCGCGAGCAGCAGCCCGACCAGCAGGCCTCCCGCGCACGCAGGCTTCCGCGCCGCACGGACACGCGCCAAGCTGGAGTCGAGCGAACGAGGCTGGTCAGGGCGAGAATCCACAACGACACTTCCCGGGTGAAGGTGGTTCACGGTGGTGTAACACGACGAGGGCAGAGGGTCAATAATTTATTCTTGCAATGAAGCGCCAAAGGAATAAATATTCTTGAACGTTTCTCGGGGAGTCTGCCGATGAGGGTCCTTCCGCGCGCTGTCGCGCGCCGTTTCCTTTTGCCGCACGGCGCCGCCGCAGTCCTGGCCCTGTGCGTGGGCGCGGCGAGCGCCTTTGCCGCCCCGCCCGCCGTCCCCACCGACCCGGTCACCGGCGTGGTCGGCGTACGACCGCAACAGCTTTCACCGGACTACTGGATCGCCCGCCAGCCGCAGCCGGACCGCGTGATCCTCGACACCGCCGGCATCGCCGCGCAGAACGCGCGCATGCGTGCGCAGGACAAGGCGATCCACGACCTGCACGCCCTGCCGGCGTCGCTGCCGGCCAGTTTCGTGCGTGACGAAATCGACCAGCTTTCGGTCCGCCCGCAGCGCCCGCTTTATGACGTGCACGGCCAGCCGATCGACACCGCGCGGCTGGACGCCTTCGTGGCCAACCTCGCGCGCTACGCGATTCCCGCCCAGCGCCCGCTGCAATACGGGCTGGTGACGCGCCGGGCCGCGCTGCGCACCTTCCCGACCGACACGCGCGTCTTCAGCAGCACCGACGACACCGATATCGACCGCTTCCAGGAATCGGCGCTGTTCCCCGGCGATGCGGTCGCCGTGCTGCACGAAAGCGCCGACGGCCGCTGGCTGTTCGTCGCCAGCGAGCGCTACAACGCATGGATCGAGAAGACCGCCGTCGCCACCGGCCCGGCCGAACAGGTGTTCGGCTACGGCGCGCACGGACCGTACCGCGTGGTCACCGGCGCGACGGCCTTCACCGCCTATACGCCGGAACAGCCGCAGGTCTCGCGGCTGCAACTGGACATGGGTGTGCGCGTGCCCCTGCTCGCCGACTGGCCGCCGCAGGACGCGGTGAACGGCCAGCATCCGTACACCGCCTGGGTGATCCAGTTGCCGATCCGCAAGGCCGACGGCAGCCTCGACCTGGTGCCCGCGCTCCTGCCGCGCACCGCCGACACCGCACCGGACTACCTGCCGCTGACCCCGCGCCATCTCATCACCCAGGCCTTCAAGTTCCTCGGCGAACGCTATGGTTGGGGTCATTCCTACGACACCCGCGATTGCAGCGGCTTTGTCTCCGAGATCTATCGCAGCTTCGGCATACTGATGCCGCGCAACACGAGCGCACAGGCGGTGAGCCCGGCGCTGGACCGCATCGCGTTCGACAAGGGCGACGGCAGCGCCAAGCGGCTGGCCGCCGTGCGCGAATTGCAGGTCGGCGACCTGGTCTACATCCCCGGCCACGTCATGGTGACGCTGGGCCACGACCAGGGCCTGGCCTACATGATCCACGACACCGCCGGCGGCGGCTGGGCCGGCCCGGATGGCAAGCGCCTGTCGGCCCACCTCAACGGCGTGTCGGTCACGCCGCTGGAGCCGATGCTCGCCAGCGACACCGTGACCTACGTCGACCGCATCACCAACATCCAGCGCATCCGCCCGCGGAAACCCGAATGAAGATCACCGATATCCAGCTCGGCATGCTGCGCGTGCCGTTGAAGACCCCGTTCAAGACCGCACTGCGCACCGTGGAGACGGTGGAGGACGTGGTGGTATTGATCCACACCGACACCGGCCACACCGGCTACGGCGAAGCACCGGCCACCGCGCCGATCACCGGCGATACCCTCGGCTCGATCATCGAGGCGATCCACCGCTTCATCGGCCCACGCCTGATCGGCCAGGAGATCGCCAATCTCAACCGCCTCAGCACGCTCATCCAGACCTCGATGGAGCGCAACACCAGCGCCAAGGCGGCGGTGGAGATCGCCGTGTACGACCTGTGGGCGCAGCTGCACAACGCGCCGCTGTACCAGATGCTCGGCGGCGGTGATCCGGTGATCACCACCGACATCACCATCAGCGTGGACTACATCGACAAGATGGTGGCCGATTCGCTCTCGGCCATCGACCGCGGTTTCGAATCGCTGAAGATCAAGGTGGGCAAGGATATCGGGCTGGACATCGAGCGGGTCAAGGCGATCCACGCGGCCGTGGAGGGCCGCGCCCTGCTGCGCCTGGACGCCAACCAGGGCTGGACCGCCAAGCAGGCCGTGCACGCGATGCGCACGCTGGAGGAAGCCGGCGTGGTCCTCGAACTGCTGGAACAGCCGGTGAAGGCCTCCGACATCGACGGGCTGAAGTACGTGACCGACCGCGTCAACACGCCGGTGATGGCCGACGAAAGCGTCTTCGCCCCCTCGCAGGTGTTCGACCTGATCCAGCGCCGCGCCGCGGACATCATCAATATCAAGTTGATGAAGACCGGCGGCATCGCCAATGCCATCCGCATCGCCGATATCGCCCAGCTGTACGGCGTGCCGTGCATGATCGGCTGCATGATCGAATCGAGCATCAGCGTGGCGGCGGCAGTGCACGTGGCGGTGGCCAAGTCCGATGCGATCACCAAGGTGGACCTGGACGGCCCTTCGCTGGGCCTGTTCAACCCCGTCGAAGGTGGGGTGATCTTCAACGAATCGGAGATCACCATCACCGATGCGCCTGGGCTGGGCATCCGCGAGATCCGCGGGCTCGAGCTACTGGACCTGTAAGGCTTTGCTTTGTCGTCCGGCGCGCCCTAGATTCCACTGCAAGCATCCACAGGCCCAGCACCGCCCTCCATGCCGCCCCTGCTGAAGATCCGCTCCGAACGCGACAGCATGTCGGCTATCGAACGCCGCATTGCCGACTTCATCCTCGACAATGCCCACCTGTTGCGCGACTACTCGTCCCAGCAGCTGGCCAGCGCGCTGGGCATCAGCCAGTCGTCGGTGGTGAAGTTCAGCCAGAAGCTCGGCTTCAAGGGCTATCCGGACCTGAAGTATTCGGTGGGCGAAGCGGTGGCGCGCGCCGGCAACGGCCAGGCCGAGGCCGCGCGCCAGCCGGCCGCCACCGGGGATGCCTATGCCGCCCTGGACCAGGCGCTGCGCGCCAGCAAGGCCGCCGCGGAGGAAGAGACGCGCCTGCTCAACCCGCGCGCGGACGTGGAGACCATCGTCGGCCTGCTCGACCAGGCGCCCAAGGTCTTCGTCTGCGGCCTGGGCGACGATGGCGTGTACGCGCGCGAGTTCGCCATGCGGCTGTCCCTGCTCGGCGTGCTCACCGTGCACCATGCCGATCCGATCCTGCTGATCTCCAACCTCTCGGCGGTGCGCCCCGGGGACGTGCTGCTGATGTTCTCCGAGTTCGGGCAGATGCCGCAGCTGGGGCACGCCGCGCGCGAGTTCCAGGGAGCCGGCGGCAAGCTGGTATCGATCACCCGCCACACCGCCAACCCACTGCGCGCGATGGCCGATGCCTCGCTGGCGATCTCCGCGCACGATCCGGCACCGCATATCGAACAGTTGCTGTACCGTTCCTCCCTGCAGTACCTGCTCGACTTCGTCTTCGTGCTGCTGTGCCAGAGCAACCCGGAACGGCACCGCCAGCTTGCGCACAACCTGGAGCGGGTGCAGCACCTGCTCGCCTCCTGACCCAGGAATCCTGCCAGTGCCCTTCCGCCTCGCTGTCACGCTGCTCGCCACGCTGGCCTTCGCCGGTGGCGCGCAAGCCGCGCCCTCCCCGACCGCCGCCGCCGACCAGCTCGTGGTGGTCGTGACCGAGGACTGGGCGGCCAACCAAGGGCATCTGCAAGCCTACGTGCGCACCGCGCAGGGCTGGCAGCCCAGTGGGCCGGGCTTCGCGGTGGCCATCGGCCGGAATGGCAGCGCATGGGGCACCGGCCTGGCCACCCGTGACGGCGAACCGCGCAAGCACGAGGGCGATGGCCGCAGTCCGGCCGGCGTGTTCGCCATTGGACCGGCCTTCGGCTACGAAGCGCACGTCGACAGCGCGATGCCCTACCGCCAGATGCAGGCCGACAGCTGGTGCATCGACGTGCCCGCCTCGCCGCTCTACAACCGCATCGTCGATGCGCGCGACGTCGGCGCCGAGGCCGTGAAGGGTTCCACCGAAGCGATGCGCCTGGACCTGCATCACGACGGCGACCGCCGCTATCGCGAAGGCTTCGTCATCCAGCACAACCCCGACAACGTGCCGCAAGCCGGCAGCTGCATCTTTGCCCACCTGTGGCGCACGCCCGGGGAAACCACCGCCGGCTGCACGGCGATGGAGCCGGCCGACATGCGGCGGCTGATGCGCTGGCTGCGTCCGCAGGCACACCCGCAATTCGTGCTGCTGCCACGCGCCGAGTACGCGCGCCTGCAAGCGGACTGGCAGCTGCCGGAGGCGAAATGAGCGCACCGCAACCCAAACTGATCCGCGCGGTCGGCCGCTGGCAGCTGGTCGGCCTGTCGATCAACGACGTCATCGGCAGCGGCATCTACCTGCTGCCCGCCGCCACCGCCGCGCTGCTGGGGCCGATGAGCCTGTGGGCCGTGGTGCTGGCGGGCATCGTGGTGGCGCTGCTGGTGGCCTGCTACGCGCAGGCAGCCAGCTGCTTCGACCAACCCGGCGGCAGCTACCTCTACGCACGCGAGGCATTCGGGCCGTTCATCGGTTTCGAGATCGGCTGGATGATCTGGCTGACCCGCATCAGCTCGGCGGCCGCCCTCAGCAACGGCCTGGCCGACGCGGTCGCGCGCTTCTGGCCGGCGGCCGGCAGCGAAGGGCTGGCGCGGGTATGCGTGGTGGCCGGCTCGCTGGCCCTGCTCACCGGCATCAACGTCATCGGCGTGCGCTCGGCCGCACGCACCGGCGTCGCGTTGGCGATCGGCAAGCTGGTGCCGCTGCTGCTGTTCATCGGCATCGGCGTGTTCTACATCGACTGGTCGTGGGCGTTCTCCGGCCAGGCGCCGGACCTGCGCGACGCCGGCAACCTCGGGCAGGCCGCGTTGCTGCTGCTGTTTGCCTATGCCGGCTTCGAGAACATCCCGGCGGCGGCCAGCGAATACCACAACCCACGGCGCGACCTGCCCTTCGCGCTGGCGACGATGATCATCACCGTCACCGTGATCTACGCACTGGTGCAGCTGGTGGCACAGGGCAACCTGCCGGGCATCGCCACCTCGCAGGCGCCACTGGCCGATGCGGCCAGCCGGTTCGGCGGCGAGTTCCTCGCGCTGGTGCTTACCGTGGGCGCCACCATCTCCATCCTCGGCACCACCAGCAACACCGTGATGCTGGGGCCGCGCTTCCTCTACGCGCTCGCGCGGGACGGCTATGGCCCGGCGTTCCTCGCCCAGGTACATCCGCGCTACCACACACCCGCCGCGGCCGTGGTGACCCAAGGCGTGATCTCGCTGGCGCTGGCGCTGTCCGGTTCCTTCGTGCAGCTGGCGCTGCTGTCGATGGTGACGCGCCTGCTTGCCTATATCGGCACCGCGGCCGCGGTACTGGTGCTGGCACGCCGCTACCGCGACCGCGCCGACGTGCTGCGCCTGCCCGGCGGGCCGCTCATCCCGTTGGCGGCGTTGGCGCTATCGCTGGCGTTGCTGGCCAGCGCGAGCTGGCAGAACCTGGCGGCCACCGGCGTCGCCCTGCTGATCGGCGCGGGCATCTACCTGTTCCCGCGCAAATCGCCCTAGGCGTTCGCACCGGGTTCTCGTCGCGCTCACCGGCACGTAACCGGGGGCTGCCGACGCTGGCCGCACATCCCGTGGCCTGGAGCGAGCATGAAGACCCGCCATGTCTACAGCACACTGCACGTGGAAGCCGCCCAGCACGCGCTGCAGGCAGCGCGCGAAGCGGGCGTCGGCAACGACGACCTCTCCCTGATCGCGCGTTCGGACATCGAATTGCACGACATCCCCGACGACCGCAAGGAAGCCAAGACCGATTTCCTTCCCGCGGTCGCGCGAGGGGCTGCCGGCGGCGGCGCGGCAGGTTTGCTCGGCGGGCTGATTGCCGTGGCAATCCCGCCGCTCGGCATTACGCTCGCCGGTGTGGCGGTGACCACCCTGGCAGGCGCGCTGGTCGGGTCGTGGTCGTCGGCGCTGGTGGGTGCCAGCGTCCCGGACCCGGTGCGCAGACGTTTCGAGGACGAGATCCAGGCCGGTCGCGTGCTGCTGGTTCTCGACGCTGAAGAACCCGAGTTGTCGCGGGCCGACCGGGCGATCCTCGCCACGGGCGCGGTGCCCCTGCCTTACGAGGCTACCAGCGCCGCAACCTGAAGCCTCAGGCGCGTGCGTGCAGCGCGCGCATCCGCAGCAGCAGTCCCACGCCTTGGGTGAGCGAGTACATCACCAACGCGGTGGCAATCGCCAACGTCAGCGGGCTGGCTTGCTGCGTGGTCTGGCCGATGCCCGAGGAGAATGCGCCCTGGCTCCAGCGCCACGCCAGGCGCGCCACCAGCAACACGGCCAGGCCACCGCCAATCCACGGGTTGGGCGTGTAGCTGGCCGCGCCGTCGTGCAGCTCGATGCGGGTGTGGCGCAACGCGAACAGGCCCAGCGCCATGCCTGCCACGCCCCCACCGGCCATCCCGAGCGCCACGTGCGGAACCACGCAAGCGAGCAACACCAGCATCGCGGTGATGATCGACAGGAACACCACGCGCGCGATCGTGCGCTTCGGCTGCCAAGGCTGGCGCCCGAAATACCGGCGCATGCGCCGGTAATAGAGCAGCCCCATGCCGGCGGCGGTGAGATAGGGCATCAACGGCGACAGCGTCTGCACGGCCACGTGGCATTCCCCCTGGATCGAAAGCCAGATCGTAACCGCAAGTACACGCGCCGTTAATGGTGCCGTCACCGCGCCTGCCGCCGCCCTTAACGGCCCTGGGCCTAACGTGGAGGCAACCCATCAGGAGGCAGAGCATGAACGTGACGTACCAGATTCCCGGCAGGGCCCCGGAAGAGAATGAGCGCGATGCCGTCTCGCGCTATTGGCGCGAGCAGTTCACCGATGAACCGTATTACGCCGAAGGCGAGTCGTACGAAGACTATGAACCGGCCTATCTCGCCGGCCACGAGGCTCGCGTGCGCAACTTCGAACAAGCCTACGAGCAGGTGGAAGCCGAACTGCGGCAGCGCTGGGAGACAGACAAGGGCAGCAACAGCCTTGCCTGGAGCAAGGCCCGCCATGCCGTCCGCCGTGCGTGGGAAAGCGCCGGGCACTGGGGCAGCGGAAACGGCTGAGCCCTTCCCGGGTTAAGGTGCGGGACCACGATCCAAGGAGTCAGATACATGTCCTTCCATCGTCCGGCCCGCACCTTGTGGGCCTCTGCCATCACGTTTGCATTGGCCCTGCCGTTGCCTGCACTGGCAGCCGCCGATGCACCTGCCGCGGTGGAACGCGCCGATTGGCCGTTCGCTGTGACCGAGGTTGCCCGCTTCGATGAGCCATGGGCGATGGCGTTCCTGCCCGATGGCACGCTGCTGGTGAGCGAGAAGCGTGGCCAGTTGCAGCGTTTGGATCCGCGCACAGGTCGCCAGGGGCGCGTGACCGGCGTGCCGACGGTGGACTACGGCGGGCAAGGCGGCTTTGGCGATGTATTGCCTCATCCCGATTTCGCCCGCAATGGCTGGGTGTACCTCAGCTACGCCGAAGCAGGCGAAGGCGATACGCGCGGCGCCGCGGTGGCGCGCGCGAAGCTGGCACTGGACGCACAAGGCGGCGGCACGCTGTCGGAACTTCACGTGATCTGGCGCCAGGTTCCCAAGGTCAGCGGACGCGGGCACTACGGGCATCGCCTCGCGTTCGGCCCGGACGGCAAGTTGTGGATCACCTCCAGCGAGCGGCAGAAGTTCGACCCCGCTCAAGACATGGGTAGCAACCTGGGCAAGATCCTGCGCCTCAACGAGGACGGCAGCGTGCCCGCCGACAATCCGTTCGCGAAGCAGGGCGGCGTGGCGGCACAGGCCTGGTCGTTGGGCCACCGCAACGCCCTCGGCATTGCCTTCGACGCGCAGGGCCGGTTGTGGGAGCACGAGATGGGCCCGAAGGGCGGCGACGAACTCAACCTGATCCAACGCGGCGCGAACTACGGCTATCCGGTCGTCTCCAACGGCGACCATTACGATGGCACGCCGATTCCCGACCATCAGACCCGCCCGGAATTCGCTGCCCCGAAGATCACCTGGACACCGGTGATCTCGCCAGCGGGCTTCATCATCTACAGCGGCAAGCAGTTCCCGGCATGGCGTGGCAATGGCTTCATCGGCGGCCTGTCCTCGCACACGCTGGTACGCGTGGCCTTCGACGGCGAGCAGGCGCGGGAAGTGGAACGCTACGACATGGGCCAGCGCATCCGCGAAGTGGAACAGGGACCGGACGGGGCGATCTGGCTATTGGAGGACGGCAAGGACGCAGGCGCGGGCCGCCTGCTGCGGCTTACGCCGCGCGCCTGAGGCAGTACGAAATGGCGCACTTCCTGCTGTTGTACGACGCCGCGCCAGACTACCTGCAGCGGCGCGCGGAATTCCGCGACGAACACCTGCGGCTGGCCTGGGCCGCGGTCACACGCGGCGAGCTGGTGCTGGGTGGCGCGTTCGACGCACCGGTCGATGGCGCGGCACTGTTGTTCGAGGGCGAGGATGCCTCGGTCGCCGAGGACTTCGCGCGCCAGGATCCTTATGTGCGCGCGGGACTGGTGCGCGAATGGAAAGTGCGTGCGTGGACGACGGTAGTAGGCAAGCAGGCCAGCACCCCGGTGAGACCCGCTCCTGTGTAGGAGCGGCTTCAGCCGCGACCGGCAGACCGTCCAGCGAACACACCCACCGTGAGCCAGCCGCCGATCAGCGCGCCGCCAGTTCGAACTGCACTGGCTCGCCTGCGGTGGCATTCGCACATACCCACAGATCGAACACGCCCGGCTCGGCGCCGAACTCACCACGCGGATTGGTGAACGCCAGCGCTTCGCGATCCAGCGTGAAGACCACTTCCGCGCTTTCGCCCGGGGCGAGCGCGATCTTGCGGAAACCCTTCAGTTCGCGCACCGGCCGCACGCGGCTGGCCACGCGGTCGTGTACGTACAGCTGCACCACTTCCTCGCCTGCCACCGCGCCGGTATTGGTTACCGTGGTGCGGATGGTGAGGGTTTCGTCCCAGCCCAGCACCGGCTTGTCCAGCTGCGGCCGCGTGTAGGCGAACGAGGTGTAGCTCAGCCCGAAGCCGAACGGATACAGCGCCTCGTTCGGAATCTCGCGCCAGCGCGCCTTGAACTCCGACATCGTCGGCAACTCCGGCCGCCCGGTGCGGGGGTGGTTGTAGAAGTAAGGCTGCTGCCCGCTCGCCTGCGGGAAGCTCACTGGCAGGCGTGCGGAAGGGCTGTAGTCGCCGAACAGCACGTCGGCCACCGCGGTGCCGGTCTGCGTGCCGAGGAACCACGTCACCAGCACCGCCTGCGCCTCGCGTACGGCACCTTGCAGTGCCAGCGCGCGGCCATTGCGCAGCAGTACCACGACCGGCGTGCCGGTCGCGGCCACGGCTTCGGCCAGCGCCTGCTGTGCCGCAGGCAGCACGATGTCCGTGCGCGACTGCGCCTCGCCGCTGAAGCGCTGCGGTTCGCCCACGGCCAGCACCACCACGTCGGCCGCGCGCGCGGCGTCCACGGCCGCCTCGATGCCTCCTTCCAGCGGCGCTTCGAGCTGGCAGCCGTCCACCACCACCAGTGAGGCGGGGTCGGCCAGCGCGCCCCGCAGGCCATCATCGAACGCCACGTAGCGCGACTTGTCGCCGAACAGCGTCCAGCAGCCTTCGATGTTGTCGCGGTCGCGGGCGAAAGGGCCGATCAGCGCGATCTTCTGCCCCTGCCTGCGCAGCGGCAGCACGCCACCTTCGTTGCGCAGCAACACGATCGAACGCCGCGCCGCCTCGCGCGACAGCGCATCGTGCGCGGCCAGCTGCGAGGTATCGGCTTCGCGTGCCGGATCGAGCGAACGGTACGGGTCGTCGAACAGGCCGATTGCCTCCTTCAGTTCGAGGATGCGGCGCACGGCGGCATCCACCACGGCCATCGGCACCTCGCCGCTTTCCACGAGCTCCGGCAGGTGCGCGGCATAGAAGCCGCTCTGCATGCTCAGGTCCAGGCCGGCGAGGAAGGCCTTCTTCGTCGCGTCACGGTCGTCGGCGGCGTAGCCGTGCGCGACCAGTTCCATGTCGGCGGTGTAGTCGGAGATCACCACACCCGGGAACTGCCACTCGCCGCGCAGGATTTCGGTGAGCAGCTCGTGGTTGGCGCTGGCCGGCACGCCGTTGATGTCGTTGAAGGACGACATCACCGTGAGCGCGCCGGCTTCGAACGCCGCCTTGAACGGCGGCAGGTGCACGTCGCGCAGGGTCTGCGGGGCGATTTCGACGTAGTTGTATTCCATGCCCGCGGCCACCGCGCCGTAGGCGGCGAAGTGCTTGGGCGTGGCGAGCAGGCTGTCGGCGGCCTTCAGGTCGGGGCCCTGGAAGCCCCGCACGCGGGCGGCGGCGAACGCGCAGCCCAGCACGACATCCTCGCCCGCGCCTTCGGCGCCACGGCCCCAGCGCTGGTCGCGGGCGATGTCCACGGCCGGGGCGAAGGTCCAGTGCAGGCCGGCGGCCGTCGCCTCGACGGCAGTGGCGCGGGCGGTGCGCTCGGCCAGGTCCGGCTCGAAGCTGGCGGCCTCGCCCAGCGGGATCGGGAAGACCGTGCGCATGCCGTGGATGACATCGGCGGCCAGCAGCACCGGGATGCCGAGCCGGCTCTCCTCGACCGCGACCTTCTGGATCTGCCGGCCCAGCGCGGCCCCCACGCCGTTGAACAGCGTGCCGACGCGCCCGGTGCGCACCTGCGCGAGCACCTCTTCGGCATTGCGGACGTTGGCCTCGGGATTCACGTCCGGGGCGAAGGGGCGGACCATGTCGGCGAAGACGCCCAGCTGGCCTACCTTCTCCTCGAGGGTCATGCGGGCGATCAGGTCGGAGAGGCGGTCGGCGGCCATGGAGTCCTTGAGAAAACGTTTACATGGCCGCCCATCATAGCTCCCGAGGGGCCGCCCGTGGTGAAGTGGGCATTCTCCATTCGCTGGCGAATCGAGGCAACGGCGGCGCGGAGCGGGGGCTCAGCCGGGGTCCGGTGGCCCCGGCGGCAACGCGCCGCCGACGCGGGCGCCGGCCATCAGCATGGCGTCGCTGGATTCCTGGAACACGCGCAGGTCGAACACCGGCAGGGTGGCCAGCAGATGGTCGAAGATGTCGGCCTGGATCTGCTCGTAGGCCGCCCAGCGGATGTCATTGGTGAAGCAGTAGATTTCCAGTGGCAGGCCGGTGGAGGTCGGCTGCAGCTGGCGCACCAGCAAGGTCATGTCGGGGTGGATGCGCGGATTGGCGCGCAGGTACTGCTCCACGTAGGCCCGGAAAGTGCCCAGGTTGGTCACGCGGCGCCCGTTGACCGGCGCGATGCCGCGCTCGGCCAGGTTGCGGTTCCATTCGGCGATCTCGCGGTGCTTGCCGTCCAGGTATTCGCGCAGCACGGTGAACTGGCCGATGCGCTGGACTTCGTCATCCTCCAGGAAGCGCACGCTGTGCTGGTCCAGGTAGATCGAGCGCTTGATGCGGCGTCCGCCGGCATCACTCATGCCGCGCCAGTTCTTGAACGAATCGCTGATGAGCTTCTTCGTCGGGATGGTGCTGATCGTCTTGTCCCAGTTCTGCACCTTCACCGTGTGCAGCGCGATGTCGATCACCTCACCGTCGGCGTTCTGCTGCGGCATCTCGATCCAGTCGCCCACGCGCACCATGTCGTTGGAGGCGATCGTCACGCTGGCCACCAGCGACAGCAGGGTGTCCTGGAACACCAGGATCAGCACCGCCATGATCGCGCCCACGCCGGAGAGCAGCAGCAGCGGCGAGCGGTTGACCAGCACGGAGATGACCAGCACCACCGCGATCACGCCGATGATGATCTTCAGCAGTTGCAGGTAGCCCTTGATCGGCCGGCTGCCGGCTTCCGGGCGTCGCTCGTAGACGTAATTGACCAGGTCCAGCGCGCGGCCGATCGCCAGCGCAACGGTCAGCACCATGAAGGACAGGCAGATCGCACGGATGCCGGCGACCACCGCCACCGGCAGGTGCGGTACCGCCGCCGCGCCCCAGTACAGCACCAGCGCCGGGATCACGTTGGCCAACCGCGGAATGACGGTGAGCCTGACCTCGTGGTCGTGCTGTACGCCGCCCAGCGGGCTGGCCCGCAGCGCGCGGCGCAGGCCGCGCAGCAATACGCGCTTGGTCAGGAAGTTGGCCAGCCACGCCGCCACTACCAGCCCGGCCACCACCAGCACGTCGTAGGCCCATGGATACGGCTCAAGTAGCCGCTGCAGGTGGCGGAGCGAGGTGTCGATGGCCAAGACAGTCATCCGGCGGGGGGAACTCCTGGTCGGGGGAAGCGGCGCGGCCGCGGGAAGTCAGTCGCGGCTGCGCTCGATGATCACGCCCACCGCATGCGCGCCGCGCACCGCGCCGGGCTTGCTGAGCTTGAGCCGCAGCCATGGCACGCCGAACTCGTCCAGCACGATTTGCGCGCAGCGCTCTGCCAGGGTCTCGACCAGCCCAAAGTCGGACTGACCGACGAACTCGACCAGGCGCTTGCTCACGGCCTTGTAATTGAGGGTGTCGGCGATGTCGTCGCTGGCGGCCGGGCGGCGGTTGTCGAAGCCCATCTCCAGGTCGAAGCGCAGGGTCTGGCGGATTCGCCGTTCCCAATCGTAGATGCCGATGAGTGCGTCGATCTCCAGCCCTTCGATGAACACCTTATCCATGAGACGCGACGGCCCCCTCGCCTCGTGCCAGCGGGGCCAGGGTGGCCATGTCCCAGCGCGGGGTGACGTGGACGGCGGCATCGTCATGCTGGCCCGCTTCCAGGCGCAGGGCGCCGGCGAAGGCGATCATTGCGCCGTTGTCGGTGCATAGCGACGGCCGCGGGAAGCACACCCGCCCGCCGCGCCGCTGGGCCATCTCCTGCAGCTTGGCGCGCAGGCGGCGGTTGGCGCCCACGCCACCGGCCACCACCAGGGTGTCGCAACCGGCCGCGTCCAGCGCGCGCTCACACTTGATGGCCAGGGTATCGACCACCGCGTCTTCGAAGCCACGGGCGATGTCGGCGCGGGTGGCCTCGCTCTGGTCGCTGTCGCGCCAGGCCAGCAGGACCTGGGTCTTCAGGCCGGAGAAGCTGAAATCCAGGCCGGGGCGGTCGGTCATCGGGCGGGCGAAGCGGAACCGGCCCGGCGTGCCCTGCTCGGCCAGCTTGGCCAGTTGCGGGCCGCCCGGGTAGGGCAGCCCCATCAGCTTGGCGGTCTTGTCGAAAGCCTCGCCGGCCGCGTCGTCCAGCGTCTCGCCCAGCAGGCGGTAGGCGCCGATGCGGTTCACCGCCACCAGTTGGGTGTGCCCGCCGGAAACAAGCAGGGCCACGAACGGCGGCTCGGGCGGGTCGTCTTCCATCAAGGGAGCCAGCAGATGGCCTTCCATGTGGTGCACGCCGATGGCGGGCACGTCCAGCGCCCAGGCCAGCGAGCGGGCCACGCCCGCGCCGACCAGCAACGCACCGACCAGGCCCGGCCCGGCGGTGTAGGCCACCCCGTCCAGCTCGCCGGGCGTCAGGCCGGCGTCGGCGAGGGTCTGGCGCACCAGGGGCAGCAGCTTGCGAACATGGTCGCGGCTGGCCAGCTCGGGCACTACCCCGCCGTATTCGGCGTGCAGGGCGATCTGGCTGTACACATGGTGGGCGCGCAGCGCCTGGTCCGGCGCAAGGGCGGTGTCGTACACGGCCACGCCGGTCTCGTCGCAGGACGATTCGATGCCAAGGACTTTCATGCCTCCATTGTGGGCCCGCCAGCGCAGGAGGCAAGCCCGGGGGCTTGCACGTCGGAGACAAGCCGTTATAATGCGCGGCTCACCGGGACCTAACCCGGTCATCATAGTCCCGGAGATTCCATGCCCAGCGTCAAAGTCCGCGAGAACGAGCCCTTCGAGTTTGCGCTCCGCCGTTTCAAGCGCACCTGCGAGAAGGCCGGCGTGCTGGCCGAGACCCGCAAGCGCGAGTTCTACGAAAAGCCGACCCAGGAGCGCAAGCGCAAGGCCGCTGCTGCGGTGAAGCGCCAGCTGCGCCGTTCGTCGCGCGACGTCACCAAGCGTCAGCGCCTGTACTGATAGCGCTTTTCACCTGACCCGGGCGGCGCCTCTGGCGCGGTCCAGGTTGCAGGGCCTGAAGCCGGCACGCGCGAGCGTCGCCGGCTTTTTGCTTTGGACGCCTTCACCGGCGCCCTTCCCGGCGGGATGCCCCGCCCATTCATCCAACAGGTGCTCCATGACCCTCAAGCAGCAGCTCACCGAAGACATGAAGGCCGCCATGAAGGCGGGCGACAAGCACAGCCTGGGCGTGATCCGGCTGATCAACGCCGCCATCAAGCAGAAGGAAGTCGACGAGCGCGTGGAGCTGGACGACGTCGCCGTGGTCGGCGTGCTCGACAAGATGGTCAAGCAGCGCAAGGACTCGGTGACCCAGTACGAGGCCGCGAACCGTGAGGACCTCGCCTCGGTGGAGCGCGAGGAGATCGTGGTGATCGAGCGCTACCTGCCGGCCAAGATGGGCGAGGCGGAAATCGTCGCTGCCATCCAGGCGGCCATCGCGCAGACCGGTGCCAAGGGCCCGGCCGACATGGGCAAGCTGATGGGCGTGCTCAAACCGCAGCTCGCCGGCCAGGCCGACATGGGCCTGGTCTCCACGCTGTTGAAGCAGCAGCTCGCCGGCTGATCCGGCCACGAGCCGGGCGATCGACCATCGCCCGGCCGGGCCACCCGGTGCTCAGCGCGCCTGGCGGCAGTCCTTCATCTCGATGCCGCTGCCGGTGACGTTGGCGACCGTGCCCTCGAGCTTGGCGTAGTCCTGGCCCTTCAACGTGGTGAAGAACGCCTTCTGGTCCGGCGCCATCGTGCACTTGATCTGGAAGCGCCCCAGGTTCATGTCCGCACCGTCGCGCACCTTGAACAGGCCACGGCTCTTGGTCACCAGGTAGGCCACGTCGTCAGTGCCGCTGTAGGGATTGTGCGAGACCGTGTAGAGCTGGCCGTCGACACGGAACTTCTTGCCGATGTAGCGCGCGTAGAACGGCAGCAACGCCTGGGCGACCTGCTCGCTCGACTCGCGGCTCGACGTGCCGCCCAGCATCAGGTCCTTGAACGACAGCGTGCCGGCGCCGGCCGAAGCGGTCTTCTTGGCTTCCTTCTCGAGCTTGTCCGACAGCTGCGTGGCGTCCACGTCCTCGTAGCGGTCCACGCCATCGGCCTCGCGCGCGGCCGCGGCGATCGCCTCGCCTTCCTTGCCGGCCTTGAGCTTGCCGAGGATGTCGCACAGGCCCTTGCGCGCGTCTTCTTCCTTCACGACCTGCCCGCGCGCCAGCTTCACGGTGATGGCGACGTCGCCGCCGTTCTCCGCGTTGGCCATGAACACCAGCGGCAAGCGCAGCCCGTTCTGCACGTAGAAGAATTCGCCGTTGCCCTTGGCGTCGTACAGCTCGCCGCCGGTCTCGAAACCTTCGTCCTTGGCGAAACGGCGAACCTGGCCCAGCGCGCTGCGCGGCGTGAGGCCGGCGACCTTCACCGTGGAAAGGAACGCCTGGCCGTTGCGCGGATCGCCGATGGCCTTGAAATTGTCCTCGCACGCAGGCGCCGCCTGCGCCGTCCATGCCATTCCCAGGCACACGGCCGCCAACAGAGTTCTCTTCACGATCACATCTCCTTTGCGTTAATCAGCTCCGAAAGCCATCCGCCGCGGCCCGCGCATCTGCGCGACCGTCATTCCCCTCGGATGATCCCCGAGCCGATGATACCGCCCCGATATGGATCTTGACCCGCACCTGCGCAAATACATCGACCGCGTGCAGCACAGCCTGCCCATGGCCTTGCTCAACCGCTTCATCGAGATCGACGTGATGACGCAGGCGGCCTCGTTGTCCTTCTACGCCCTGCTGTCGCTGGCGCCGTTGCTGGTGCTGCTGCTGTGGCTGACCGCCTCGCTCTACCCGCCAGCGCAGGAAGCGCTGGTGGCGCAGGTCGGCCAGCTCATCGGCGGCAGCTCGGCCACCGTGGCGCAGACGGTGATCGACAACGCCACCGCGCAGCCGGGCATCGGCACGATGGCCGGCACCTGGAGCACGCTGCTGCTGTTCGTCGGCGCCACGGCGGTGTTCGCCCAGCTGCAGAACGCGCTCAACCTGATCTTCCATACCGACCGCCAGCGCCTGGCCGGCATTTTGGCGTGGCTGAAGAAGCGCGTGTTCTCCTTCGGCGTGGTCCTGGCGCTGGGCTTCCTGCTGCTGGTGTCGATGATCGCCACCACCGCGCTGCAGGTGGCCTTCGCGCGGCTGCCCTCGGTGCTGCCGGCGGTGGGCTATGTCACCACGCTGCTGGTCTACGTGCTGGCCTTCGCCTTCCTCTACCGCTACCTGCCGGACCGGCTGGTGTCGTGGCGGCAGGCCATCCTGGGCGGCATCATCACCGCCGCGCTGTTCGCGCTGGGGCGCTATGCCATCGGCCTGTACATCAGCGAGGCCGCGCCGGGCAGCGCATACGGGTCGATGGGCGCGCTGGTGGTGCTGCTGGTGTGGATGTATTACGCCAGCGTGGTGTTCTTCGTCGGCGCGTTGATCACCGCCGTGATCGACGAACGCACCCGGGCCCGCTACAAGCTTGACGCGGCGGGCATCGACCCGGCCAACGTACCGCCCCCGCACCGCCCGGCCCCGGAAACCTGAAGCCCCGGCGCCGCCTGCGGCGCGACGCCCGTGGCATCCTATGCGGATGGCCCGCATTCCCGACGCTTTCATCGACGACCTGCTTGCCCGGACGGACATCGTCGAGGTGATCAGCGGTCGGGTGCCGCTCAAGCGCCAGGGCAAGGAATACTCGGCACGCTGCCCTTTCCATGACGAGCGCTCGGCCTCGTTCACCGTCTCGCCGACCAAGCAGTTCTACCACTGCTTCGGCTGCGGCGCGCACGGCACGGCGATCAGCTTCCTGATGAACTACGACCGCCTCGAGTTCCTCGACGCGGTGGACGAATTGGCCAAGCGCGCTGGCATGGAGGTGCCGCGCGATACCCAGCAGCGCAACGCGGCCCAGCAGGACGACAGCCGCGATCTCTACGCCGCGCTCGACGCCGCCGCCCGCTTCTTCCAGAAGCACCTGGACGGCAGCGCCAAGGCGCGCGAGTACCTGGAAGGCCGCGGCGTGGACGCCGAGAACCGCGCCCGTTTTTCCATCGGCTATGCGCCGGATGGCTACAGCGCGCTCAAGGACGCGCTGGGCACTGACGAGCGCCGCATGAAACTGCTGGACCGCGCCGGCCTGTTCTCCAAGAACGACCGCGGCCACGTCTACGACAAGTTCCGCGACCGGGTGATGTTCCCGATCTTCGACCGCCGCGGCCGCGTCATCGCCTTCGGCGGCCGCGTGCTGGAGAAGGACGACGGCCCGAAGTACCTCAATTCGCCGGAGACGGCCCTGTTCCACAAGGGCCGCGAGTTGTACGGCCTGTGGCAGGTACGCCAGGCGCACCAGAAGATCGAGCGGCTGATCGTGGTGGAGGGCTACATGGACGTGGTGTCGCTGTTCCAGTTCGGTGTCACCCAGGCGGTGGCGACGCTGGGCACGGCGACCACGCCGGAACATGCCGAGTTGCTGTTCCGCAATGCCCCGGATGTCTATTTTTGCTTCGACGGCGACAACGCGGGCCGCAAGGCCGGCTGGCGCGCGCTCGAATCGGTGCTGCCGCGCATGAAGGACGGCCGCCAGGCGTTCTTCCTGTTCCTGCCCGAGGGCGAGGACCCGGATACCATCGTGCGCAAGGAAGGCGCCGAGGCATTCGACGCCCGGTTGAAGCAGGCCACGCCCCTGTCGCAATTCTTCTTCGACGAAATGTCGAAGGAGATCAACCTCAATACGCTCGATGGCCGCGCGCGGCTGGCCGAGCGGGCGCGGCCCATGCTGGCGCAGATTCCCGACGGTGCGTTTGGCGACCTGATGCGCCAGCAGCTGGCGCGCATGACCGGCGTGGGTGCGGGCGCGTCTCACACGCCGGCAAATCCTGCCCCCCTGTCACGCCCGGTCACGCCGACCCACAAGCGCAGCCTGGTGCGCAGCGCCATCGCGATCCTCCTGCAGCAGCCGTCACTGGCCGCCAGCATCGAGAACCACCACGACTTCGCGGGCCTGCGCCTGCCCGGCGTGGAGCTGCTGCTGGAACTGATCGAACTGGTGCGCCAGCGGCCGGAGATCACCACCGGCGCCCTGCTCGAACACTTTGCCGAGCGCGAGGAGCAGGCCGCGCTGCACAAGCTTGCCGCGCAGGAATTGCCGGGCGATGCGCAGATTTGGGCGCAGGAGCTGCATGACGTCGCCGTGCAGCTGGAACAGCAGCTCGTGCGCCAGCGCATCGAGGAACTGCAGGCCAAGCAGCGCGCGCAGGGCCTGGACGACACCGACAAGTACGAAATGCGCGAGCTGCTCAAGGCGCGCGCCGCCTTCCGCTGAGGATCCACCATGCTGCTTCGCCGCCTGCCCTGCCTCCTGCTGCTCCTGGTGCCGCTGCTGGCGCTGGCCGCCGAGCACGCCCCGCACCTGCTGCGCCCCGGCCTGTACGCCGGTGGCCAACCTGATGAAACGCAGTTGCGCGCTCTGGCCGCGCAAGGCGTCACCACCGTGATCGACCTGCGTGGCGCCGACGAAACCCGTGGCTACGCGGAAGCCGATTTCGCCCGCCAACTGGGCCTGCGATATGTCGCCCTGCCGGTGGCCGGCGCACAGGACATCACGCCCGCGAAGGCAGCCGACCTCCAGCGCGCGCTCGACGCTGCGCAGGGCCCGGTGCTGCTGCACTGCGCTTCGGGAAACCGCGTGGGGGCACTGCTGGCGCTCTCGGCGCGCGCACGCGGGGCCAGCCCGGAAGAAGCCCTGGCCGAAGGCCGTGCCGCCGGGCTGGGCTCGCTGGAACCGACCGTGCGCGCGCAACTGCAAGACCCTCACCCCTAGGCGCGTCGAACCGGTGATCCTTTCCCCCCAGCTCCTGGTATCACGATGAAGTCATGGCTGGCGCGCCTGCGCCTGGATCCGTTTACCCTCGCGCTGCTCGGCACCATCACCCTGGCCTCGCTGCTGCCGGTGCGCGGCACCGCTGCCGCGCTGATGGACGACGCCACCGACCTGGCGATCGCCGCCCTGTTCTTCCTGCATGGCGCGCGTCTCTCGCGTGAAGCAGTGCGTGCAGGCGCACTGCACTGGCGCCTGCACCTGACCATCCTGGCCTGCACGTTCGTGCTGTATCCCCTGCTGGGCCTGCTGACCCGGCCGCTCGCGCACACCTTGCTCACGCCGGAGCTGTTCATCGGCGTGCTGTTCCTGTGCGCGCTGCCCTCCACGGTGCAGTCATCCATCGCCTTTACCTCCATGGCCGGCGGCAACGTGCCCGCTGCGGTGGTGAGCGCCTCGCTGTCGAGCCTACTGGGTGTGTTCCTGACGCCGCTGCTGATGGGCGTGCTGGTAGGTGCGCAGGGCGGAATGGCGCATCCGTTCGAGGCGATCGGCAAGATCCTGCTGCAATTGCTGGTGCCGTTCGTCGCCGGGCACCTGCTGCGGCCATGGATAGGTGGCTGGGTTGAGCGGCGGCGCGCGATCCTGCGCTATACCGACCAGGGCACGATCCTGCTGGTGGTCTACACGGCCTTCAGCGCGGCAGTGAACGAGGGGCTCTGGCACAAGACGCCCGTGCCGGCGCTGCTGGCGGTGGCGGGTTTTGCGATTGTGCTGCTGGCGGTGGCCATGACGTTGATCACCTTCATCGCGCGGCGACTGGGGTTTTCGCGGGAGGATGAGATCCCGATCGTGTTCTGCGGCTCGAAGAAGAGCCTGGCCACGGGCGTGCCGATGGCGAAGGTGATGTTCTCGGCAGGAAGCCTGGGGGCGATCGTGTTGCCGATCATGATCTATCACCAGATACAGCTGATCGTGTGTGCCGTGGTGGCGCAGCGGTATGCGCGGGAGGGGCGGCAGCGCGCGGGCGGGTGATCCGGGCTTTCTGCCGGGTTGTCGGTGGCTGTCTGTTTTTCGGTGGTGCGGTTGTGGTGTGTGTGCGGTGGGTGGCGATGCCTTGCGGTGCGGGCCCCGGCCTGGCGGATAGGTCCGTCGCGGCTCGGTCAGACATCCTGTCTGACTCGCCGCCGCGGGCCATCCATGGCCCGCTGACGAACCTATCCGCCAGACCGGCGCCAGGCGCCTCCGTGTTCCCTCTTCGATTGCGTCGCGCGGAGGGTGGGAGGGGATGGGAAAGCCTTCCGCTGGGCCTCTGCATCCCTCGACATTCCCCATTGCCTTGCGCTTCCGGTCGCGGCTGAAGCCGCTCCTACAGAGATCATTCGATGCGTGGCGCGCCGTGAGTGCGCGAATGATGTGTCGTCCGGTCGAAGGGATCTGGGGGGCTTCCGGGGGGGGGGCCCGTTGGGGCCCCAGTCCCCCAGGGT
>JAEWJB010000131.1 GCA_023386795.1 Pseudomonadota bacterium
GGCTCTGCTGGGGGGGGCGGGCGGGGGTGAGCTGCACGCCGCGCGGGCCGCGCTCCAGCAAATCCACGCCAGCCTGGTCTTCCAGCTGGCGCAGTCGCGCGCTCGCTGCGGCCAACGACAACGCGGAGGCGGAGGCACCGGCCGTGATGCTGCCGGCGTCGGCCACGGCGACGAACAGGCGCAGATCGGTCAGGTCGAAGTGCATGGCAGGCTCCAGCCTTCGGCCAAAGCGAAGGCTGGGTCAGCATATCGCGCATTGTGGGGATCTCGCGGCGGCACCAGCATGCCCGGCATGGACGACCTGCTGCCCTTGCTTCCTTTCCTGTTTGCCGTGTTCTTGCTCGCGGGTGCCGTCAAAGGCATCAGCGGCATGGGCCTGCCGACCGTGGCGATGGCCTTGCTGGCGCTGCGCATGCCGCCAGCGCAAGCGGCGAGCCTGCTGTTGCTGCCTTCGCTGCTGACGAACCTTCAGCAAGCGCGCGGCTCGGGTGGAAAGGGCCCGCTACCGCGCCGGCTGTGGCCCCTGTTGTTGGCCATCGCCGTGGCCACGGCATGCAGCGGCGGGGTGATTGCACAGGGCGGCCAAGCCGCGCAGCTCGGCCTCGGCGCGATGCTGTTGCTGTACGCGCTGTTCGGGCTGGCGCAATGGACGCTGCCGCCACCGGGGCGACACGAACGCTGGCTGGGCCCGCTGTGCGGGGCGCTGACCGGGCTGGCCACCGGCGCCACCGGCGTGTTCGTGCTGCCGGCGGTGCCCTACCTGGTCGCGCTGCGTCTGCCACGCGAAGCCTTGATGCAGGCGCTGGGCCTGTGCTTCAGCGTCTCGACCGTGGCGCTCGCCGCGGCCCTGGGGATTCATGGGTTGCTCGATGCGCGCTCGCTTTCCGGCGCCCTGCTCGTGTTGCCACCCACCCTGCTCGGCCTGTGGCTGGGCACGCGGCTGCGCGCGCGCCTGCCGCCGCGGCTGTTCCGGCGCGTGTTCTTCCTCACGCTGGCCGGGCTGGGCGCGGAGATCCTCTGGCGCGCCTTGGGCTGAACTCGTCGGCAAGAAAAAACCCCGCTCTCGCGGGGTTTCTCCATGACCGAGCGCGAACCGCTCAGTCGGCCCAGCGGCCCGGCGCGCTCGACTGCGGCAGCACCTGCGCCGACAGCGGGCGGTCCTGCTCCAGCAGGTTCACCGCGTCGGCCAGGATCGCGGCCGACTCGTGGAGCAGCGGGTCCGGACGCTTCTCGGCGGCCTTCTCGCGCGCGGTGTCCTTGGCGATGTCGCGTTCGTTGCCGGTCAGGCCGTCGTCGCTGTCCTCGGCGAGCGGGTCCAGCGGCATCCCGAGCTGCTTGCGGATCGCCTGGCGTTCCTTGCGCTGGTTGTCCTGCTTCTCGCGCTCGGCGCGACGCTCGGCCTCGTTGAGGGAGACATACTTCTTGGCCTTCTCCTCGCGGAACTGGTCCACGTCCTGCTCCCACCACTGGAATTCCTTGTCCTGCGCGATACGCGAGGCATGCAACCCTTCCAGCTTCGGCAGCAGCGGGCCGAAATTGCCGTACTGGGTATGCGGCACCGAGGCGATGCGCGTCCAGGGCAGCGCGTTGTCATAGGTGCTCTCGCCGAACTCGGTGGCATCCACGCTCGCCGGGAAGGCGATGTCCGGCACCACGCCCTTGTGCTGGGTGCTGCTGCCGCTGACGCGGAAGAACTGCGCGATGGTCAGCTTGACCTGGCCGAAGCGCTGTTCCTCGCTGGCCGGCCAGCGGTCGAGGTCGACGATGTTCTGCACCGTGCCCTTGCCGAAGGTGGTTTCGCCGATCACCAGGCCGCGGCCGTAATCCTGGATGGCACCGGCGAAGATTTCCGACGCCGAGGCCGAGCCACGGTTGATCAGCACGGCGAGCGGGCCGTCCCACGCCACCTTCTCGCTGCGGTCGCCGTTGACGGTGACCCGGCCCCCGGATTCGCGCACCTGCACCACCGGGCCCTGCTCGATGAACAGGCCGGTCAGCTCGACCGCCTCGTCCAGCGAACCGCCGCCGTTGTTGCGCAGGTCGAGCACGACGCCGTCGAGCTTGTCGTTCTTGAAGCCGGCCAGCAGCTTGGCGACGTCGCGCGTCGCCGAGGCGTAGTCGGCGGCATTACGGCGGCGGCCTTCGAAATCCTGGTAGAAGCCCGGCAGCTTGATGATGCCGATGCGGCGCTGCGGCTCGCCGTCCTTCGCCGGCAGCGTGATGGTCTCGCCCTTGGCGGCCTGCTCGGCCAGGCGCACCTTCTGGCGCGTCAAGGTGACGGTGCGGTGGGTGCCATCGATGCCCGACTCGGCCGGGATGTATTCGATGCGGACCTGGGTGTCCTTCTTGCCGCGGATCTTGGCCACGCCGTCGTCGATGCGCCAGCCGATCACGTCCTCGATCGGGCCGGAACGATCCTGGCCGACACCCACGATGCGGTCGCCCGGCTTGAGCGTGGCATCGATGGCGGCCGGGCCGCCGGCGATGATCTCGCGCACCACCACCATGTCGTCCTGCTTCTGCAGCTGCGCGCCGATGCCCTCCAGCGACAGCGACATCTGCTGGTTGAAGTTCTCGGCAGTGCGCGGGGTGAAGTAGTCGGTGTGCGGATCCACCGCGTTGGTGTACGCGCTCAGGAACACCTGGAAGATGTCCTCGCCCTTGAGTTCATTCACCGACTTGGCGAGGTTGGCGTAACGCTTGTCCAGCGTCTTGCGGATGTCCGCCGGCTGCTTGCCGGCCAGCTTCAGGCGCAGCCAGTCGTTCATGACCTGCTGGCGCCACAGCTTGTCCAGCTCGGCGTCATTGGCGGCCCACGGCGACTTCTCGCGGTCGTACTCGAACTTCTCGTTGGTGCTGAAATCGAAGTTCTGGTTCAACAGCTTGCGCGCGTAGCCCACGCGCTGCCCCACGCGCTGCTTGTAGACCGCGAACACGTCGAAGGCCGGATCGAGCTGGCCGCCACGGATCGCGTCGCCCACCTTGGCCTGCAGCGGCGCGAAGCCGTCCACGTCGGCCTGGGTGAAGTACATCTTGCTGCCGTCGAGCGATTCCAGGTAACGCTTGAACACGTCCTTGGACATCGCCTCGTCGAGCACCCGCGGCCGGTACGCGTAGCGGCTGTCGGACAGCAGGCCGTAGACCAGCTTGGTGGCGGTGGACTGGTCGGCCGTCGCCGCCGGCGGCAGCGCGGTGTCCGCGCGCGCCATCAGCGCCAGCGGCGCGGTCAGCGCCAACGCCAGCAGGCCGGCGGAGATCTTCGCGGGGGCTTTGAATTTCATGGGCTTACTCTCGGCGAAATCGCCGTCATGGGGCTGCGGAAGTCATCGGACAGCACGACAGTGCCCAAAGTTGCAGCGCTTGTCATCTGTGCGTTCCAGCCTAAGCGTCCAGCCGGGGTCAAGCCGTGAACGACGCCTGAGGGCGTCGCCACGGCAACGGGCTGTTCAGCGGGCAGGCAGTGCTCAGGCGTGGACGCCGGCACCGGCAGCCTGGCGGTCGGCGTGGTACGAGGAGCGCACCATCGGGCCGGAGGCGACATGGGCGAAGCCCAGGCTGTAGCCATAGTCTTCCAGCGCCTTGTATTCCTCGGGCGTCCAGTAGCGCATCACCGGGTGGTGGTGCGGGGTCGGCTGCAGGTACTGGCCGATGGTCACCATGTCCACGTCGTGCGCGCGCAGGTCGCGCAGGGTGGCCTGCACCTGTTCCATGGTTTCGCCCAGGCCGAGCATGATGCCGGACTTGGTGCTGACCTCCGGGTGCTGCGCCTTGAACTTCTGCAGCAGGGTCAGCGACCACTGGTAATCGGCGCCGGGGCGCACGTTCGGGTACAGGTCCGGCACCGTTTCGATGTTGTGGTTGAACACGTCCGGCGGATTGGCCGCCAGGATTTCCAGCGCGCGGTCCATGCGGCCCTTGCCGCGGAAATCCGGGGTGAGGATCTCGATGCGGGTCTTGGGCGCATGCGCGCGGATGGCGGCGATGCAGTCGACGAAGTGCTGGGCACCGCCGTCGCGCAGGTCATCGCGGTCCACGCTGGTCACCACCACGTACTTGAGGCCCATGTCGGCCACGGTCGTGGCCAGGCTCAGCGGCTCCTTCGGGTCCGGCGGCTTGGGCCGGCCGTGGGCGACGTCGCAGAACGAGCAGCGGCGGGTGCAGACCTCGCCGAGGATCATGAAGGTCGCGGTGCCGTGGCCGAAGCACTCGTGGATGTTCGGGCAGCTGGCCTCTTCGCACACCGTGACCAGCCGGTTCTCGCGCAGCTTGGCCTTGAGGTTCTGCACCGCATTGCCGGAGGGAATCCGCACGCGGATCCACGACGGCTTGCGCAGCACCGGGGCATCGAGGAACTGCACGGGCGAGCGGTTGATCTTGTCGCCGCCCAGCTGCTTGGCGCCGGCCTGCAGGGGCGCGGCCGGCGTGCTGTCGGTCGGAACGACCTCCAGGGGAATGGTGCGGGCGATAGGCTGGGTCATGGCAAGGCGAGGCGGTCAGGCCGCTGAAGAAAGGTCGGGCAGGGCCGGGTCCGTGCGCAGTGCCAGGCCGAACTGGCGGGCCAGCTCGTCGAGCAGCACGCGCTGCACCGGTTCCATGCCGGAAGGGCCGCCCAAGTCTAGCACCGAGGTCACCTGCAGGCCTTGGTAGCCGCAGGGATTGATGCGCTGGAACGGTTCCAGGTTCATGTCCACGTTGAAAGCCAGGCCGTGGAAGGTGCAGCCGCGGCGCACACGGATGCCCAGCGCGGCGATCTTGGCGTCGCCCACGTACACCCCCGGCGCGCCTTCGCGACGCACCGCCACGATGTTCCACTCCAGCAGCGTGTCGATGATGGCCTGCTCGATGCGGCAGACGTATTCGCGCACGCCGATGCCGATGCGACGCAGGTCCAGCAGCGGGTAGACGACGATCTGGCCGGGGCCGTGATACGTCACCTGCCCGCCACGGTCGACGTGGACCACCGGGATGTCGCCCGGCGCCAGTACGTGCTCGTCCTTGCCGGCCTGCCCCAGGGTGAACACCGGGTCGTGCTCGACCACCCACAGCTCATCGACGGTAGCGTCGGTGCGGCCGTCGGTGAAGCGCTGCATCGCGCGCCAGACCGGCTCGTAGGGCTGGCGGCCCAGCAGGCGGACGACGGCCGGTTGCAGCGCCGCCGGCGCGGCCGGCGCGACCTCGCAGGCGCTTACAGCGTCCACTTCACTTCCGGGTGGTCGCGCAAGGCGGCGTGCGCGGCGTCGTACTGCTCGCGGCTCTCGGCCCGGAAGCCGATGCGCACGGACACATACTTGCCGTTGCTCGAGTGGCGCCAGCTGATGCGCTCTTCCAGCACCTCCACGCCGCTGCCGGCGAGCAGGCGCGGCAGTTCGGTCTCCAGGCCCTTGTCGGCGGTGCCCATCGCGCTGAGCTCGAAGGTGCCGGGGAACTGGAAGCCGTGATCGGGGTTGTCGGACTTGATTTCCATGGGCGTCATTATTGGGCCCCGCGCCGGCAAACCCAACCCCGGCGCCGGGATGCAGCGTCGCGCCCGCCCGGCCAGCCGGGCGGGACGCGTGGCCTTACTTCGACAACTCCAGCAGGGTCGAGGAGACCCAGCCCTTGTTGCCCATCTCGTCCTCGACCTCCCACATCGTCCCCTCCTTGTTGCCGGTGGGGTACAGCATCATGCCCACGTCCAGGCTGCGCACGGCCGCGCCGGTGCCCTTGGCATTGGCCAGCAGGCGCGCCGGCTTGGTCACCGTGACCGCCTGCTGCGCATTGCTGGCGGCAGCGTTGCCGGACAGCCCGCCGAGCTGGCTGACCATGTCGGTGTAGGCCTGCAGGTAGGCCAGCGTGATGACCTGGCCGATCTCGGTGTTGGCGTAGCCGCTGGCGCCGGCCGCGCCGTAGTCGTAGCCGCTGAACAGCCGGCCGCTGCCGCCCCAGCCGAGGTCGGTCTTGCTGGCGTTGCCCTCGGACATGGCGACCTGCTCGGTGGAGCGGGTGTCGGTCAGGGTCAGGACCACGTCGGCGGTCTTCTTCTTCATGTTGAGGCCGCCGATCACCTGGCCGGCGTTGCCGCCCACCAGGCCGCCGAGCAGGCCGCTGATGGCGTTGCCGCCCGCGTTGCTGTTCTGCGAGACCAGGTCGGGCACCAGCACGTAGTCGGCGGCCTTCATCTGGCCCTTGCCGACATTGGAACGGTTGCGCAGCTCCCCGCTGGCAGCCAGATCGCGTTCGGCCTTGGCGGCGTTCAGGCCGGCGCCGCGGTCGACGAGGGTGAAGCAGCGCGAGCGGTTGACGAACACCTTGATCAACTTGGAGGGCGCGGGAAGCTGCTGGCCGCTCCACCAGTTCGTCGCATCTTCCGGCTCCAGCACGGAGACGGTGCCCAGCGGCTTGGCGCACACCGGAATATCGGCCTCACCCTGCTTGCGCTGGTCCTGCGCGTTGCCCTTGAAGGCGTCCTTGAAACCCGCCGAGGCGGGCTGGCTGGTCGCGGCCAGACACAGGCCGAGCATTCCCGCGGCCATGGCGGCCGGGACAGACAAGTTCTTCATGCTTCACTTCCCTCTGCGTGCATCCGGTACCCGGATGCGGTCCAAACAGTGGGAGTCCCCAGGGGGACATCCCGTTCCCCGGGAATGCAGGGCATTCCCATCTTCATGATACGCCCGGCGCACGTCAGCGGGATGACCGGGCCTGGCGAAAAAATGCGCAACGCTCCGATGCGCCGGCGGGACTGGCGGGATGACGGCCGCCAGCGTCTAATTTCACACGACACTTTCTCCCTATTCACGTTCCTCAACGGCCGCGCTGGCTAGCGTCAGGCCAATCACCCCCCCCACGGCCCACTGCATGCCCCCACTTCGTCCGCTGTCCCTCCTGCTGGCCGTGGCGTTGTCCTCGGCCGGCCTCTCCGCCACCGCCCGCGCCGCTGACCAGTGCAAACAGAGCACGATGGACGAAACGCCGCCGGCCGTGAATTTCCGTGTCGACAATGACCTGTTCGGCGGCGCCGACCAGGACCAGGGCTATACGAATGGCGCGGTGATCACGCTGGTGTCGCCCAACCTGGTCGACTACACCGACGACCCTTGCCTGCCACGCCTGGCGCGCTGGGTAAACAGCCATCTCGAACGGCTGCATCCAGGTGAGTACCAGCAGCAGAACATGGTCTTTTCGCTGGGCCAAGGCATCTACACCCCCACCGACTACACGCGCACGGACGTCATTCCCGACGACCGCCCGTACGCCGGCATCCTGCTTGCCAGCTTCGGCTACAACGCCCGCAACGACGACCACCTGCGCACCACCCAGCTGCAATTGGGCATCGTCGGTCCGTGGGCGCTGGGCAAGCAGGTGCAGAATGCGGTGCACGACGTGCTCGGTGACGAGAAATTCCAGGGCTGGGACAACCAGCTCCACAACGAACCCCTGATCGGCATCGTGCACGAGCGCATGCGCCGCTGGCCGGCGGATGCGTCGGTCAATGCGGGCGGCTGGGGCTGGGACGCGATCACCCACTGGGGCGGTGCGCTCGGCAACCGCGCCACCTACGCCAACGTGGGCGGCGAGGTGCGCTTCGGCTGGAAACTGCCCGACGACTTCGGCAGCACGCCCACGCGCCCGGCAGGCGAGAACACCGCGCCGAGCCTGCACGGTCGTCCGACCGGCTGGTCCGGCCACCTGTTCGTGACCACCGACGCACGCTGGGTGCTGCGCGACATCACCCTGGACGGCAACACCTTCCGCGACAGCCACAGCGTGGACAAGCGCCCGCTGGTGGCCGACATCGGCTACGGCCTGGCGATCATGCGCGGGCGCTGGAAGTTCGCGGTGGCGCGCTACCACCGCACGCGCGAGTTCGACACGCAGAAGGAACTGCCGGTGTACGGCAGCTTCACCATCAGCCGCATGCTCTGAGGGCTTTCGGAAAGCTGCAACAAAAAAGCCGGCTTTCGCCGGCTTTTTTTACTGCTTATTCCGACTCCCACCACAGCCAGAAGGCGTCCCACAGTCGCTTGAAGAAGTTGCCTTCTTCCACCGCATTGATCGCCACCAGCGGCGCTTCGGCCACGACCTTGCCGTCCAGCTGCACCTTCACCTTGCCGACCGCCTGGCCCTGCTTGATCGGCGCGACCAGGTTCTTGGCCACCTCAATGCTCGGCTTCAGGTCGTTGTAACGGCCGCGCGGCGCCATCACCAGTAGCGGCTGCGCGACGCCCAGTTGCACCTGGTCCTGCGCACCCTTCCACACCTTCTGCTGGGTGACGACCTTGCCAGGCTCATACAGGCGGTGCGTCTCGAAGAAGCGGAAACCCCAGTTGAGCAGCGCCAGGCTGTCGTCGGCGCGCTGCTTCTCGGAGCTGTCGCCCATCACCACCGCGATCAGGCGCTGGTCGCCCCGCTTGGCCGAGCTCATCAGGCAGTAGCCGGCCTCGGAGGTATGACCGGTCTTGATGCCATCCACGCTCTGGTCGCGCCACAACAGCAGGTTGCGGTTCGGCTGGGTGATGTTGTTGACCGTGAATTCCTTGATCTTGTTGTACGCGTAGGTCTCGGGGTAGTCGCGCACCATCGCCCGGCCGAGCAGCGCCAGATCATAGGCGGTGGTGTGGTGGCCTTCGGCGCTCAGGCCGTGGGCGTTGACGAAGTGCGAGTCCTTCATGCCGATCTTGGCGGCATAGCTGTTCATCAGCGAGGCGAATGCCTCTTCGCTGCCGGCGGTGTGCTCGGCCAGGGCGATCGCGGCATCGTTGCCGGACTGGATCGCCATGCCCTTCTCCATGTCTTCCAGGCGTGCGGTCTGGTTGACGGGGAAGCCGCTGTAACTGCCGTCGGTGCCCGCGCCGCCCTCGCGCCAGGCGCGCTCGCTCATCATGACCTGGTCGTCGCGGGTGATCTTGCCGTTCTTCAGTTCGGCGGCCACCACGTAGGACGTCATCACCTTGGTGATGCTCGCCGGCGCCAGTTGGGTATGGATGTTCTCGCCAGCCAGGACTTGCCCGGTGTCGTAATCCATCAACACCCAGGCCTTGGAGACCGCCGGTGCCGGGGCGGGCGGCGTCGGCACCGCGGCCGGCGAGGCTGCGGCGGCGGGCGCGGGCTGCGGCGTGGGGGTCTGCGCGGATACCAGGCCGACGGCCAGCGTGGCCGCGACAGCGACGGCGAAGCGGAATTTCATCGAACAACGACTCCTGCAACCCTGGAGGGGCAATGGTGGCCCAAAGGCCGGTGGGGCCCTGCGCGGGCCGGAAAAACGCATTGTAGGCCGATCAGCGCCCGCCGCCGCCAATGCAGCGCGGGCGCGGCCGGTGCCGGCTCAGTTGGCGACGACTTGGGGGCGACCGAATCCCAGACCGGCGATGCGGGCGGCAAGTTCCGAGGCACTTGCGTGGTCGGGTGCATTCACGCGCAGCCGCCATAACGTACGGCCGCCGCTGACGATGTCGCTGATGCTGGCACCGGGAATGCCGGCGGTGGAGAGCTGGCTCAAGGCACGGTCGGCGTTCTCGCGGCTTGCGAAGCTGGCGACCTGCAGCAGGATATTGCCCAGGGCGGCCTGTGCCGGGGTCGCCGGACGCGTTTCGGGCACACTGTCGGCAACCTTGCGCACGACCGCGCTGCCGATCGCGGCAGGCACCACGGTGGCGGCGGCCACGCCGGGCGTGGAAGCGGCCACGCTCCTGGCTTCGGCACGCGGCGGCGGGGCAGACGGCTTGCCGGTGGCCACGCGCACGCCCTTGGCCTTCATCCATGCGTCGAAGTTGTCGGCGTTCCCGGGCTGGGGTGCATCGGCCACCCGGTAGCGCCAACGCTCCGAATCACTGCCACCCGTGGTGGCGCGCGCGACGGTGGCCACCGCGGCTGCGGGCGAGGCCGTGGTCGGCGCCGGCGCCGTGGGCGTACCGGTGCCCTGCGGCAGGCGCTTGACCAGTTCGTCGATGCGGCTCGGCTCGGCCGGCCTGGTCGCCGCCACTGCCGTGACCGGTACGGAGGAAGGCGCCTTGCCGCCATTGCGGCGGGCCAGCAGGCCAGCGTTGTCGGCTTCGGTCAGGCCGCGCACTTCGACGCGGCCGGTGCCGCGCTGGGTGATGCCCAGCTTCACCGCGGCGGCATAACTGAGATCGATCACGCGGCCATCGTGGAACGGACCGCGATCGTTGACGCGCACCACCACCGAGTCGCCGGTATCCAGGTTGGTCACCAGCGCGAAGCTCGGCAGCGGCAGCGTCTTGTGTGCGGCGGTGAAGGCGTACATGTCGTACACCTCCTTGTTGGAGGTCAGCCGGCCATGGAACTTGTTGCCGTAGTACGAGGCCGTGCCGGTTTCGACGTAGCCTTCGGCGTCGTCGCGCACCTTGTAGGTCTTGCCGAGCACCTCATACGGCGAGCGGTTGCCGATCGGCGAATGCGCCTCGTTGGTCACCAGCGGCTCGGGAATGCAGGCCACGTTGGGCACGTAGTCCGGCGTGGTGTCCTTGACGCCGGGCTTGTAGAGGCCGCCGGCGGTGTAGTCGCCGCGGGTGGAGGGATCTTCCTTGGCCGGCGCATAGGGCGAAGTCGCCGGGCAGCCGGTGGCCACGCGCGCGGGCCCCTTGCCTTCGACCTTGACGCCCTTGACCGCCGAGGCGGCGGACGGGGCTTTCTTCGGCGCGCTGCTGCAGGCCGCCAAGCCCACCGCCAGCAGGACGGGCAACCACCAGGTGCGATGCATGTTCATGCCGGGGGCAACTCCTTTCCGGCGATGGCCTCGGACAGCTGGAACACGGCCATCGCATACATTTTCGAGAGGTTGTAGCGGGTGATCGCGTAGTAGTTCTGGAACCCGAGCCAGTACTGGGGGCCGGCGTCGGTGTTGAGCGTGATCGGCGTGGCGAGCGTGCCGGCGGTGACCGGCGCCGAAGCGTGGTAGCCGCGGCGCGCCAGGTCGGCCAGCGGGTGGGTGGGCGTCCAGTCGTCCGGGTTGAATTCGGCATGGCCCGGCGCGAGCGTCGCCGGTACCGCGACCTGCCCGCCACGCACCCAGCCGCCCTTGCCGACGAAGTAGTTGGCGATGGAGGCGAACACGTCGTCGTAGCTGTTGAACAGGTCGCGCCGGCCGTCGCCGTTGCCGTCCACCGCGAACTGCCGATAGCTGGAGGGCATGAACTGGCCCATGCCCATCGCACCGGCATAGCTGCCCACCAGCGTGGTGATGTCCAGGTTCTCTTCCTTGCCCAGCGCGAACAGCTGACCGAGTTCGTCGCGGAAGAACAGCTCACGGCGCACTTCGCGCTCGAGCTTGGCCGGATCGCCGCTGCGCGGATAGCGGAATGCCAGCGTGTACAGCGCGTCGAGCACGCGGTACTTGCCGGTATTGGCGCCGTAGCTGGTTTCCACGCCGATGATCGCCACGATCACCTGCGCCGGCACGCCCGTGGCGGCTTCCACGCGCGCCAGCTCGGCGCGGTGCTGCTCCAGGAACGCGCGCCCTCCGTCGATGCGTGCCTGGGTGATGAACATCGGGCGGTATTCGTTCCACGGCTTGACCCGCTCGGCCGGGCGCGACATCGCGGCGATGATCGGGTCACGGAACTGGGCCTGCGCGAGCACCGATTCGATCTGCTGCGGGTCGATGCCGTACTTGGCCGCCGTGTCGCGCACGAAGTTGGCGCGCGCGGTTTCAAAGGGCACCGGCGTGAGGTCCACCGGCGGCAGCGCGACGGTTTCCGGCTTGGCTTCGCTGGGGACGGCGGATTTGTCCGGCGCTGGTGCGACGGACGCACGCGGCGGTTGGGCCTGGGTGGCACACGCCCCCAGGCAGACAAGCGTCAGACAGACCAGCGCGCTACGGATCATCGGCACATCGGCAGGTTCGAGATGAATTACTCCCAATAAGACCATGAAACAAAAGAACTTTGCCACCCGTCAAGTGCAGCGGGCATGGCGCGTATTCATATGAAGGGCGCGCGAAGGCCCGCATCGCGCCGGAAAGCTACGCCCCGCCGTGTACCGGCCGGTGTGCCTTCACGGCCATGACCACGCCCAGCCCGGCCAGCAGCGACACCGCCGAGGTACCGCCGTAGCTCATCAGCGGCATCGGCACGCCCACCACGGGCAGCAGGCCGGAGATCATCCCGCCGTTGACGATCACGTAGACGAAGAACGCCAGGCCCGTGGCGCCGGCCAGCAGGCGCGAATAGGTGTCGCGCGATTGCGAGGCGATCCACAGGCAGCGACCGATCACCACCAGGTACAGCGTCAGCACGGTCGCCACGCCGATCCAGCCGAATTCCTCGCTCAACACCGAGAAGGCGAAGTCGGTGGTCTGCTCGGGGATGAAATTCAGGTGCGACTGCGAGCCCAGGCCCCAGCCCTTGCCCCCCAAGCCACCGGAACCGATCGCGATCTTGGACTGGATGATGTTCCAGCCCGCGCCGAGTGCATCACTTTCCGGGTTGAGGAACATCATGATGCGGTCTTTCTGGTACGGCCGCAGCAGCCAGAACCAGGCAACCGGCGCAGCGGCGGCCACGCCGCCCACGCCCACGCCGACCCACCACCACGGCAGCCCGGCCAGCAGCAGCACGAACACACCGCTGGCGGCGATCAGCACGCCGGTGCCGAAGTCCGGCTGCAGCATGATCAGCGCGGTCGGCACGCCGATGATCACCGCGCTGACCAGCACGGTGGGAATGCGCGGTGGCAGCGGCATGCGGTGCAGGTACCAGGCCACCATCATCGGCAGGCTGATCTTCAGCAATTCGGCCGGCTGCAGGTAGAACAGCTTCAGGTCGAGCCACTGGCGGCCGTACTTGCCGGTGCCGAGCACGAACACCGCCAGCAGCGGCAGCATGGACAGCGCATAGATCACTGGCGTCCATGCGCGCAGGCGCAGGACGGAGATGCGCGAGATACCCCACATCGCGCCCATGCCGATGACGAAACGCACGCCCTGCGCCATCACCAGGTGGTCGCCATTGGCCGCGCCGCCGGCGCTCTTGAGCACCGCCAGGCCGATCACCATCAGGCCGGCCAGTGCCAGGCACAGGATCCAGTCCAGCGTGCGGGTGAAGCGCACGCCCAGGTCGAACAGCCAGCGCAGGAAATCGCTCACTGGTCGTCCTCCGGCACTTCATCCGGCAGGGCCGGCGCGTCGCTGGGCGGCGGTGGCAGGTGCGCCGGGTCGATCGCCAGCGCGCTGCCGGCCACGCTGATCACCGGCGCGCCCTGCAGGGCCAGCGCAGCGTCGTCGCCGAGCCGGCGCGGCTCGGGCGATTCGGCATCGAAATGGGTCATGCCGATCGCCGTGCTGCCGCGCTCCACGTCCAGCGGCAGCATGCCCTCGGGCATCTTGCCGAGCATCCAGGCATCGAAGATCTTGCGCGCGATCGGCCCTGCGGTGCTAGCGCCGTAACCGCCGCCCTCCACCGCGATGGCGACCACGAAAGTCGGGTTGTCGGCCGGCGCAAAGCCGACGAACAACGAACGGTGGCGCAGATGCATCGGCAGCGAGCGCGGATCGACCGCGGCCACGCCCTTTCGGCTGGCGACCTGCGCGGTGCCGGTCTTGCCGCCGATCTGGTACGGCGCACTGGCGAACAGCGTGTAGCCCGTGCCGCCCGGCCGCATGGTGTCGCGCATGCCCTGCCGCACCACTTCCACGTTCTGCGGCGAAGGGCTGATCGGCTTGGGCGCCGGTTGCACGGTGGGCTGCCAGTCGCCATCGAAACCGCTGCGCTCGGCCACCACCAGGTGGGGCTGGCGCAGCTGCCCGCTGGCCAGGCCGGAGATGCCGCGCACCAGCTGCAAGGGCGTGACCTTCCAGTCGCCCTGGCCGATGGAGATGTTCACCGTATCGCCGGGGTACCAGCGCTCCTTGCGCGATTTCATCTTGTACGCCGGTGAGGGCAGGATGCCGCCGATCTCGCCGGAAAGATCGATGCCGGTGGGCTCGCCCAGGCCATAGCTGGCCATGTAGTGATCGAAGCGCTCGATGCCCAGGTCCAACGCCAACTTGTAGTAGTAGGTGTTGACCGATTGGGCGATCGACTTGCGCAGGTCGGTCCAGCCGTGGCCGCCGCGGTGCGAGTCACCCCAGCCGCGGCTGGTGCCGGGCAGGTAGAACATGCCGGTCGACAGCACCTTGTCCTCGGGCCGGCGCACGCCGCTGTCCAGCCCGGCCAGGGCGATCAGCGGCTTGATCGTGGAGCCCGGCGCCACGCCGCCGAGCACCAGCCGGTTGAACTGCGGCCGCGAGGGATTGCTGTTGAGCGCGTCGAAATCGGCATGCGAGATGCCGTTGACGAACAGGTTGGGGTCGTAACTGGGCAGGCTGACCATGCCGAGGATTTCGCCGGTGCGCGGGTCCATCGCGATCGCCGAGCCTTCGTACTGGCCGAAGGCGGCGACCATGGCGCGCTGCAGGTCCGCGTCGATGGACAGGCGCAGGTCGGCGCCGGACTGCGCCGGCACGCGGCCGACGGTACGGATCGCGCGGCCCTGCACGTTGGTTTCGACCTGCTCGTAGCCGACCTTGCCGCGCAACGCCTGCTCGTAATAACGCTCCAGGCCGGACTTGCCTATGTGGGTCAGCGCGGCGTTGCCCTCGCCGAGCATTTCCAGGTCCTTCTCGTCCACGCGCCCGACGTAGCCGATGATGTGCGCGAACAGATCCCCATAGGGATAGCGGCGGGTCAGGTACGGCTCCAGCTCCACGCCCGGGAAGCGCCAGCGCTCCACGGCGAAGCGCGCCATCTCCTCCTCGCTCATGCGCAGGCGCAGGGTCACCGGCAGGAAGCTGCGGCGCGACTTGCGCTCGCGGTTGAAGCGTTCGAGGTCCTCGGGCGAAATCTCGATGACCTTGCCCAGCTCGGCCAGCATCGCGTCCATGTCGGCGACCTTGTCCGGCGTGACGTCCAGCCGGAACGCGGGCACGTTCTCGGCCAGCAGGCGGCCGTTGCGGTCGTAGATCATTCCCCGCCCCGGCACGAC
>JAEWJB010000114.1 GCA_023386795.1 Pseudomonadota bacterium
GCGGATAGGTTCGTCAGCGGGCCATGGATGGCCCGCGGCGGCGAGTCAGACAGGATGTCTGACCGAGCCGCGACGAAGCTATCCGCCAGGCCGGGGCCCGCACCGCAAGCCGCCAAACCCGCCCGCCCCAACAAGCGCCCACCCTTGCTAAAGTCCCCGCACACCCACCGAGCCCGGCGCACATCCCGATGACCCCGATGCCCGCTAAAAAAGCCAGCAAGACCGTCACGAGAAAGCCCGCCACCCAGATTGTGCCGGCGGCCGAGGCCTCCGCCCATATCGACACCCGCATCGCCGAGCTGGGCGACTGGCGGGGCGAGGCGCTCGCCAAGGTACGCAAGCTGATCCATGCCGCCGATCCGAGCGTGGTGGAGGAGGTCAAATGGCGCGGCACGCCGGTGTGGTCACACGACGGCATCCTGTGTACCGGCGAGAGCTACAAGGACAAGATCAAGCTGACCTTCGCCAAGGGCGCGAAGCTCGCCGACCCCAAGGGCCTGTTCAATTCCAGCCTGGACGGCAACACACGCCGCGCGCTGGACATTTTCCAGGGCGACAAGCTCGACGAGTCCGCCTTCAAGGCGCTCATCAAGGCCGCCGTGGCGGCCAATCAGAAGAAGGCCTGAGTACTCCCGACAGGGCTCAGGCGCCGCGCCGCGGCAAGCGCATCTCGAAGCGCACTTCGCCCTCGACGTTGCGGGCGGTCAACTCGCCGCCATGCGCCAGTACGAACTGATGGGCGATGAACAGGCCCAGGCCCAGGCCGTGGCTCGCATGGAAGCGCGTCTTGAATGGCTCGAACAGGCGCGGCAGCAGGTCCTCGTCGATCTGGCCGCGGTTGCTCACGGCCAGGCGCACGCGCGACGCCTCGCGGCCATCGATCTCGATCCGCACCGGCGCGCCGCCACCATGGATCAGCGCGTTGCCCACCAGGTTGGAGACGATCTGCGAGATGCGGTCGGCATCGGCCTGGACCATGAGGTCGCCTTCGATGTGCACGTCCAGCACGGCGTCGGCGTGCAGGCCGCGTGCTTCTTCCAGCACCGATTGCACGACCTCGCCGCAATGACACGCGCCCAGCTGCACGGCGATGCTGCCGGTACGGATGCGTGAGAAATCCAGCAGCTGCTCGACCATGCGCGCCATGCGCAACCCGCTGCTCTCCATCTGCCCCAGCGTGCGCTGCACCGGCGCGTCGGGCGGCAATTGCATCGCCAGCTTCTCGGCGCACAGCAGCACGACCGACAACGGCGTGCGCAGGTCGTGCGTCAACACCGCCATCATGGTCTCGTTGAGGGTGAGCGCGCGCTCCAGCGAGTCGTTGCGCAGCTTCAGCAGGCGCCGTTGCTGGTACAGCTCGATGAAGACGTTGATCTTGCCGAGGATGACGTGCGGTTCGATCGGCTTGTGCAGGAAATCCACCGCGCCGGCGCCGTAACCCTGGAACGAGCGCACCGGGTCGCTGGGCGAGGCGGTGAGGAAGATGATCGGCACCTCGCGGCTGCGCGCGGCGCCACGCATCAGTTCTGCCAGCGAGAAGCCATCCATCTCCGGCATGTGCACGTCGAGCAGGGCGACGGCGACCTCGTGCTGCAGCAGCAGTTCCAGCGCCTCGGCGCCGGAGCGCGCGCACAGCACGCGTACGCCGTCGCGACGCAGCAGCGCTTCCATCGCGATCAGGTTCTCGTTCACGTCGTCCACCACCAGGACATTGACCGCCTCGGTGGCATCGGGTGGCAGCGTGGGCGCAACCAGGTTCATGGGTGGAACTCCGCCAGTCGTTGGCACAGGGCCTGCAAGGTCAGCACCGCGTCGGCGCCGGCGTGGGCCAGCGCCGAGGCTGGCATGAGCGGGGCAACGGCGTCGGCCGGTTGCTGTATCCAGGCGGTGCCACCGTGCTCGCGCACCGCGGCGACGCCCTGGCTGCCGTCGCTGCTGGCCCCGGTCAGCAGGACCGCCAGCAGGCGTTCACCGAAGGTATCCGCCGCGCTTTCGAACAGCGGATCAATCGCAGGACGCGAGAATAGCACCGGCTCGTCCACGGAAAGCGCGAGCGTGTCGCGGTCCTCGACGAGCAGGTGGTAGTCCGGCGGTGCGAAGGTGACCGTGCCGGGAAGCAGCGGCTGTTTGTCGATGGCCTCGCGTACCGGCAGGGCGCAGTCGCCGTCCAGCACCTCGCTGATGCTGCTGGGGCGGTCGCGTGGCAGGTGGATCACGATCAGCACCGGCACCGGCAGGTCGGCCGGCAGCATGCGCAGCACCGCGCGCAGCGCCGCCACGCCACCGGCGGAAGCGCCGATGACGATGGCATCGAAATGACGGGCGAGGGCCGAGGCGGTCATGCGAGCTTCCGATAAAGGCGCTGTTCGCGCGCGCAGGGCTCGAATGCGTCGGCGTGGGCACCGAACTGCAGGCTTTCCTTGCTGCCCAGGCCGAGGAAGCCGCGATGCACCAAGGCCTCGCGGAACAGCCCGACGGCACGGTCCTGCAGGCCACGGTTGAAGTAGATCAGCACGTTGCGGCAGGACACCAGGTGCACCTCGGAGAACACATTGTCGGTGGCCAGGCTGTGGTCGGCAAACACGACCTGACGCTTGAGGCGACGGTCGAACAGCGCGCCGTTGTAGGCGGTGCTGTAGTAATCGGCGAGCGAGGCGCGGCCGCCGGCCAGGTGGTAGCTGCGGCTGAACTGCGCCATGCGCGAGATGTCGTAGACACCGGCTTCGGCAGCGGCCAGCGCTTCGGGGTTGATGTCGGTGGCGTAGATCAGCGTGCGGTCGAGCAGGCCTTCCTCGTGCAGCACGATCGCCAGCGACCATACTTCCTCGCCGGTGCTGCAGCCGGCCACCCAGATCTTGCTCGAGGGATAGGTGCGCAGCACCGGCACCACCTGCTCGCGCAGGACGCGGAAGTAGTCCGGGTCGCGGAACATCTCCGAGACCTGCACGGTGAAGTACTGCATCGCCTGCGCGAACAGGTCCGGCTCGTGCAGCAGGCGGTGCTGCAAGTCGGCCACCCGCGGGCAATCGAAGCGGCCCATCGCCTGGCGCACGCGGCGTCGCAGCGAAGACACCGCGTACTGGCGGAAGTCGTAGTGGTAGCGGCGATACACCGCCTCCAGCAGGACGCCCAGCTCCAGGTCGAACAGCGCGCCCTCGCTCATTGGCGTGCACACCACACGCGGCACAGCGAGACCAGCTTGTCCACGTCGATGGGCTTGGCGATGTAATCGTTGGCGCCGGCCGCCAGGCAGTGTTCGCGGTCGTCGGCCATGGCCTTGGCAGTCAGTGCGATCACCGGCAGGCTCTGCCATTCCGGCTTGCGGCGGATCTCGCGCATGGCGGTCAGGCCGTCCATTTCCGGCATCATGATGTCCATCAGCACCAGGTCCACCTCGCGCTCGGCCAGGCGCTCCAGTGCCTCGCGGCCATTGCGTGCGATCTCCAGGTTCACGCCGAGCGGTTCCAGCACGCTGGACAGCGCGAAGATGTTGCGCACGTCATCCTCGGCCAGCAGCACGGTGCGGCCGTCGAGCACCGCGTCGCGGCGGCGCGCTTCGCGCAGCAGGCGCTGCTGGTCGCTGGGCAGCGAGGCCTCCACGCTGTGCAGGAACAGCGTCACTTCGTCGAGCAGGCGTTCGGGCGAGCGCGCGCCCTTGATGATGATGCTCTTGGAATAGCGGCGCAGGCGCTGTTCCTCGTCGCGCGTGAGCGCGCGGCCGGTGTAGACGATCACCGGCGGGAAGGCGACCGCATCGTGGCCGGCCATGCGTTCGAGCAGGTCATAGCCGCTGCCGTCGGGCAGCGCCAGGTCGGTGATCATGCAATCGAACGGCGTGCCGACCAGCTGCGCAATGGCCTCGGCGATGGTGCCGACGCCGACGATCTCCAACTGGTCGCGCGCCAGCAGGCGCTGCAGGTTCTGCCGCAGGTCCTCGTCGTCCTCGACGATCAGCAGGCGCCGCACCGCCCGCGCGCTGGTTTCCTCCAGCTGCGCGATGGCGCTGGCCAGCCGTTCGCGGGTGGCCGGCTTGATGAGGTAGCCCACCGCGCCCAGTTCCAGCGCCACCTGGCCACGATCCATGCCCGAGACCACGTGCACGGGGATATGGCGGGTGGCCGGGTCGCGCTTGAGGCGCTCAAGCACGCTCAGGCCCGAGACATCCGGCAGGCCGATGTCGAGCAGGATGCCGCTGGGGCGCAGCTCGGCGGCCAGGGCCAGGCCTTCCTCGGCGGTGCCGGCGACCACGCAATCGAAATCCAGCTCGTGGGCGAGGTTGACCAGTGCGCGGGAGAATTCGACATCGTCCTCCACCACCAGGATCAGGCGGCCCGGCCGGCGGCGCTGGCCGCGGTCGTCATCCACGCTGGGCGCCGCGGGGCGCTCGGCGGTGGGCGCCGCTGCTTGCACGCGCGCGGTGATCTCGTGCATGGCGTTCTCCACGCGTGCCTGCACCGGCGGCGGCAGCGGAGCCTGGGCCGCATCGGCCGGCGCGCCGTCGGCAGGCAGTTCCAGGGTGAAGCAGCTGCCGCGGCCCGGCTCGCTTTCCACGCTGATGCCGCCACCCATGCGCAGGGCCAGGTCGCGCGAGATCGAAAGCCCCAGCCCGGTGCCGCCAAAGCGCCGCCGCGTGCTGCCGTCGGCCTGGCGGAACGCCTCGAAGATCACATCGGTCTGGTCGCGCGCGATGCCGATGCCGGTGTCGTTGACCACGAAGCGCAGGCGGCGTGGCCCATGCGCCTGCACGCGCAGCGAGACGCTGCCGTGTTCGGTGAACTTCAATGCGTTGGCCAGCAGGTTCTTGAGGATCTGCTGCAGGCGCTGGCCATCGGCGACGAATTGCGCCGGTGCGCCGGGATCGCTGCCGATTTCCAGTTGCAGGCCCTTCTGTCGTGCCAGTGGCTCGAAGGTCTCGCGCAGGCGGGCCAGCAGGGTGTCGGTGGCGATCGTGTCGTCGGCCAGCTCGACGTGGCCGGCTTCGATCTTGGACAGGTCGAGAATGTCGTTGATCAGTGCCAGCAGGTCGTTGTTGGAGGAGTGGATCGCCTGCGCGTATTTCACCTGCTCGTCGGTCAAGGTGCCGTCGCGGTTGTCGGCCAGCAGCTTGGCCAGGATCAGCGAGCTGTTCAGCGGCGTGCGCAGCTCGTGCGACATGTTGGCCAGGAACTCGGACTTGTAGCGCGAGGCGCTGGCCAGCTCGGCACCGCTGCGCACCAGGTCGGCTTGCGCGGCGAGCAGGTACTGGCGCTGCGACTCAAGCTCGTGCGTGCGTTCTTCCAGCTGCACGTTGGTCTGCTCCAGCTCAGCCTGTTGCTGTTCAAGGCTGACCTGCGAGTGCTGCAGGCTGCGGCTCTGCTCTTCCAGTTCTTCGTTGGCCACGCGCAGCTCTTCCTGCTGCGCTTGCAGTTCCTCGCCCTGGCGCTGGGTTTCTTCCAGCAGTTCGATCAGTTCGGCGCGCAGCAGTGCGGTGCGCAGCGCCACCCCGATGGTTTCGCCGCAGCGGCCGAGCAATTCCAGCGCGCTGCCGTCGTGCTGGGAACCGGCGATGCGACCGATCTCCAGCACACCCACCGGCGTGCCATCCACGCTGACCGGTGCCATCAGCAGTTCCTGCGGGGTGCTGCGGCCCAGGCCCGAGGCGATCGGCAAGTGCGCGGCATCCACGCCGTGCAGCCTGCGCGCGATGCCCTGGCGCAGCGTTTCGCCCAGCTGGCCCTGTTGGGCCGGCAGCTCGCGTGGAATGTCCGGCGAAAGCGCGATGCCGCCGGACAGCAGCAGGCGCTCGCCTTCCAGGCGATACAGCACGCCGACCTGCGCGCCGACGTAGGCGCACAGCACGCCCAGCGCGGACTGGGCCAGCTCGTGTGGCGCCTGCTCGCCCTGCAGGCTGAGCGCCACGCCGTTCTCGCCTTCCTGCAACCACAAGGCGCGCTCGGCCTGGCGCCGCGCCCGGATCGCCTGCATGACGATCAGCGCGGTCAGCACGAAGAAGAAGCCGCCCACGCTGCGATTGACGAAGGAGAACGAAGAATTGTTGCTCGCCGGCGCGATGTTGTAGCCGACCACCAGCAGGACGCAGGCGAGCAACGCCATCACCACCGGCAGCGCGGCGCGGTTCTGGAACACCGTCACGGCCACGGCCATGAAGTACAGCAGCCACACCGCGTAGCCCAGCGGCGTGATGGATTCGAGGCCAATGGTCGCCAATGCCAGTGCGAAGGCGGTGGCGCCGATCGCGGTGTCGCGCCCGGTTGCTTGCTTCATGGTCCCTGTTCCGGCTCTAAAACCCGAAATACTAGCGAAGGTTCGTCGCCCGCGCCCAGATTGCAGCCGGGATGCGCGGCCTCCACGCGTTCTTCACGCGCAAATCCGAATCCTTCTGCACTTTTCCGGGTGGGGGGACACCATGCAGCAGGTCCAGGCGCGGGCGAACGCGGGACGTCGGCGATGAGCGCGGTTCGGGTACTGCTCGTCGAAGACCAGGAAGATTTGCGCGAATTGCTGGCCGATGTCGTCCAGGGCGCAGGCGCCGAAGTGCGCACCGCCGACACCGCCAATGCGGCGATGGCGCTGCTGAGCGAGGGATATCGCTGCGACGTGCTGTTCAGCGACATCCACATGCCAGGCACGCTCAGTGGCACCGATCTGGCCGATTACGTCCAGCGCACGCTGCCCGACACCACCGTGATCCTCGCCTCCGGCCATCCGCGCTTCCAGCTGGCGCCGTTGCCGGCGGGCGCGCTGTTCCTGCAGAAGCCGTTCCGCCTCAACCAGTTCATGGAACTGATCCAGCGCCGCGCCTGAAACATTCAGGCGTGGATCCAGAAGGCGAACTCGGCAAACGTCTCGCGGTTCCACCATGCGCTCTGGCCGGTACCGTAGCGAAAGTTGCTGGCGCCGGCCTGGCTCTGCAGCGGCGCGGTGACGCTGCCATTGGCATCGCGACGCGCGCGTTGCGAGTCGGTTTCGGGGACGACCATCACGATATGGCCTGATCGGCCATCTTCCTTGCGCCGCGCCACGATCAATCCCAGCGCGCCCTGGTTGGCGGCCAGCTGCAGCTTGTCCAGCGTGCCGGTCTGGCGCCAGCCGAAATCGGCGCCGAAATCGCGCAGCCAGCGGAACAGGTCGTTGGCACGCATCTCGCGCAGCGTGTCGCCGATCAGCGGCTGCACCGACTGCCCCTGCTGCCATTTCAGCAGCGCGGGCGAGGACCACCACACGCGCGGCAGGTACGCACCGGCGAGATGGCAGAAATCGTGCGTGTAGATGTTGCAGAAGGTCAGGCCATCGCGCGGCTGGTAACGCTTGTAGGCGGGATTCTCGCTGTCGAGCCAGGCGACGATCGCGGCCAGCTCCGCACGCAGCGCTTCGGGCGTGGTGCCCTGGCGGCCGGGCTGGCCAGCCTCGTTAAGCGAGTGCGCGTCGGCCGGCGCAGTGCGCCGCGTGATGCTGTTGCCGGCACGCGGCATCCACACCGCGGGAATCGGGCCACTCGGGGCGGTGCGCGTATCGGCGGCGCCCGGCGCGGTCGTGGTGGCCGGCGGGGGCGGCAGTACCGGGATTTCCCGCAGGTCGGGCGCGGGTACCAGGTAGCGCGTGGCCGCCCAGCCGCGCAGCAGCGCACCGGCGAGGCTGGTTTCGACCGCGAGAAAGCCGTTGACCGGCGTGTCGTCCAGTGCGCGGACGGGCTGGCCGTCGGGCAATTCGCCAACCACGTTGGCGCGGGTGGGCGTGCTGATCTTTGGCGCGCTGCGCAGGTAGAGCGTGGAGATGCGCGTATCCACGCGCAGGAACGCGCCGGTCGCGGTGACAGGCGAGGCCGGGGGGACGATGGCCTCGCCGGGGGCGGCGGAAGGAATCAGCGCCGGCGCGCCGCCGCCGGCGACGGTCTCGCTCAGTCGCAGGTAGTCGAATACGGCTTCGCCGTAGTACTTGCCGCCCGGGGGGCGGTAGCCCTGCTGCAGGCCCCTGCGCGGGTCGTAGCGTCCGGTGTTGTACGCAATGGCGATGGCGACCATGTCGAGCACGCTGAGTGGGTCGCGATGCGCCAGTCCGATGCGCCTGCGCTGCTCCGCCAGCTCCTGCAAGGCGTGGGCGAGCGTGTCCTCGAAATGCGCGTAGCGTTGCTGCAGGAAATACTGCGGGTCGGTCTTGAAGAATTGCAGGTCGCGCTGGAACAGGCCGAAGCCGTGGCAGAACTTGTCCGGCTTCTTCGCCGCCGGTGCGTAGGCAGGCACGTACTGGGCCATGTCCACCAGCGCCTGGCGGGCGATCCGGAACATCTGCCCGCCTTGCGGCGCAGCCTCCAGCTCGGCGCGGGTGCGCGGGAATGCGCCGCGGCCGGCGCTGGCGTCGAGGGTGTCGCCCACGCACAAGGCGAGGATCTTCGCTTCCGTCAGCCCGGCACGCCGCAGCAGCGGCCAGACCTCGCCGGTTTCCTGGCAGGCGAGGGCGACGAGGAAATCAAGGCTGAAAGGCGTGCCCGCGAGGGCCGCCTGCAGGCGCGCGGCGAAAGTCTGTTTGAACCACGCGATGTCTTCCCGGTTCGGCATGACACGGCTCCATGGAGGGACGGGTGGCTTCCTGCGCTGTATGGCCGGCCACATCGGGGACAACGCCGATGGGCGGGGCAGGCGGCCAGCCGTGACGCGGGAATCACCGGGCCTGCGGCACGGTGGAGCCAAGTCCCTGGAGGAACGCGTGATGACGCCGCTGGACAAGCCGTTGCGACGCGAACTGGATATCGACGGCCGCGCCTACACGCTCACCGTGGACCCGGAAGGGTTGAAGCTGGTGGAGAAGGGGCACCGCAAGGGCGTGGCGCTGGCGTGGGCAGACCTGCTGAATGGCGACGCCGCGCTGGCGGCGGCATTGCAGGCTTCGGTGCAGGGGCGCTGAGGCGGGGTTGTTGATGGAAGGCTCGCGGCTGAAGTCGCTCCTACAGACGTGCTTGCCGTAGGAGCGGCTTCAGCCGCAACCGCATCCCTTCAACCCGCGGCACCAAACAACTTCGCCAGCTGCGCCACGGCCTGCTCGGACAGCGCCCGGTCCGGCGTGATGTCCGCGTTGTCGTAGTCGTCATCGCGCTGCGCCTGCACCAGGATGCCGTCGCGCCGCGGGATCACGTTGAGGTTGTGCCCGCGCCAGAAAAGCGAGTAGTCCACTTCCGGCTGCGGAATCAGCCGCGCGGTCTGCCCGCGGACCGGGATGATGCTGTCATCGCCCAGCAGGGCCCGTGCCCCGTAGCCGGTGGCATTGAACACCACCTTCTCGCGCAAATCGGCGAACTGCCGCGGGCTTTCGAATTCGCGCGTGTGCACGGTGCCGCCGTTGGCGAGGAAGTCGTCCATCAGCAGCCGCGAATAGGCCGTGATGTTGAACGTCATCTGCGTATAGCGCCGCGCATGGGCCACCGGGAACGGATGCTCGCCCGGCGCCAGCAAGCGTCCCCCCGCATGCAGGTCGCCGAGCAGGCGGCGTTCGAGGTCGGGATATTCGGGTTCGCGGCCTTCGCTGTCCGGCCCGGCGGGCTGGTCGAAGGGCACGTCGGAGAGGAAGTAGCCATCGCGCCATTCCACCGGCTCGCCCGGCAGCCCGAGCAGGGTCTGGAAGCGGCGGAAGGAGGTGCGCGCCATCGCCTCCCAGCGTTGTTCGAACTCCGGCGTGCTGTGCGCCTGGGCGACCACGCGCGAGTCGGGCGACCACACGCCCGTGGCATAGAACGAGCGCACGTCCGGCAGGCGGTCCTTGGCATAGATGCGCACCCGCAGGCCGGCGCGCTGGGCAACCAGCGCGGTGGTCAGGCCGATCGCCCCACAGCCGATCACCGCCACCTCCTCGCCGGGCGCCGCCTGCGCCAGGCGCACCGCCAGTTCGGCCGAACCCCACGACAGCGACCAGCCGCTGCCGCCGTGCCCATAGTTGTGCACGACGGTCTTGCGGCCGATGCGCTCGGCCTCTATCCGCGGTCCCTGCAGGCGGAACGGCCGCGTGCACACGCTCAGGGCGACGATGCGGTCGGCGCTGGCGCGGATCGGCGCCAGTGCGCGGGGCGGGGCGAAGTGGTCGGCGATGGCATCCGCCGGTGCGGGCGGCAGGGCCGCGCCGCGTGGCGGGGTGGCGGCGAAGGCGCCGGTGGAGGCGAGCGCAACGGCCGCACCGGTGCCGCGCAGGAACTGGCGTCTTTGCATGGGCATCCTTTCTCGAGCGTGGCCGGAGCATAGCCCGCGGGCAGTCCGATAGCGCGGTCGCGAGGCGGGATTGGGACGCCTGCCCGAATTCGCGGCGCCGATCCGGCCTTTCGTCGCCATGCCTGGCGCCTCGTCGCGGCCCATCCCCAAGCCTGCCGGCGCGGTCTATGCTCGGCCCCACTGAAAACCTCGAGTCCGTCCCGTGTCCGCCAGCCTGTTCCTGATCGCGCGCCTGTTGTTCATCTGGATGATCGTGCTGATCGTCGTCGCCAACATCTGGGGCGAACTGTTCGGCCACACGGGCACGCTCTATACGTTGATCAGCTTCGCCACGCTGGCGATCGTGATGACCAGCGTCGTCACCCACCTGCGCCGGGTCAAGCTGATTACCGGCCGCCTCGACCATGACACGCTCAGCAGCCGCCAGCGCCGGCAGATCGAGGTGCCGCTGGATGGCAAGGCCGCCTTCTCGGTGGTGGAGAGCGCGATCCGCCAGCTGCCGCGCGTGGAAGACATCGAGAGCTCGCCCGGTACCTTGCAGATCCGCGCCAAGGTGCGCCGCATCGACGCGCGGGACGACGACCAGGTGTCGCGCTGGAACGTGTTCGCGCGCTTCGCCATCAAGCGCAATCAGGTCCTGGCCACGCTGACCCCGGGCACCGGCGTGAGCAGCGTCACCCTGCTGTGCGAGCCCGATGCCGGCGCCTGGGTGGACCTGCTGGTGGTGGACGAAGGCAGCAACTATGAAAACGCCGAGGCGGTGACCCGCTCGATCACCAACCGGGTGTCCGACCAGCGCCGCGACGAGCAGGCTGCGGCGGTGCAGTCCGAAACCGAAAAGGAGCTGGCGGTGGCGCGCCTGAACCTGCTGCATGCGCAGGTCGAGCCGCACTTCCTCTACAACACGCTGGCCAGCGCGCAGGTGCTCACCCGCACCGATCCGCCACGCGCCGACCAGATGATCGGGCACTTGATCCAGTACCTGCGCCGCTCGCTGCCCAGCGCCGACGATGCGATGTCCACCCTGGGCGAGGAACTGGAGCGCACCCAGGCCTACCTGGAGATCCTGCGCATTCGCATGGGCGCGCGGCTGGCGATGCAGGTGGAGGTGCCGTTCGAGCTGCGCCGCCTGCAGTTGCCCTCGATGATGCTGCAAACGCTGGTGGAGAACGCCATCAAGCACGGGCTGGAGCCCAAGCCCGGCGGCGGCACCATCTGGATACTGGCGCGCACCTTCGAAGACCATGCCACCCTCACCGTGGCCGACGACGGCCAAGGCTTCAATGAACACAGCCGCGGCACCGGCGTGGGCCTGCGCAACTTGCGCGAGCGGCTGCGCCTGACGTACGGCGGCGCGGCCTCCTTCGCGATCGTCTCCAACTTCCCCACCGGAGTGGCGGCCACCCTCAGCGTGCCGCTGTGCTATGCACCCGCGCGCACGCCGCCCCCGTGGGTGTCGCCGGAAACGCCGGCGCCTGCGACCACGCCGGCCGCGACGGATGCTGGCGGCACGCCGCCGCCCCTGGCGGACAGCGCATCCCCGACGGGAGGTGCGGCATGAACCTGCACGCGATCCGCGCGGTGGTAGCCGAGGACGAGGCGCTGTTGCGGCAGTCGTTGCTGGGCCTGCTGGCGGAGGTGTGGCCGACGCTGGAAGTCGTGGCCGAATGCGAGGACGGTGCCAGCGCGCTGGAAAGCATCGCCGAGCTGCAGCCGGACGTGGTGTTCCTGGACATCCGCATGCCCGGCCTGACCGGCATCGAGGTGGCGCGCGCGATGGCCGAAGCCAGCCCGCGTTCGCAGGTGGTGTTCGTCACCGCCTACGACCAGTACGCCATCGACGCCTTCGAGCAGGGTGCCATCGATTACCTGCTCAAGCCGATCTCGCGCGAGCGCCTGGCCGCGACCGTGCAGCGCGTGCAATCGCGGCTGGCCGCGGGGCAACCGGACAGCGACGTACTCGACGCCCTGCTGGCGCGCCTGTCCGCCCGCCCGGGCCAGCCGAGCGAGCGCCCGCCGATGGCCTGGATCACCGCCAGCAGCGGACGCGAGACGCGGCTGATCCAGCTCGATGAGGTCGCCTACTTCCAGGCCGACCATAAGTACACCGTGGTGATGACCGCCGAAGGCGAGTCGGTGCTGCGTACCTCGCTGCGCGAACTGCTCGACGTGCTCGACCCGCACGCGTTCAAGCAGATCCACCGCTCCACCATCGTCAACATGAAGGCCGTGGCCTCGGTGATCCGCGACGACACCGGCAAGGGCAAGCTGCGGCTGAAGAACCGCCCGGAAACACTTACCGTCAGCCAGCCGTTCATGACCCTGTTCCGTGGCATGTAGCCGCGAGCGGGTCGGAGGAAACATCATGCGCCACATCGCCACGATCATCCTTTGCCTGGTGGCCTTGACCGCTTGCCAGGGACGCGCCGGGACCACCTCGATCACCCGCGCCACGACCGATGGCCACGACACCCTTTTCAGCCGGACCGAAAGCCGCAACGGCGTAACGGACTTCCACTGCCTGGCCAGCACCACCGGGCACTGCCATTACCTGGTGTTCGCGGAGCAGTGCCAGGCAGGGCAGACGGGCGCCTGCCCGCGCCGGACCCTGCAGCGGCTGGACCTGCAGCCCGGGCAGCGGCGGCAGGTCAAGGGCCTGCCGCAGGGATTCGGCATGTGTGTGGATGGCAAGGTTCCGGCCGAGGACTGCGCGCGCGGCTGAAGCGGTTCATCCGTTGCACCGGCATGGTGCGGGGCGTTCTTTCCGCGCTGCGCTATGACTCGGGCCCCCCGCATCTGCGATCATGCGCGATTCTTTGCCGTCCCGCCGATCGCCCATGACCGTTCCGCACCCTCCCACCGCGCTCCGCCGCGAAGTCGGGCCCTTCGCCCTCATGCTCACCGGCCTGGGCTCGATCATCGGCTCCGGCTGGCTGTTCGGCGCCTGGCGCGCGGCCGGCCTGGCCGGCCCTGGCGCGGTCTGGGCCTGGGTGCTCGGCGCGGCCATCATCACCACCATTGCGCTGGCCTATGCCGAGCTGGGCGCGATGTTTCCCGAATCGGGTGGCATGGTGCGCTACAGCCACTATTCGCACGGCTCGCTGGTCGGCTTCATCGCCGGCTGGGCGAACTGGATCGCCATCGTCTCGGTGATCCCGGTCGAGGCCGAGGCGTCGGTGCAGTACATGGCCTCCTGGCCGTGGCAGTGGGCGCAGAACCTCTATGTCTCCCAGCCCGGCGGTGCCGGTGAGCTGACCGTGCCCGGCCTGTTGATCGCCGCGGTGCTGGTGCTGGTGTATTTCCTGTTGAACTTCTGGAGCGTGAAGCTGTTCGCGCGCTCCAACACCGCCATCACCGTGTTCAAGCTGGTCGTGCCGGCGGCGACCGGCCTGGCGCTGATCGCCAGTGGCTTCCACGGCGAGAACTTCTCGGTGGGCGTGCATGGCGACACACATGTCATCGATTTCGCCGCCGTGCTCACCGCGGTGGCCACCGCCGGTATCGTCTTCAGCTTCAACGGCTTCCAGAGCCCGGTGAACCTGGCCGGCGAGGCACGCAACCCGGGCCGCAGCATCCCGTTCGCGGTGCTGGGCTCCATCGCGCTGGCCACGGTGGTGTACGTGATCCTGCAGGTCGCCTACATCGGTGCGGTGCCGCCGGACCTGCTGGCCCAGGCAGGCTGGCACGGCATCGACTTCCGCTCGCCGTTCGCCGAGCTGGCCATCATCGTCAACCTGCATTGGCTGGCGATCCTGCTGTACGTGGACGCCTTCATCAGCCCCTCGGGCACCGGCATCACCTACACCGCCACCACCGCGCGCATGATCTACGGCATGGAGAAGAACGGCACGATGCCGAAGATCCTCGGCCAGGTGCACGCGCACTGGGGCGTGCCGCGCCCGGCGATGATCTTCAACCTCGCCGTGTCCTACCTGTTCCTGTTCTTCTTCCGCGGCTGGGGCACGCTGGCGGCGGTGATCTCGGTGGCGACGATCATTTCCTACCTCACCGGCCCGGTCAGCGTGATGTCGCTGCGCCGTACCGCCCCGGAATTCCACCGCCCGCTGCGCGTGTTCGCGCTGCCGGTGATGGCGGCGGTGGCCTTCGTGATGGCGACCGAACTGCTGTACTGGGCGCGCTGGCCGCTCACCGGCGAGATCATCCTGCTGATGGCCGTGGCGCTGCCGGTGTATGCCTACTATCAGGCCAAGGCGCGCTGGAACGACTTCGGCCGGCAGCTCAAGGGCGCGTGGTGGATGATCGTCTACCTGCCCGTGGTGGCGCTGCTCTCGTGGGCGGGCAGCACGACCTTCGGCGGCCATGGCTACCTGCCGTATGGCATCGACCTGGCCGTGGTGGCCGTGGTCGGCCTGGGGTTCTACGTATGGGGCGTGCGCAGTGGGTGGCGCACGCCGGCGGTGGAGCAGGCGGCCGTCGCGGCGCATTGAGCGGCCGCCAGATCGAGCGCTGAAAGCAGGACGGGGGCGAAAGCCCCCGTCCTGCGTTTGGGTTCATCGATTGCGGCTGAAGCCGCTCCTGCAAGCAGGCGACGGCAGGCGATGCCGGTCAGCCATTGACGACGAGCTTGGGCGCGCCGTCGTAGCGGTCCAGCTCGCGGACGAGTTCCGAGTACTGCCTCAGGTGGCCCATCTCGCGCATGATCACGATGTCCTCGTGGCGCATCTCGCGGTGGTTGGTCACCTCCTGCTTGTAACGCAGCACCTCCGGGTAGCGACGGGCCATTTCCAGCGCGTCGGCCACGCATTCGACGGTATCCGCGTCCGGGGCGAGTCGTGCGCGGCTGTTGAAGGCGCGCAGCCAGCGTTCGAAGCCGGCGCTGTGGTCGAACAGGTCGGCGATGTACCACATCACGAACAGGATCGAGATCCACGAGGTGAACACGATGACCACGCGGCTGAAGGTGACGTGGTAGTCGTGCTGCCACAACTGGTGCGCGATCACGCCCAGCAGGATCAGGGAGATCGCCTGCCAGCCGATGATCGAGGCGATCACCCACTGCTTCTTGGCGACGGTGAGCAGCTCGACTTCCTCGTCGATCTGCTTGTCGGTCTTGTCGCGCCAATGCGCGACCTGCACTTCGAACGGCTCGCGATGCAGCGCGTTGTCGTCCAGCAACAAACCCAAACCCTTGAACAATGCGATCATGACGAGCTCCCGAACGGTTGGCTGGTACGACGGCTTGCGGCACTGGCGGATCTTCAGGCGCTTTATTTCTAGCACTTCCACCGCGGTTGGCAATGGGGTGCCGGGCCGTCGTCGCCTTGCTGCGAACGCACATGCCGGGTGAGGAGGGGGCAGGCACGCTACGGCGGGCGACGTTTCCAGTATCCAAAGCCGGGGTCGGCATGGCGTGAGCGCGTTACGATCACCGCCATGCCCGCCGTGTTCAAAACGCTGTCCGCCCCTGTCACCGCGCAGATTCGCCGCTGGGTGCTGGGTGCCTTCCCACGCGGGGAGAGCGGTATCGAGTACGACCTGCCGGTGGGTGATCCGGGGTTGTTCGGCCCCGCCAGCGTGACCTGGCGCATCCATGCCGAGTTTCCCGGCATGCTGGCTGGCGGCCTGTGTGCATTGATGCTGCAGACCCTGCACCCGCGCGCGCTGGCGGCGGTGTACGACCATTCCCATTTCCGCGATGACCTGGTGGGGCGGTTGCGCCGCACCACGGCTTTCGTCGCCGGTACGACCTATGCGCCCCGAGGCGAGGCGGACAAGCTCATCACCCGCGTGCGGGCCATCCATGCGCGCATCGGCGGCCACACCGCGGACGGCCTGCCTTACCGAGCCGACGATCCGGAACTGCTGACGTGGGTGCACGTTACCGAGGCCTATGGCTTCCTGGAAGGATGCCGGCGCTACGGGCGGGAGGTGCCGGTCAGCATCGCCGACCGCTACTACGATGAAGGGCGCCGCGTGGCCGAGGCGCTGGGCGCAGTGGGCGTGCCGGGCAGTGAGGCGGCGGTGGCGGCGTACTTCGCGCGCGTGCAGCCGCAACTGCGCGCGGATGCGCGCACCTGGGAGGTATTGGGCGTGCTGGGGCGCGCACGCCTGCCGGTGCCGGCGGCGGGGCTGTCGCGCGACGTGTTCCTGCGTGCCGGCGCGGCGTTGCTGCCCGACTGGGCATGCGCGCAGCTGGGGCGCACGGCTTGGCAGCGGGCACGCGACCTCGCCGCCGCGCGGATGATGCGTGGCATGGCCCCGCTGTTTCGCGCGGCGTTGCCGGACGGGTTGGCGCCGAGAGCGTGCCGCCGGATGGGATTGGCGCCGGAGATATTGGGGCGCTGGCCGTGACGTGTTCCGGCAATGCGCTTCAATCTCCTTGAATGCCTTTAATGCCCTTGTAGGAGCGGCTTCAGC
>JAEWJB010000136.1 GCA_023386795.1 Pseudomonadota bacterium
GGCGTCACGGGCGGTGGGGTGACCGGGGGCGGAGGCGGCGGAGGAGGAGGTGACACGGGGGGTGGCGTGACCGGCGGGGCCTCGCTGCGGACACCGCCACCGCCGCCTCCGCCACAGCCCGTCAGCATCATCGTGCACACCACAGCCGCCACGGCGACGGCCAGCGGCGCGCGCCCTCCCTTGCGCAGAACCATGTCTTCCCCCGGTTTGTCTGATACCGCCGTCGCCTCTGGCGACGCTCCCGCCGCAAGCCTATGCAATGCGGCGCGGCGTCTCAAGGAGAAGTAAGGAGTTCATCGCGAAATCGCGACGTCCTCCACGAACACGCATCGGGATAGCGCCACGGCTTTCGCTACAGGCTCTGGTCGGAACCGTCCCGGACAGCGCTGCCTTCGCGAGCTTCTGCTTCTGCGGACCAGGCCGCAGGCCCGCAACCGTACACCCGTGCGTTTTTACGACACCGGCTCCTGCATCGCGGGCAGCGGCGGAATCGCGGGCGGCGCCTTGCGCCCGGGCAGTGCCGGCCAATAGCGGGTGAAGGTGACCCGTACGCGTTGAGACACCAGGAAGTACGGAATCCAGATCAGCGCGGCGATCAACGCGCGGCCCAGTTCCTTGAGCGAATCGATATCCACCGGCTGCTCAGCCAGGGAGGGAATCAACTGGCAGGCCCCGATGTCGGCCACGATCACCCCGACATTGCTCGCGTACAGCGCAATGGCCATCGCCGGCGCATAGCGCGAGCGGGCGAACAGCAGCACGAGCGTCGCCACTACCAGCGCGAGGATGAAGAGGTTGCCAGCCACTTCGAAAATGATCAGCGGCAACCACAGCGGGTGGTAGGCCGCCCCTTGCGGATCGATGAGCTGGGCCAGCGTGCCATCAAGCAGCAGGCGTCCATGCGTAGTGAGCAGCGTGGCGGGAATGCGTAACAGGCTGACGAACAGCCCGAAGAACACCAGGATCAACCAACCACCGAGCCCATCGAGCTCATGCCGCTTCGTGTTCATTGCGATATCCCCATCGGCGAGCCCCGGCGCCAAGGCGGTGCCGTTCCCCGTGCTCACCGAACGCAGCATAGCCAGTCACAGATCGCACGCAACCGCCTTGCGCCCTGCCCCCGGATGCCGCGCGCTGGCCCATGCATGCAGCGCTTTCAGCGGAAAAGACCGTGCAGGCAGAACCCGCACGGTCGCTTTCGGCTTACTCGATCGGCTGATCCAGCATCAGCTCGCGCGCGAACCGCACCGGCGGCGCGCCGTAGGAAAGGATCTGGTCGTGGTAGGCCTTCAGGTTGAACTTGTCGCCCAGCTTCTCCTGCACCGCCTTGCGCGTATCCAGGTGCTCCTGGACGCCCACGAAGTAGGTCGGCAGCTGGGCCGAGGACAGCTGCGCGCGCACCCACTTGCCCGATGCCTCGCTCTCCTGCTGGAAGGCATCGTGCGTCATCAGGTGCATCGCCTGCTCGCGGCTCCAGTTGTCCACGTGCACACCCTGGTCGAGGATCGCGTTGGCGATCGAGCGCAGGTAGAACTTCAGCTGCACCAGGTGGAACAGCGGGTCGTTATCCAGGTAGCCCTGCTCCTGCATCATCCGCTCGGTGTACACCGCCCAGCCCTCGGCGAACATGCCCGAACGCAACACCGCGCGCAGCGTGGAGGGGAACTTCGAGGAATGCCAGCCTTCCAGGTAGTGGCCCGGGATGCCCTCGTGGATCGAGAGCAGGTGGATCATCCGCGAGTTGTACTCGCGCAGGAACGAGTCGGACTGCGCCTGCGTCCAGTCATCCGGAATCGGCGAAATCGCGAAGAACGTCGCCAGGTTCTTGTCCAGCGGGCCGGGCGAATCGCAGTACGCCACCGCCACGCCGCGCTGGAACTCCGGCATCAGGATCACGTCCACCGGCGCATCCGGCAGCGTCACCAGGTCCTTCTCGCGTACGAAATCGGTCGCCGACTTCAGCGCCGCCTTGGCATCGTCCACCACCTTGTCGCGCGCCGGATGCTGCGCGTACGCCAACTCCAGCGCCGCCTCGATCGCCTTCTGCTGCTGCTCGTCGCTCGGATTCTCCGGCAGCGTAGGCGCGCCCGGCTTGTCCTTCAGCACTTCGCGCGCGATGCCGTACATGTCGCCGCGCACGCGCTTGAGTTCGGCTTCGGCGCGCTGCTTGATGTCCTGCCGCGACAGCGAGGACACCAGTGCGAACTTCAGCTTCTGGTCGTACTTTTCCGCGCCGATGCGGAAATCGCCCTTGGCATTGGGCACCAGCGTGTCATCGAGCCACTTCTGCTGCTCGGCCACGGCCTTCTTGAGCCCGTCGATGGCCGCGTTGGTGCGCGCCGCGTCGGCCGGCGCCAGTTCGCCCAGGTGCGGGGTGATGAAGGTATCGACGATGGAAAGGATGCCCTGGTTCTGCTTGGCCACGGTCTTGGCGTGGATCTCCGGCACGCGCGCCGGGTCCAGGTTCTCGCGGGCCTGGGCGAAGATCTGCGGGATCTTCTCCATGCGCTCGGTCGCCGACTTGATGCGCTCGGGCAGCGGCGCGAACTCGCGCGCCATCAAGCCGTAGATCGCACTGCCGGCCACGTTGTTGTAGACCTGCGGGTCCCACGCCCAGCTCTGCAATACCTCGGTATTCCAGATGTCCGATTGCAGCTGGTTGCGCAGGATCGCCGCGTCCACCTGGTTCTCGCGCGAGAGCTGGCTGGCGTCGATCTTGTCCAGCTGCGCCAGCAGCGACTTGCTGGCCTCCAGGCCCTTCTGGCGGCCAGCGGCCGAGAGGTCGTCGATCTGGCCGTCGAAGCGGTGGTCGCCGATCTGCGTGGCCCCGACCGGGGACAGCTGCATCCAGGTATCCAGCGCCTGCTTGGACAACTCGGCGAAGCGCGCATCGGCCGTCGTGGCGGCGGTGGCGGCGCCGGCGGGGCTTTCGGCGGTGGGGGCGGTGTCGGCCTGTTTCTGGCAGCCGGCCAGGGCAGCCAGCAGGGCGGCGGTAAGCAGGGTCTTGCGCATCGGGGTTCCAGGTGGGTCGAAATCGTCGAGGATAGGCCGCCTCGCGTGCGGGCGCACATGCCTTTGGATTACCTTGGGCGCTCCAACCGGAGGGAAAGGCAATGCAGTACGAAGGAAGCTGCCACTGCGGCGCGATTGGGTTCACCCTGACCACCCAGGCCCCGATCACCGAGGCCATGGACTGCAACTGCTCGCTGTGCCGGCGCCGCGGGGGCCTGCTGTGGTTCGGCCCGCGCGACGCGCTGGCGCTGCATACCCCGGCCGAAGCGCAGGGCGAGTATCGCTTCAACCACCATCACATCGCCCACCATTACTGCCGCGACTGCGGTATCGCCCCCTACAGCGAGGCGGTGGACCCGCGTTCGGGGCAACTGATGGCGGCGGTGAACCTGCGCTGCGTGCCGGCGCTGGACCTGGCTGCCCTGAAGATCAACGCCTTCGACGGGGCGAGCCTTTGACCCGGCTGCACAGGGCCGGGTGGTTGCTGGCACTGGCGCTGGCGGGCGCCGGTTGCGGCAGGCATGCTGGGGGTTCGCCGGAAGAAGCCGCCGCGGCGGCGGACGCCGCGGCGATGGCCGGGGAAGCCGCGGGCCTGGTGGCCCCCGCGCCGCCGCCGGCACCTGCAAAGATGCTGGCGCCGCCACCCGGCACGTTCCTGGCTTACGAACACGACGCCAGCGTGCGCCTGCCCGGGGCTGACATTCCGGCACATATCGCCGCGGTGCGCGATGCGTGCCAGCAGGCCCGCTTCGGGGATTGCGCGGTGTTGCAGATCGGGCAGCGCGGCGAGCCCTATCCGGGCGGCGACATTACCGTGCGCACTGCGCCGGCGGGCGTGGAGCCGCTGCTGAAGCTGGCCGGCGAAGGCGGCGATATCGCCTCGCGCAGCACCCGCGCCGAGGATCTGGCGCAACAGGTCGCCGACACCCGGCTGACTCGGGCACGGCTGGAGAACGAGCATGCGCGCCTGCTGGAGTACCAGCGCCGCGGTGACTTGAAGATGGCGGACCTGCTGACCTTGTCCCAACGCCTGGCCGAGATCGAGAGCGGCCTGCAGGTGGCGGGGCAGGAAGCGGCGCAGCAGCAGCGGCGGATCGATACCCAGCGGCTCACCATCAACTTTGAGGCCATCGGCACCGAGCAGCGGCGCAGCGAACTGGGCCAGGCCTTCGCGGACACCGGCGCAATCTTCACCGGCAGCGTGGCGTGGGTGGTGCGCTTCATCGCGGGCGTGTTGCCGCCGGCGATCCTGGTGCTGGCGCTGCTGTGGGTGGCACGGGCGTGGTGGCGTCGTCGTCGCCGGCGCGTGGGCTGAAGGGACGGGCGTCGCCGGGCGGCGCCCAGCCGACCAGGAAGGTCGAGGGCCTCAGCCCTCGTCTTCCTCGAACTCAACGAACACGTCCAGTTCCAGGGCCAGTTCCTGCACCGCATCACGCACTTTCTGCGCGGTGGAATCGTTGCCGGCCTCGACTTCCAGTTCGTGCGTGCCGGGGCCTTCGTCGTCGGACAGGCCGGCCGAACTGGAATCGTCGTCGTCCAGGTGGGGCATCAGGTCGTCGACTTCCTCGACGTGTTCGATGCCGTCCAGGCTCAACAACAGGTTGCTGATCGCGCGGGCGTCGTCCTCGCTGCCGGTGATGCGCAGGCGCAGGGTGGGCATGGCAAACGTCTCCGATGAAGGGGAAGGCCAGCCTAGGCAAGCCCGGGGCAACGCCAAGTGAGGATGGCCTCAGGCCACGGGAGACAGGGTGTCGCCTGCCGACAAGTCGCGCGTGGCCACATGCAACAGCGCCGTGGACAGCAGGGTCGGCGCGACATGCCTGCGATGCACGCCGTCCACGACCGCCATGTAGGCGCGGCCGAAAAGATTGCGGCAGCGCACCCGGGTGGACAGGCTGAAATGCACTTGGCCCTCGTCGTCGACATGCACGGCAGCGCAGGAGCGAAAGGCGAGATGGCGATCGTCGGCGCCCAGGATCACCTGCGCACTACGCGGCGCATGCGCTTGTGACAGCACGGGGAAGCGCTGCAGGAATCGTTCCGGCGACTGCGCGCTGGCCAGTGAAGAGACTGGGCACCCCAGCTTGGCGGTGCGCAGCCCGAAGGGGCGCACCAGTGCATTGCGCAATCCCATCAGTGCGCCGACGCTGGCCGGCGGGGCTTCCAGGAATCCCTCCAGCAATGCGGCGAGCAAGGCGGCCGGCTGCGACGAACGCACATCCTCGGGTGCGAGCGTAGCCGTCACGACATCCTGATAGTGATAGTCGGACAGCAAGGGATGCAGCAGCGAATCTTCGGGCAACGCGCGCGCGTGCACGATGACCGCTGCGTCGCCGCGGTGGCCGGTGTAGCCGGCCGCGCCCTTGGCTTGCCAGCGCAGGCGGCAGCGCCCGGCGCGGCTGCGGATGCGCGCGCATGCGCGCTGGCGCCAGGAATCGGGTGGCGCGTGCAGGGCGAGGCAGGTGGTGGGCACCGCGTCGCCACGCGCGTCGGCGGCATCGAGCAGAGACTGCACGGGGCTTGGCAATAGTTCGGTCAGGCTGGCGATAGTGGCTGTGCCGGCTGCCGCACGGGCTTGCAGCGAAGGATCCGTCAGTCCGGCGGATTCGTCGGGATGGCACGACAGGGCGAACAGCGCCGGGTGATGGCCGTCGTTGCGCAATGGCAGGAACTGGTGCCAGGTGCCGCCATCGAAGCGCACGCTGAAAAGGCAGTCGGGCGGGACTTCGACATGTCGCAGCGCGCTCAGGAAGGCTGCCGGGTCGGCCGCCATCGCCGCATCGCAGACGTGGGCGAAGCGCAGGCGCGCGCCGCCGCTGCCGCTGATCGCGGTGAACAGCCGGCGTCCGGCGTGTCGGTGGAAGGGATGGCCGTACGGACCGACCGAAAAGGAAAACAGCGAGGTCGGATCGTCGCGCGAGAAATCCGGTGGAGAAAGCAAAGCGGACGGTTCGTCGAGTGCGGCGTCGTGGCGCGGGTGCGAGGCCTGTCGTTGGCCGGCCTGTGCGGCCAGCGTGTCGCCGGCGCCGGGGTCGAGTTGTGCGATCAACAGGACTTCGACAGGGCGACCGCCGTCGGGGGTGGCGAGTTGGACGCGGGGAAAACTGCGTTCGCTGGCGATCCGTAAGCGTCCCATGTCGGCTCCTGCCGTGTCGGGGAAGGGTCAGCGCGCCTTGGCCTTGGCCAGGCGCCGCGATTCGCGTTGCAGGGGGCCGGCGGTTGGGCAGACCTCGAAAGCGAAGCTGCTGAGCGTGTTGATGAGGCTGTCCGGCGTGAGGCGGTAATAGATGAACTGGCCGCGCCGCTCGCCGATGACCAGTCCGGCGGCGGACAGCACGGCCAGGTGGCGCGAGATCGCCGGGGCGGTCATCTCGAAACGCTGCCCAATCTCCCCGGCCGTCAGCTCCTGTGCTGACAGGAACGCGAGGATCTCGCGGCGGGGGCGCGAGGCGAGCGCTTCGAAGATCCGATCGGTGGCCACAGTGATTCAACTATTAACGAATTGGTTAATTATTGAATTGCGAGCGGCCCGTGTCAAGGGCCGCTCACCCCGGCAACCCCATCAACTCCGCCGGCAACGGCGGCAGCGGCGTGCGCTCGTCGAGCGCCTCGCGGCGCAGCCAGTCGATCATCAGCTGCGCGGCCGGGCTCGGCGTCTGGTGTTCTGGATGCACGATGTAATACGCGAAACGCGGCTGCATCGAAGGCCCCGGCAGCCGCACCAGTTCGTACCGCTGCAGGTAGGGCTGGGCGACCAGCTTGCGTGCCAGCACCGCGCCCATGCCGTAGACCGCCGCGCGCAGCGCCTCGGTGCTGTCGCTGAAGCTGTGCATCGGCGGCAGGCGCACGCCGCGCACGCCGGCCGCGCGCAGCCAGTCGCGCCAGCTCTGCGGCGACATGTCCGAGAGCAGCGGGAGCTGCAGGATGTCGGCCGGGGTGCGTAGCTGCGCCAGTTGCGGCAGCGCAGGCGAAGCCACCGGGAACAGCGCGTCCTCCATCAGCGGCAGGGCGGTCAGGCCCGGCCAGTTGCCCGGCCCATAGCGGATGCCCAGGTCCGGGCCGCCGTCGTCGAACCGCGCCAGCGCGCCGCCGGTGTGGATTTCCACACGCACGTGCGGGTGCAGCGCGCAGAAGCGCGGCAGGCGCGGCAGCAGCCAGCAGTAGGAAATCGAGTGCAGCGTGGTCACACGCAGCGGTACGGTGTCCGGCAGCGGGCGCAGGTTGCTGGCCACCGCGCCCAGGTCCGAAAGCGCCGCGCTGGCTGCGTCGGCCAGCTGCCGGCCTTCGGTGGTCAGGGTGACGCCGCGCGCGTGCCGCTGAAACAGGGGCGCACCCAGCATCGCTTCGAGCTTGCGGATGTGGTGGCTCACCGCGCTGGCGGTGAGGTGCAGCTCCGCCCCGGCCAGGGCGAAGTTCTGGTGGCGGGCGGCGACGGCGAAGACGCCCAGGGCGGGGAGCAGGGTAGGGCGCAGGTTCACGGGCGAGCCACGAATCAGATTTGTCGCTGCGCGTGATACTACGCGCTTGTCCGGCCCGCCGGGCGGGCGGATGCTGGCAACCCTTCCGGCCTTTCCCCTTCGACAATGGACGCTTCCCCGCACCGCGTGGTCTTCGATTTCGAGATCGAATTCAGCAACGGCGGCGGCCTGCAGGGGCAGGATTTCCGGCTGGACATCGAAGGCGACGACATCGACGACGCAGCCTTGGCGGACTACCTCGTACGCGACCTGCGCCTGCTGATGGTCGCGCAGGTGCGGATCCTGCGCCGGCGCATCATCGTCGAACCCCACAAGCGGCAACCCAAGGAGACGGCATGAACAACACCGCTGAAGCGAGCCTCGCGCGCGGGCGCGACTGGCGCACCCCACTGGAACTGGGCGTGCTCGGCGCGATCTGGGGCTGCTCGTTCCTGTTCATGCGCATCGCCGCCCAGCCGTTCGGTCCGTTCGCGCTGGTCGAGGTGCGCCTGCTGCTCGGCGCGCTAGTGCTGGCGCCGTTCCTGTGGAAATCGCGCGCGCTGTTCCCGCCGCGCCGCTGGCTGTGGCTGGCGCCCATCGGCCTGGTGAACTCCGCCATTCCGTTCCTGCTGTTCGCGTGGGGCGCCGAGCGCGCGCCTGCGGCGATTGGCGCGATCTGCAACGCCATGACGGTGCTGTTCGCCGCGCTGGTGGCGTTTCTGTTCTTCGGCGAGAAGATCGGCGTGCGCCGCGCGGTGGCGCTGTTGATCGGCTTTGTCGGCGTGGTGGTGCTGGCCACCGGCAAATCGGCCGGCCTGAGCATCGGGCCGGCAGTGTTCGCCGGTGCGCTGGCCTCGCTGCTCTACGGCGTGGGCATCAACCTGGTGAAGCGCCACATGACCGGCCTGCCGCCGGCCGCGTCGGGCGCGGCCACGCTGGGGTGCGGGGCGATCCTGCTGGCGCCGCTGGCCATCACCCACTGGCCGCAACAGCCGATCGCGCCGATGGCCTGGGCCAGCGCCATCGCGCTGGGCATGTTCTGCACCGGTTTCGCATTCCTGCTGTATTACCGGCTGATCTACCGTGTCGGCCCGGCAATCGCCTCCACCGTGACCTACCTCATCCCGGTGTTCGGTGCGCTGTTCGCCTGGCTGTTCCTGCACGAGCCGATCACCGCGCGCATGCTCGCCGCCGGTGCGTTGATCCTCGGCAGCGTGGCCTTCAGCCAGAAGCGCTGAAGCCTTACTTCGGCGCGCGTACCGGCAATGGCACGTTGCACAGGTCGATGTGCCCCGCCGGGCGCTTGTAGAAATCGTCCACGCGGTTGCGCCGTGCCTCGGCGACATCACGGAAGGTCTGGCTGTCGGTGCGCAGCAGCTGCAGCGGGGTGCGCTCGCCTTCGGGCACCTCGCTGGCCAGTCGGATTGCGCGGATCGGCGTGCGCTGCGCCGCATCCTCGTAGAAACCCATCGGCTCGGGCCCGCGCGGCGTGGCGCTGAGCAGTTCCATGCCCTTGACCACGCGGCCGACCACGGTGATGTTGTTGTCCAGCTGGCGCGGCGATTGCCCGATCACCACGTAAAGCTCCGCGCCCACGCTGCTGTCCGGCGCGTTGTTGCGCCCGGCGCCGACGGCACCGTAGCAGTGCGCCAGCCAGGTCTGCCCGTTCGCGTTGTCGCGGCCCACGGGAAAGCCGTCGACGAAGCCGACCTCGCGCGCCCAGCCGTCGCTGTCGGGCAGGCGCGAGAACGCCAGGCCTTTCGAGGGACGTGCGAATTCGGCCGGCAGATGCGTCTTCGCCGCGCCCATGGGCTTGGCCTTCGCGGCATCGTCGGCATCGGCATCGCCGAACTGCACGACGAAGTTGTCCTGCGCGCGGTAGATGCTGGTGCCGTCCCAGAAATGCTCGTGGGCCAAGGTGCGGATGTTGGCCGCGTGCTCGGGCGCGAATTGTGGCGCCAATTCGATGATGACCCGGCCGCTGGCCAGTTCCAGGTACAGCGTGTTCGCCGGATCGAGCGTGCGCCAATCGCTGGCGGGCGAGGCGTCGAGAATCTGTTGCGCGCTGCGGTACGGCGCGGCGAACGCCAGCGCAGGCAGGGCGGCAAGCAGGGCACAGGCAAGCAGGCGGAGGGTGGGGCGCATGGACAGGGCCGGATGGGAGTCGGTCGATTCTGGCCCGAGCGCGCGCCCTTGCGCCAGTCGCTCAGCGGCCGGGCTTGCGCTTGACGTAGAGCTGCTTGCGTACCTTTGCAACGACATCCCCCTGCGCATCGATGACGTCGTTCTCGAACCAGCGCAGGGTCTTCTCGCCATTGGCGGTGGCCTGGCGCAGTTCGTCCAGCACGGCATCGTCGATGCGGAACTGCGCGCTCACCGTGCCGCGGCCGGGTTTGACGAACTCGATCGCGCCGGCCTTGTCCCACACGTAGTAGTCGCGGCCGATGTTGTGCATCACCAGCAGCATCCAGAACGGGTCGGTCATCGCAAACAGGCTGCCGCCGAAATGGGTGCCGACGTAGTTGCGGTTCCAGGGGCGCATGCGCAGTTCGACCCGGGCATGGCGGTAGTCCTCGCCCAGTTCGACGACGCGGATGCCGGTGAACAGGAACGGCGGCCAGAGGTTGAGGCCGAGACGGAACAGCGAGGCTTTCATGCGGGCTGCGGACGGCAAGTAGGGGTGGGTCGAAGCCTACCATACGCGTTGGTACGGGAGCGGGCACCCGAAACCCCAAAACCAGAAAGGCCCGGTTACCCGGGCCTTTGTCTCAGAACAACAACGCCGACATCTTGCGTCGGTACTGTCCGACCAGGTCCTCGTCCTCGATCACCCGGAACGCGTCGATCAGCGTCTTCTTCGGCAACCCTTCGCTGTAGTTGCGATCCAGCCGCAGCAGTTCGATGAACTGTGCCAGCGCGGCTTCGTCCTGGCCCTCGACCAGCAGGCGCACGCCGAGCAAATGACGCGCGCGCAGGTCGTTCGGGTCGCTGGCCAGGGCCTGTTCGAGCGCTTCGCGGGCCGGCGCATCCTTCAGCGCATTGGCGAAGCCCAGGCGGGCACGGCCGCGCACGGCGCGATCGTCGGTGGCAAGGTTGGCCGGCAGGGCGTCCAGCAGGCGCCCGGCTTCCTCCGCGTCGCCGACCCGCAGCAAGGCCAGCGCCAGGTCCAGCTTGTGCTCGTCCTTGTCCGGCTCGGCGCCGGCCAACTCGCGCAGGCGCGCGACCTCCGCCTGCGGATCGAGCGCCACGGGCGCGGCGGCTTCCTCGGCCGGCGCGGCTTCACCCGGCACCACGCCGTGCTGGGCCAGGAACTCGCGCAGCTGACCCTCCGGCATCGCGCCCGGGAAGCCATCGACGATCTGCCCGCCCTGCACCAGGAACACCGTCGGCACCGAGCGGATCTGGAACGCCGCGGCGATCTGCTGCTCCTGGTCCACGTCGACCTTGGCCAGCACGAACGCACCGTTGTACTCGGCGGCGAGCTTTTCCAGGATCGGGGTGAGCGTCTTGCACGGGCCGCACCAGGTGGCCCAGAAATCCACCAGCACCGGCACCTGCAGCGATTTCTGCAGGACGTCGGCCTCGAAGGTCTCGGTGGTGGCGTCGAATACGTGCGGCTTGTCGGACATGGGCGGGGGTTCGGTGTTGGCGAAGTCCCCTTTATGGTGACAAAAGCCCGGGTCTCAAGGCGAGCGCCCCATGGCATGCCGCAACGAAAACGCGCGCCGGCAGGCGCGCGCTTCGGCTCAGGGCTTGGCCGGCACCGGCGTGGCCGGCTCGGCGGTGGGCGCCGGCGCGGCCGGAAGCGCCAGGCTCGGGTCGCCCTGCTGTGCCTGCAGCGTCTTGATGCGCTGCTGCAGCGCGTCCAGTTGGGAATTGCTGTTGCGCAGGTCCGAGCTGAGCGTGACTGCCTGCTGCTGGTTCTGCTGCAATGCCGCGCTGACCTCGGCGGCCTGCTGGCGCTGCGCCTCCAGTTCCTGTTGCAGGCCCTGCAGGCGCTTCTCGTTCATCTGCACCATGCGGTCGGTGTAGGCCTTGCCGGCCTGCAGGCGGATGGTGTCGATGTACACCTGCGACAGCTGCGCGGTCTGCTCGACGAAGGTGCGGTACACCTGCTCGGCGTTGTCGGCCGAGTCGGTGCGGATCACGCGCCAGAATTCCTTGTCGTGGAAAAGCGCCACGTAGTAGTTCAGCGACTCGGCATGGAACAGCAGGCTCGCGCCATAGGTGCCGTTGTACGTGGTGCGCAGCTCGGTGAGCTGCTGGGCGTCCATCAGCCGGCGCAGTTCGGCGGCGGTGTTGCCCACGGTGTTCTCGCTCGGCATCACGGCGTTGGTGGTGGACGCGGGAACCGGCCCACGCGCGGCCGAGGCCGTCGACGTGCACGCGGTGGTGCCCACAAGAACGCCGATGGCCAGCCAGCAGAAGGCCATGTGCTTGGCTTGTTTCATTCCCCTTCAATCCCCGTTGGTAAAGGCAGGCCGCACGCGCGCGGCCGCGTTCCTGATCGCGAGTCTAGCAGCGAAAAACCGAGGCTGGACAGGGCCTGCGGCGTGTTCATCGCACCAGTTGCGCGGCATGGCACTGGATGTCCTCCACGCGCACGTCGGTGCGCCCCAGTTGCAGCCCCAGCACCTGGTCCAGCGTGGTGCCCAGCAGCGTGCCGACACCGTTCAACAGCGGCCGCAGTGTGGCGTCCATCACGGGTTTGAGCAGCACGCACAGCACCGTGTTGCAGGTACCGGTGCCGGCCTGCGGGTTGTAGTTCGTATCGCCCAGGCCGCCGGGCCGGGTCTGCAGGTACTTGGCAAGGTTGTCGCGCACGCAGCTGTTGTAGGCCAGGCCGGCGACCAGCCCGCTGCAGGAGGTCAACCCCAGCACGTCGAGCAACCCGCCCACCAAGCCGCTGCTGATCGTGGTGGTGTTGAGGAAACCTTCCCACACGCTGCCCGGCTGGCTCTTGCACACGACCCCCAGCACGTTGTCGCACTTGACGATGGTGGTCTGCCAGTCGCCCAGCGCGCCAAGCCCGCCCGTGCCATCGCGCAGCGCGGTGACCACCGCCTGCGGGTCATAGGCCCCATTGCTCTTGCGCGTGGCTTCCAGGTATTGCGTGGCCAGCCCGCTGGCGGTGTCGCTCGCACTGCCGCTGCTCTGGAACAATTTGCCCAGCGCATTGAACATCGCATCGGTCAGGTTCGACAGCAGCGTGCCCACCTGCAGCGAATTGGGCGCCACCGATCCGGTGCCACCCTCGGCAACCCACAGGTTGTCCTGGGACTGCAGCACCGGCACCACGATGCGGTCGGTCAACACGTTCAACCCGAAGAGCTTGACCAGCTGTTCGTTGCCGAGGTTGGCGGTCGAGCACAGCTCGCGCGTGCTGCGCCAATCGCCGCCTGGCTTGCCGATGCAGATGTTGGAAATGCTCGACAGCACGTCGAAGTTGGCGCGCTGCGGTGTGCTGGCGCAGTCCACCTCCTTCAGCCGCGCATAGCCGTCCACCGCGTCGATGTAGATCGGCAGATGCAGGCGGATGCCCAGCAGCTTGATCACCGGGCTGATCAGGGCGAGCTGGTCCGTGTCGATATCCAGGCGAACGCGTACCTGCGCGTTGTAGGCCGTCGTGCCGACCGGCCCGATGCCCATCGATGCCGGCTCGACGATGCTGGCCTGCGCGGTCACCGCGCCGAGCAGGTTGAGCTGCTGTACCTGCACCGCGTGCTGGCCGTTGCCCACGCTGATCGCGCTGCCGAGCAGGTCGAGCGCATCGAGCTGCACATCGAGCGCGCTGTTGGCATCGCCATCCGGCGCGACGAGGCTGGCGAACAGGCCCGCGGTCGCGTCGTCCGAGCCCAACCGCAGCTCCGCGCTGTCCAGGTTTGCCGCGGCCAACCGCCGCTGCAACACGGAGAGGTCCACGCCGGCAAGCTGCTGCTGGTTCGCCAGGGCCGCCATGACCTGCAACAGCTGGCCCACGCTGATCTGGCTGCGCGTCAGCAGCCCGTTGAGCTCGCCGAGCGTCAGGTCCGAAGACACCGGGATGCCCAACGCCTGCAACAGGCCGCGCGGGGTGAGCTTGAGCTGGGCCAACCCGCGATAGCTCGCCACTTCGGTATTGCCCAGGTCCACGCCGACCGTGCGAAGCAGTTGCTGCAACGGCGCGGCGCCATCGACGTTCAGCAGTTTCGCGCCGGCGCTGAACGCGACCACGGGCGCGGCGCGGCGTGCCACCGCTGACGCACGCACCTGCGGCATCGAGTCGACCATGCCGAACATCGGCAGCGCGCCGCGACGCAACTCCACCTCCACGGCATTGAGCGGATGGCTGGGCACCAGCGGTGCATCGGGTGCCTGTATGTTCCAGAAGCCGCAGCGGGCCTGGAAGGTGCCGTTGAAGGCGTTGTCCTGGAAGGCATTGCCACGCGCGGCGGCGTTGTCGGTCCCGGCGGAGTTGCAGGTATCCAGGCGTTGCGCGCCGGCCAGCGCGGCGAGGTCGGCGGTCTTCTGCAGGTCGCGCTTGGACCAGTACAGGTAGCCGATCTCCACCAGTCCCAGCATCGCCGACAAGGCGATCATCAGCAGCATCAGCGTCAGCGCCGAGGCGCCCCGCTGCGTCGGCGCGGTGCGGCGGCCGGCGCGCATCGGCTCAGTTCCCTTCGTCCTGCGACTGCTTGAGGTTGAAGTCGAAGCGCTCGGGAATCGGGTATTTGAAGGAATCCAGGTAGCGCTGGTAGGCCAGGCTGGCCTGGTCGCCGAGCATCGGGCGCGCAGGCGCGGCATAGGTGCCGGCGGCCTGTAGGCGCAATAGCGCGCGGGTGGCATCGCCGACCTCGCGGCGCGCGGGCGTGCCTTCTGCCGGCGGCGGCGCGGTCGTCTCGAAGGGTGAGGTGGCCGGCGGCAGCGGCGTGCTCGCCGGTGGCGCCACGCC
>JAEWJB010000170.1 GCA_023386795.1 Pseudomonadota bacterium
CATCGGGACCGTAGGCGACACGGATGTCGCCTACGAGCCCCATGGATGGGTTCACCGCGTGTCCCGATGGGCGCCCCGCCCCGGCCGCCGCACGCAGACCAAGTTCCGCCCGATCCCGAAACACCCCGCTCGTATATGCTGACCACCGATCCACGGAGTCGAAGATGAGCGCATCCCCCCGCATCGCCTTCCTTGCCAGCAACACCGACGCCGCGCAGCGGGCGCGCGCCGAACTCGCGCAGCGTTATGGCGACCATGCCATCGACGAGGCCGACATCCTCTGCGCGCTCGGTGGTGACGGCTTCATGCTGCAGACCCTGCATCGCCACGGCAGCTCGGGCAAGCCGGTGTTCGGCATGAAGCTCGGCTCGATCGGCTTCCTGATGAACCAGTTCCGCGACGACGACCTGATCGTGCGCCTGGAACGCGCCGAACCGGCGCACCTGCGCCCGCTGGAGATGCTCGCGCTCACCGAATCGGGCACCAGCACCGGCTCGCTGGCCTACAACGAAGTCTCGCTGTTGCGCCAGACCCGACAGGCTGCCCACCTGCGCATCGACCTCAACGGCCAGACCCGCATCGAGGAGCTGATCGGCGACGGCGTGCTCGTCTCCACCCCCGCCGGCAGCACCGCCTACAACTATTCCGCGCACGGCCCGATCCTGCCGCTGGGCTCGCACACGCTGGCCCTGACCCCGATCGCCCCGTATCGCCCGCGCCGCTGGCGCGGTGCCATCCTCAAGGCCGACATCGAAGTGCGGCTGCAGGTGCTCGATCCGTACAAGCGCCCGGTCAGCGTCACCGCCGATTCGCACGAGACCCGTGACGTGGTCGAAGTCACCATCCGCGAATCGCGCGAACACCGCGTCACCCTGCTGTTCGACCCCGAGCACAACCTGGAAGAACGCATTCTCAGCGAGCAGTTCGTCGTCTGAAGCGGCCGCCGCGGCGCCGACTGCGGCACAATGGCCCTGCATTCCCCCTTCGAATCCCCTGGAAGATGGCCGACAACACCCCCCGCCTGCTGACCGTCGCGGTGACCTCGCGCGCGCTGTTCGACCTGGAGGAGGGGCACGCGCTATTCGAGCGCGAAGGCGTGGAAGCCTATGCCGCCTACCAGCGCGAGCATGAGGACGACATCCTGCGGCCGGGCGTGGCCTTCCCGGTCGTGCGCAAGCTGCTGGCGCTCAACGAGGGCGCGCCGCCGGACACCCCGCGGGTCGAAGTGATCCTGCTCTCGCGCAACTCTGCCGATACCGGCCTGCGCATCTTCAACTCGATCCAGCATTACGACCTGGGCATCGTCCGCGCCACCTTTACGTCCGGCGAGGCGACCTGGCCCTACGTCAAGCCGTTCGGCACGGACCTGTTCCTGTCGGCCAATCCGGAATCGGTGCGGCGCGCGCTCTCGCACGGCGTGGCGGCGGCCACGATCCTGCCACGCGGGCGCGACGAAGTGGTCGAGGCCGCGCGGCCGGACGGCGATCCGCATGCCCGCCAGCTGCGCATTGCCTTCGACGGCGACGCGGTGATCTTCGGCGACGAGAGCGAGCGCATTTCGCGCGAGCAGGGCGTGGAGGCATTCGGTCGCCACGAGCGTGAAAACGCGCGCGAGCCGCTGACCGGTGGCCCGTTCCGCAACTTCCTTTCCGCGCTGCATGCGCTGCAGGCCGCCTTCCCGGCTGGCGAGGCCTCGCCGATCCGCACCGCGCTGGTCACCGCGCGTTCGGCGCCGGCGCACGAGCGTGTGATCCGCACGCTGCGCGAATGGGGCGTGCGCCTGGACGAAGCGCTGTTCCTGGGCGGCCGCCACAAGGGACCGTTCCTGGCGGCATTCGGCGCCGACATCTTCTTCGACGATTCGCAGCACAACATCGACAGCGCCCGCCAGCACCAGCACGTGGCCGCCGGCCACGTCCCGCACGGGGTGGCCAACGACCCTCGGCCGCAATGAAGCGCCGCGCCGGCTCCGGTGCCTACCTGCGCCGCAGCTGGAGGTTCCTGGAGCTGCAGTTCGAAGGCGCGGTGACGCAGACACGCATGCTGCGCTGGGCGCCGGATATCTTGTGGGTGGGCTATACGCGCAGCATGCTGGCCGCGCTGTGGCTGCATCCGGCGCCACGGCGCATCGGGATCGTCGGATTGGGTGGCGGGGCGCAGGTGAAGTTCCTGCATCGGCATTTCCCGCAGTTGCACCTCGAGGTGGTGGAGAACGACGCTGGCGTGCTGGCCTTGCGCGAAGCGTTCCGCGTTCCGCCGGACGATGCGCGCCTGCGGGTGGTACAGGGCGATGGCGCGGCATGGCTGCGCGACCATCCCGGGGCGTTCGACATCTTGTTGGTGGACGCCTATGACGCTGGCGGCATCCCCGGGCACATGGGCAGCCAGGGCTTCTATGCGCTGTGCCGAAGCGCGCTGGCGCCGGGCGGCGTCATGGCGAGCAATCTCTACGACACCGACTTGCGCGCGCACCAGGCGCACCTGCGGCAAGTGTTTGGCCGCCAGCAGCTGATGCTGCGCGAGCCGGGCATGAGCAACGAGGTGGCCTTCGCCTGGCGCGATGCACCGATGCCGCTCCCGGCTTCGCGTTGGCTGCGCCAATGCCCGCTGTCGGCCCGCTGGCAATTGCGCGCGGGCGTGCGCCGGCTGGCGAAAGCCTGGGCAATGCGCTGAGCGGTTGTCCACATTCGATGTGGATGTGGCGTGGGCCAACATGTGGATAACCCGGCGCAGCCCTTGTCGCGGCGAGGTTTTGCGGAGGTTGGCGAAAGATTCGCCAGCGACGCGAGGCTAGGGCGAATCGCGGTGAAGGGGCAGGCGGATATCGGTCAGGCGCCAGCGCAAGCCTTGGCGGTCGAGCACGAAAACCACCGGCTCGCCGCCGTCCGTCAGCACGGTGGCGGTGAAGCGCGATGTGGACTCGAAGTGCTTGCGGGCGTCCTTGAGCGGCCGGGCGGGCATCGGGCGCGACCAGGTATCGCCATCGACGGTCTGGCCGCTGGCACGCTTCCAGAGCTGGTGGCCCTGCAGCAGCGCACCGATGCCCAGCGGCGTCACCATCGTATCGACGCCCGCGCCGGTCAGGCCGCCAGCCAGTTGCAGCGCGATGCCGCCGAGCAGGCTGGACTGCGTGTCGACGCCGGCACGGCGCACGACGTAGTCGTCGAGCTGGGCCTTGAGGTTGGCGCGCAGGCGGGGGAAATCGACATGGCGTTCGAGCGCGGCGGTGTCCTGCTGCTCGATGGCCTGGCTGATGCCGCGCAGCGCCAGATACGGCCCGGCCACGACGTACGCGCCGAGCGCAAGCAGGAGCAGCAGGGGGATGATCCACCAGTACTTCTTCACGGGTTCTCCTGGGGGGCGACGGACGGCGCGGGACAGGGCAGGGCGGGGGCCCAAGCACCTTGCCCGGTCCCGATTATGCAGAAGCCGCTGATTCGTGCCGCCTTTTCATGAAACGACCGGCGGCTGACCGCTCCGACACGAAGCGGACGTTGAGCACGACGCGCGCGCAGGCCTTCACAATCTGTCAACGCATTGCAACGTCATCATGACTGCGGCAGAAAAGCCGCCATATTTCCGGGATAAAGAGGAGTAGTGGAATGTTTCTGACCAAGAAAAATTTGGCGACCGCGCGGGCGCTCGGTGTGGCACTCGTCGCCACCGTCACCTTTGCCGGTTGCGCCACCTATAAGGAAGAGTTCGCCACCATCAACTCTCGGCTCGATCAGCTCGACGCGAAGGTGCAGAACGCCGCCCAGAGCGCCGAATCCGCCAACCAGTCAGCACAGCAGGCCAACCAACGCCTGGACCAGATCGAAGGCCGCGTCCAGAAGCTTGAATCGGCGCCGCGTCGCGTACCGCGCGGTTGATCGCGTTTGCGTAGTCCGGTACTGACACGTTGAACCCGAGACCCGGTGGCCTTCGCTGGCCACCGGTCTCTGTCCTCATTGCACTTGTTTGCGGGGAACATCCCATCAATATGCGCACACACCTTGCCCTCCGGGGCGCGCCGCTTGCGCTGGCCCTCGCGCTGGCGTTTGCAGGCCCTGGCGTGGCCCACGCCAAGGACGAGGTCGCGCAGCCGGCGGCTGCCGTCGACCTGCTTCCCCCGGACCAGAAGGTTTCCGACACGGTGACCGAGCTGGCCGGTTGGGTCGTCGCCAGCAAGGACAGCCAGGGCTATCCGTTCGCGATCATGGACAAGGCGGCAGCCCAGATCCTGGTGTTCGATGGCGAGGGTCGGCTGCGCGGCGCAGCGCCCGGGCTGTTCGGCTCGGCGATTGGCGATCACTCCGCGCCGGGCGTGGCTGGACTGGCGCTTCGCGAAATCCCGGGTCGGGACCGCACGACGCCTGCCGGCCGCTTCGTGGGCGGCTTTGGCCCGTCCATCGATGCCGGACGGGTGTTGTGGGTGGACTACGATTCCGCAGTCTCCATGCATCCGACGGCGACGGGCGTGCCGTCCGAAAAACGTGCCGAGCGCCTGGCGACGCCGACGCCGGACGACAACCGCGTCACGCATGGCTGCATCAATGTCGCGCCGGAATTCTACGAACAGGTCGTGGCGCCGACGTTCGCGAAGGGTGGGGTGTTCTACATCCTGCCGGACAAGGCATCGCTGGCGGAGACCTTCCCGGATTTCGTGCAAAGCCGCGCCACTGCGCAGCATGACGACGGGAAAAACCGGCAACCCGCGCCGAAATAAAGGCGCGGGCGACTCATCGGACGACTCAGAACTCCAGGTCGAGCGCCGCGCACAGGTAATCCACGAACGGCGCCAGCGTGGCGAGATCCGCCGCGATCGTCTGGCGCAGCTTCGGGCCGGTCATCGCCTCATCGTCCAGCGAACGCCAGAGCACCCAGTTGCGGTGCTTGAGGTCATCGATGAATTCGAAGTCCGCCGGGAAACCGCGCGGCGGGCGCACCAGCTTTTCCTCGTCGGCCAGGTCGAAGCGCTTGCGCAGCCTGGCTTCGTGCGCGGCGGCCTTCCAGCTGCCCGGATTGTCGAAGATGAACTGCCGCACCTTGCGCTGAGTGTCCGGCTCCGGATGCCATAGGCCGGCGCCGACGAAACTGCCGCCCGGCTGCAGGTGCAGGTAGAACGAGGGCGCCGGCACTTCGCGGCGCCGCGCGTGGAAGAAGCGCGCGCCCTGCCAGGTCTTGTACGGCGACTTGTCGTTGGAGAAGCGCGCATCGCGGTAGATGCGGAACAACGAGCCGCCATTGCCGCGCGGGTCGGCGCGGAAATGCTCGCTGACTTCGGCCAGCGCCGGCTGCAGGTCGGTGATCAACCGCACGAACGGGTCGCGCACGTTCGCCTCGTAGTCGGCGCGATGGGCCTCGAACCACGCCTTCTCGTTGTGGCGGGCCAGGCCTTTGAGGAACTTGAAACTGGCCGGGGTGAAGTAGGTGCTCATAGGGTCCTCTGCAGGTCGGCGCCCCAGCCGGCGAGCTGGTCGAGCAGGGCGAGGCGGCCGGGGGCGTCGGCGTGGGCGGCGCGCAGTTCGGCGATCTGCGCCCAGAACTGCTCGAACGTCACTTCCGACAGGCCATTGTCTTCAATCAGGCGCCGGCGGCGGTAGTCGTCCCAGCGCTGCTGCTCGCCGGCGTCCAGCGCGTCGGGCCAATTGCGTGCGCGATAGCGGAACAGCAGCTCCGGCAGGCGCGGATCGCTGAAGCGGTCCGAGAGCGTGGCCAGCGCCTGTGGCGTGCTAGCGCGCACCGCCGGGAACAGGCGGCGGTCGCCCTCGCCGAGGAAGCCATCGTAGAGCGAGGCGTCCACGTCGGCCGGCCCGCCGCCGCGTTCGCCCGCGTAGACCAGACGCACCTTCTCGACCAGTTGCGGGCCGTATTCGCGCAGGCGTGCGGCATTGGCCTCGATGCGTTCGCGGTCGATGCCCAGGCGTTCGAAATCGGGTGCGCGCAGGTGCGACCACGACACCAGCGCTGGCGACTTGTTGAGGTGCACTTCCTTGAGGCCGATACGCTGCTCGCCCTCCGGCAGGGCACTGGCGGGCACGTAGAGGCGGTCGGCGATCTCTTCCGGCGACAGGCGCAGCAGCGGCTCGATGTCGCCTTCCAGGTCGAACACGATGACGCGGCTGTCCACGCGCGGATGGCGCGTGAGGGGCACCACCGGCGCGGCGCACAGCCGCGCAGCCGGGTAGCGCTGGGAGACATGCAGCACCGGCTGCATCGCCACGACGTCGAGCAGCGTGGCGCAGTAGCGCTTGTCGCGCAGCTTCAACGCGTAGTCCCACAGGCGCGGCTGGTGGCGGCGGAACAGGCGTGCCATGCCAATGGTGGCGAACACGTCCGACAGCGCCTCGTGGGCGTCACCCTCGCGGACATGGTTGGCTTCTGCCAGATGTTCCAGCTTGAAGGAGGTCGCGCCGTCCTCGCGTTGCGGCCAGGTGATGCCATCCGGGCGCAGCGCGTGGACCAGGCGCAACATGTCGAGCAGGTCCCAGCGCGAATTGCCACCGCGCCATTCGCGCTCGTAAGGATCGTGGAAATTCCGGAACAGGCCGTGCCGGATGAACTCGTCGTCGAAGCGCAGCGAGTTGTAGCCCAGCGTGCAGGTCTGTGGCCGGGCCATCTGTTCGGCGATGCGCGAGAAGGCTTCGGCCTCGTTGACACCTTGCGACTTTGCCAGCTGCGGCGTGATACCGGTGACCAGCGTGGCGTAGGGCGAGGGCAGCAGGTCATCGGCGGGCTGCACGAAGAAGCTCACCGGTTCGTCGATGACATTGAGCTCGGCATCGGTGCGCACCGCGGCGAACTGCGCGATGCGCGTGCGCCGCGGGTCCTGGCCGTAGGTTTCCAGGTCGTAGAACAGGAAGCTGTCGGGCATGGCGGGCCAGTGGACGGGGATGCGCCTATTCTAGGCGCAGTGGCTGTTGGGGGTTGCCGCGCGATCGAATCGTTGCAGAGGGTGCTGGCCTCAATGCGCGCCGGGCAGCGGTGCCAGTCGCTCATGCACCACGCGCTCCAAGGCCACCCAGTCGATCCCCTCCAGGCTGTTGCGCCCGCGCGTTGCCTCCACGAGGATTTCCCGCTGGATCTCGCTGCGCGAGAGCGCCACCGCGTACGGCGTGCGCAGGAAAGTCACCATTGTGTAGTGCGGCACGAACACCGTCGGCCAGCGCGTTTGCAACGCCTGCTCCAGCTCGCGCTGCAGCAGGAAATCCGGGTCGTCCACGCGGTCGCGCATTTCCAGGTAGTTCTCCAGCGCCATCTGCTGGATCGCATAGGCATTGGCGTGCCTGCGCGTCTGGAACAGCGCGTAGGCGCAGGCCAGATCGTCGTGTGCATCCAGCGCCTCGGCCAGCGCCACGCAGTCCTCGAATGCACAGTTCATGCCCTGGCCGTGGAACGGCACCATCGCGTGCGCGGCATCTCCCAGCAGCACCGCGCGGCCGCCCAGGTGCCAGCGGTCGAGATAAAGCGTGCCGAGCAGGCCCGGCGGATGCGCTTCCCAGTCCTCGCGCAGGTCGGGAATCAGCGGCAGTGCATCGGGGAAGTCCCTGGCGAACAAGGCCTCGGCCTCGGCCCCGCTGTTGGTGGTGGCGAAGCTGGGCTTGCCCTCGTTGGGCAGGAACAGGGTCACCGTGAAGGTGCCTTCCGCATTGGGCAGCGCGATGCACATGTAGCGCCCGCGCGGCCAGATGTGCAGCGCGTTGGCCTCGATGCGGAAGCCGCCGTCCGGCGCGGGGGGAATCTCCAGTTCCTTGTACGAGTGGTCCAGGAATTCGGTGCGTTCGCCCAGCACCGACTTGCGGTTCATCGCCGCGCGCAGCGCCGAGCCGGCACCATCGGCGCCGACCAGGCTTTCGAAGTGGATATCGTGTGGCTGGTCGTCGCGGTCGTCGATGAAGCGCGCGTAGTTCGACTCGAAATCCACCGTATGCAGGCGGCGATGGAAGTGCACCGTCGCGCCGGCCTGCTCGGCCAGGCGCAGCAGCGTGATGTTGAGGTCGGCGCGGTGGATCGACCAGATCACCTCGCTGTCGTCACGCCCGTAGCGCTGCAGCTGCGCAGGTCCGCCAGCCGGGTGCACCATGCGGCCACGCATCATGACCGCGCGTTCCATCACCGCTTCTTCCGCACCGGCCGCACGCAGCGCGTGGCGGCCGCGCTCGGCCAGCGCCAGGTTGATCGAGCGGCCGGACTCGTAGCCCTTGATGCGCGGGTCGCCGCGGCGCTCGTATACGGTGACCTTCCAGCCGCGACGCGAGAGCAGGATGGCGAGCAGGCTGCCGGCCAGGCCGGCGCCGATGAGGGTGAGGGAACGCTGGGGCGAAGAGTTCAATGCAATATCCGCGGGGGGAGGGCGGGGCAGGCTTACAGGCCGGCCCAATGTTCCACTTCCTCGACGAAGTGGTGCAGGTCGGCGAAGCGGTTGTACAGCGGCGTGGGCGCGATGCGGATGACGTCCGGCTCGCGCCAGTCGCCCAGCACGCCCACCGACTGCAGGTATTCGAACAGGGCCCGGCCCTGCGTGCGCCCGCCCGCCACGCGAAGCGACAGCTGGCAGCCGCGCTGCGCCGGGTCGGCCGGCGTGAGCACCTGCAGCACCTGCGGCACGCGCGCATGGATCAGCGCTTCCAGCAGGCTGGTCAGCTGCTCGGACTTGCGGCGCAATGCCGGCATGCCCGCGCGCTCGAACAGCGCCAGGGACGCGCGCAGCGGCGCCAGTGCCAGCACCGGCGGGTTGCTCAGTTGCCAGCCTTCCGCGCCCGGCGTAGGCACGAATTCCGGCGCCATGCGGAAGCGGCTTTCGCGGTCGTGGCCCCACCAGCCGGCGAAGCGCGGCAGGTCGGCGCGTGCGTGGCGTTCGTGGACGAAGCAACCGGCGACCGCGCCCGGCCCCGCGTTGACGTACTTGTAGTGGCACCACACGGCGAAGTCGGCACCATCGTCATGCAGCGACAGTGGCAGGTTGCCCACCGCGTGCGCGAGATCGAAGCCCACGTTCGCACCCTGCGCACGCGCCAGCCGGGTGATATGGCCCAGGTCGAACGCCTGCCCGGTGCGGTACTGGATGCCCGGCCACAGCACCAGGGCCAGTCGCGGGCCGTGGGTTTCGATGGCGCGTTCGATGGCGGCCATCGACACGGTGCCGTCATCCGCATCGGGCTGCACTTCGATGAGGTCGGTGGCCGGGTCGAACCCGTGGAAGCGGATCTGCGATTCCACCGCGTGGCGGTCGGTGGGAAACGCGCCGGCTTCGACCAGGATGGCGGGGCGTTCGCGGGTGGGGCGGTAGAAGCTGACCATCATCAGGTGCAGGTTGACGCTCAGCGTGTTCATGGCCACCACTTCGGAGGGCAGCGCGCCGACGAGCTGGGCGATCGGCTCGCGCACCAGTTCGTGGTAGGTGAGCCATTGCTCAGGGCCGGTGAAATGGCCTTCGACGGCGAGCTGCGCCCACTGGTCGAGTACCTGCTGCACCATCGCGCGGGCCGCGCGCGGTTGCAGGCCGAGCGAGTTGCCGACGAAGTAGGTCTGATCGCGGCCGTTGTGCTGCGGGAACAGGAACTCGGCGCGCAGGGCGCGCAGCGGGTCGGCGGCATCGAGCGCGGTGGCCTGGATGCGGGTGAGGGCGGTGGCGTCGGTCATGGGACGGGGGTGTTGGGTTGTGGGGCTATTGTAGGTTTGCTGGGGAAGGTGCGGTGGGTGTGTGT
>JAEWJB010000103.1 GCA_023386795.1 Pseudomonadota bacterium
CCGCGACCGCTGGCTGCGCCCCGTGGGGGTTTATGCCGCTCCTACAGGGGGGGCGCCGGAGGGGGCGGGCACCGCCGCAGCCATGACTTCCCTCCTTTGCACGGCGCAGCCGGGGCGCCCTACCATCGGGGGTTTGCCGTCCTGCCTGGAGACTCCATGAAGTTTCGCCACGCCTTGCTGCCCCTGTGCCTGCTGGCCGCCCTGCCCACGCTGGCCGCCGCGCGTGGTTTCGATGTCCGCGACATGGTGGCGCTGGATCGCGTCTCCGCCCCGACCCTGAGCCCGGATGGCGGCGTGCTGGTGTTCTCCAAGCGGGTGATGGACGAGAACAAGACCAAGGCCAGCAGCAGCCTGTGGCGCCGCGACCTGCGCACCCGCGACATGGCCCCGCCCAAGCAGATCACCCCGGAAGGCTGGAACGTCAACTCGCCGGCCTTCTCGCACGACGGCCAGACCGTCTACTTCCTCAGCGCCAAGAACGGCAGCCAGCAGCTGTACGCGATGCCGGCCGAAGGCGGCACCCCGCGCCAGCTGACCGACTTCGCCGTGGACGTGGACAGCTTCAAGCTCTCCCCGCAGGGCGAGCGCATCGTGTTCAGCGCCGGCGTGTTTCAGGACTGCGTCTCGGATCTGGCCTGCACCAAGAAGAAGCTCGACGCCATCGAAGCCACCAAGGCCACCGGCAAGGTGTTCGACTCGCTGTTCGTGCGCCACTGGGACACCTGGAACGACGGCCGCCGCAACACCCTGTTCGTGGCGCCGCTGCCCAAGGGCGATGCCAAGGCCACCACCGCCACCGCGATCAGCGCGAAGATCGCCGGCGATGCGCCGTCCAAGCCGTTCGGCGGCAACGACGACTACGAGTGGGCGCCGGACGGCAAGAGCGTGGTCGCCAGCATCCGCGTGGCCGGCCGCGAGGAGCCGTGGTCGACCAACTTCGACCTCTACAAGCTCGATGCCGCGGGCAGCAAGGCCGCGGTGAACCTGACCAAGGCCAACCCGGCCTGGGATGCCGGCCCGGTGTTCAGCGCCGACGGCAAGACCCTGTACTACCGTGCGATGAAGCGCCCGGGCTTCGAGGCCGACCGCTTCGCGCTGATGGCGATGGACCTGGCCAGTGGCAAGACGCGCGAGATCGCGGCCGACTGGGACCGCTCGGCCGGCGAGATCGTGTTGAGCGCGGACGGCAAGTCCATCCTCACCGGCGCCGACGAGCTTGGCGAACACCCGCTGTTCCAGATCGACATCGCCAGCGGCAAGGCGACCAAGCTGGTGGGCGAGGGCAGCGTCGGCTCGCCGGTGCTGGCCGGCCCGACCCTGGCCTTCACCCGCAACTCGCTCAAGAGCGGCGACCAGATCTTCGTGGCCGCTGTACAGGACGTTACGAGTGCCGCGGGAGGCAGGATGCCGGGAGCGGCCGACAGCGCCGCGCAGAACCTGCGCGCGATCACCCCCAGCACCGGCGATACGCTGCCGGACGTGCAGTTTGGTGACTTCGAGCAGTTCCAGTTCAAGGGCTGGAACAACGAGACCGTGCACGGCTACGTGGTCAAGCCGTACAACTACCAGCCGGGCAAGAAGTACCCGGTGGCGTTCCTGATCCACGGCGGCCCGCAGGGCAGCTTCGGCAACGGCTGGAGCTACCGCTGGAACCCGCAGACCTATGCGGGCCAGGGCTACGCGGTGGTGATGATCGACTTCCACGGTTCCACCGGCTACGGCCAGGCGTTCACCGATGCGATCAGCCAGCACTGGGGCGACCGCCCGCTGGAAGACCTGCAGAAGGGCTGGGCGGCCGCGCAGCAGCAGTACGGCTTCCTCAACGGCGACAAGGCCTGTGCGCTGGGCGCCAGCTACGGCGGCTTCATGACCTACTGGATCGCCGGCAACTGGAACGAGCCGTGGAAGTGCCTGGTCGACCATGACGGCGTGTTCGACAACCGCATGATGGGCTACAGCACCGAGGAGCTGTGGTTCAGCGAGTGGGAGAACGGCGGTACGCCCTGGAACAACGCCGAGAAGTACGAGAAGTTCAACCCGGTGAACCATGTCGGCAACTGGAGCAAGCCGATCCTGGTGATCCACGGCCAGCAGGACTTCCGCATTCCGGTGGAGCAGGGCCTGGCCGCGTTCACCGCCGCGCAGCGCAAGGGCGTGGAGTCGAAGTTCCTGTACTTCCCGGACGAGAACCACTGGGTGCTCAAGCCGCAGAACTCGATCCTGTGGCACGACACGGTCAACGCCTGGCTCAAGCAGCACATCGGCGAGTAAGACCTTCGCGCGGGGCCGGCATTGCCGGCCCCGCGTCGTTTCCCGCACCGCGCCCGGATACCGCATGAACGAAGCCCGCACTGCCCTGATCCAGAACGACATCGTCGTCTTCGGCCTGATCGCCGCCACCCTCGGCGCGGTGTTCTGGACCGCCTCGCGGGAGAAGGGGCTGTGGAAGCGCTTCTATACGTTCGTGCCGGCGCTGCTGCTGTGCTACCTGATTCCCGGCATCTACAACACCGTCGGCCTGATCGACGGCCAGCACACCTCGCTGTACAACCCGGTGGCGCGCGACATCCTGCTGCCGGCCGCGCTGGTGCTGTTGACGCTGGCGGTGGACATCAAGGCGATCCTGCGCCTGGGCCCCAAGCTGGTGCTGATGTACATCGGCACCTCGGCCAGCATCATGCTCGGCGCATTCGTCGCCTTCGCGGTGATGCGCTGGATCCACCCGTCCACCGTCGCCGGTGATACCTGGGCCGGCATGGCCGCGCTGGCCGGCAGCTGGATCGGCGGTGGCGCCAACATGCTCGCCATGCGCGAGGTGTTCAACGTCGATGCCACCACGTTCGGCCAGTTCGCGGTGGTGGATGTCGGCGTGGGCTACGTGTGGATGGCGGCGCTCATTTTCCTGGCCGGTCGCGCGCAGAAGATCGATGCCCGCAGCGGCGCGGACACTCGCGCGCTGGACGAACTGAAAGAGCGCATTGCCGCCTTCCAGGCCCAGCACGAGCGCATTCCGTCGCTGGCCGACCTGATGATCATCGTCGGCGTCGCGTTTGGCGCCGTGGGCCTGGCGCATGCCATCGCCACGCCGCTGTCGGCGTGGTTCGACGCGAACGTGTCGTGGGCGTCGCGCTTCAGCCTGGACTCGCCGTTCGTGTGGGTGGTGGTGCTGGCCACCAGCTGTGGCCTGGGACTGAGCTTCACCCGCGCGCGCACGCTGGAAGGCGCCGGCGCCTCGCGCATCGGCTCGCTGCTGCTGTACTTCCTCATCGCCTGCATCGGCATGCAGATGGACCTGCTGGCGCTGCTCGACCGGCCGTGGCTGTTCCTGCTGGGCATCATCTGGATCGGCGTGCACATCGTGCTGCTGTGGGGCCTGGGCCGGCTGCTCAACGTGCCGTTCTTCTATTTCGCCATCGGCTCGCAATCGCACATTGGCGGCCCCGCCTCGGCGCCGGTGGTGGCCGCGGCGTTCCATCCGGCGTTGGCGCCGGTGGGCGTGCTGCTCGGCACGCTGGGTTACGCGACCGGCACCTACCTGGCGTATGTCGTGGGCATCACGCTGCGGGCGATGGCCGGGGCGGGGTGAGGCGGTCGTCCGCCGGCACGGCCCTGCCGGCGGACCTGCACCTCACGGCGTATCGGCCAGCGCGTCCATGACGCGCGCCGAGTACACCAGCGCGGCGCCGGCATTCAGCGCCACCGCCACGCCCAGCGCTTCGGACACCTCATCGACCGTGGCGCCTTCCTTCTTCGCCGCCGCGGTGTGCACGGCAATGCAGCCATCGCAGCGCGTGGTCACGGCCACGGCCAGCGCGATGAGTTCACGAGTCTTGGCATCCAGATGGCCGGTCTTGGCGCCGGCGCCGGACAGCGTCTGGTAGCCGCGCAGCGTGTCGGGGCTGAGCTTGCCGATCTCGCCGATGCGCCCACCCAGTTCCTTGCGGTATTCGTTCCAGTCCAACATGACAGGTCACTCCCGGATTACGACTCGCCGCCTTAGCGCGGCAGCGATTCTGTGCCGGGGAATCATTCATGCCGCGTCATGCGCGGGGAAGGAATGTGTGAGGCGATGAAGGTTGCTGTCGCGTGGCCGGTGCGGCCAATTTCCCGCGTTGCGCTGTGGGCGCGCAGCTGCGCACGGATGCGAGCAACAGGCCTGCAATGGCAACGAGAGAGCGAGTCGTCCCGGTGTTTTGTACGGCCGCCGACGAGGAAGCCAGTTTCAGCGACTGTCACGCGTTGCAAGACGCGCCTCAGGTCCGCGAATAACTCGCGTTGCCCAGCCCCGTGCCAATGGTGAAGATGCCCCAGCGCTTGTGCTTGCGCATCGCATGGCGCTGGCTCAGCCCTTGCACCACGGCGTCGTTGTGCAGCAGCACCTGCGGCATGCGCCGGCCAATCCGGTCCAGGTGCGCGCCGAGCGCGGCCGGCAGGTCGAACGGCATTTCCCAGTCGCCCGGCAGGTTCTGCGCGCCTTGGGAAATCTTTCCGTCCGGCTCGATCTTGCCCGGCACCGCGATGCCGATGAACGGCGCCAGGTCCACGCCCAGGGTGCGCGCCTGTGCGTTGAGGCCGTTGAGCATGCCGGCCAGCCGCGCGATCGCCTCGCCGCGGGCCGGAGCGTCGTCGGCGTGTCGCCATTGCATGTGTTCGAGCACGCGGGCCTTGTGGCCGTCGGCGGCCTTGTCCAGCCGGTGCTCGACCAGTCCGCAGCGCAGGTTGGTGCCGCCGATATCCACCGCCAGGAACGCGGCATGCCCGCGCGCATCTTCCGGCAACAGGTTGCTCCAGCCGAGCAGGGCGGCTTCGTCCGGGTCTTCGTCGAGGATGCACAGGCGCACCTTCAGTCCCGCGTTGCGCAACAGCCGGTCGGCGCGGCGGATCGACAGCGCGCCGAAGTGGCTCTCGGGAAAGCCGCCGCCCAGCACAATGGCCTCCACTTCGTCCCACTCGGGCTGCGCCAGGAAGCAGCGCGTCACTTCCACCAGGCGTTGCGCGTGCGCCTCCACGGCGATATGGACCAGGTGCGCGGCGTCGGCATCGCCCCCTACCAGCGCCATGTCGATCTCGCGTTTGCCCACTTCGAAGGTGGGGGTCTTGCCGAAGGGGTCCTTGCCGGTGCGCTGGTGCTTGCGTGCGTCGTCGAGCAACTCGCGGAATGCGGTCTGGCTGGCGAGGTCGCCGATGAAGCCCTCGCCATCGGCGCGCACCAACGCGAGGTTGTAGCTGTCCACGCGCAGTCCGTCGGCGTGCTGCGCACCGTGCACGGCGGTCGATGCCCGGCTCACGGGGACAGGGCCGGGTGGGGGCGCGGCGGGGCGGCACGGCGCATGGCGACACTCCACGGGGATCGAGGCGAGGGTGACCTGCCCGCGGTGCAGGGGACGCGAAGGCCGGGCCCTGGATCAGGGCAGCTGCAGGATGGCCTGCAGGCTCTCGTGCGCGATGGGCGCCGAAGTATGTTCGTGGAAGACCCGCCAGCCTTCGGGGCCGCGCCGCATCGCCACGCTGAGGCGGTTGTCCAGTTGGCGCAGCAGCTGGCCGTCCGGCGCGTGCGCGGCAAAGGTGAGGATGGCGTGGCCGGTCGCCAGGTCGCCATGGACCTGGGCATCGGCCTGCCGCCAGGTCACCACGACGGTCTCCCCGCCCAACCCGCCGAACCAGGCTTCGGCCATCGCGCGCCAAGGCGCCAGGCCCGCCATCGGCGCCACCTGCCACATGTCGAAGACGTGCAGGGCCGGATCGTAGAGCGCAACAAAGGCCTCCACGTCACGCGCACGCACGGCGGCAGCGTAGGCGGCGAGGAAATCATCGAAGGGCGTGGGGGCAGGCATGGACGCTCCAGGGCAAGGCTGCGCCGCGAGCCTAGGCCGCCCATGCCCTGCCTACAAGTGCGGGTGACTTGCGGCATGGGCGCGCCGGCCACGCGCGGGTTAGCGTGCGCTCAACGCGGCGACACCCGCTCGCCGCGGCTTGCGGAGGATGCGACATGAAGTCCGTCATCGGCTGTCTGCTGTGCACCACGTTGTCCCTGGCCGTGCTTCCTGCCGGAGCGCGCGCGCTGCCGAAACCCTCGCAGATCGACGCGCACGTCGCCGCATTGATGCAACGGACCGGCGCTCAAGGCATGGCGCTGGCCGTCATCGACGAAGGCCGGCCGGTTTACGTGCAGGCCTACGGCAAGCGCAATGCGCAGGGCGACCCGCTTACCGTGGACACGGTGATGTACGGCGCTTCGCTCACCAAGATGGTGTTCGCCTACACGGTGATGCGCTGGGTCGGGCAGGATCGCATCGCGCTGGATACCTCGATTGCCGAGTACCTGCCACAGCCGTTGCCGCAATACACCGGCGAGGACATCGTCAACCGCTACACCGACTGGAGTGCGCTGGACGAACGCTGGCGCCAACTCACCCCGCGCATCCTGTTGCAGCACGCCAGCGGTTTCGCCAACTTCAATTTCCTGGAGCCTGACGAAAAGCTGCATTTCCACTTCGATCCCGGCACGCGCTATGCCTATTCGGGCGATGGACTGGCGACATTGCAGTTCGTGCTCGAACAAGGCCGGGGCCTGGATGTGGGGCAGGGCACGAACGCGGTGTTCGCCGACCTTGGCATGACCCGCACCGCGTTGAAGTGGCGGCCGGATTTCGCCGGCAACCTGGCCGATGGCTGGGATATCCAGGGCAAGCCGGAACCGCACGATGACCGCTCCCGGGTGCGTGCGGCCGGGTCCATGGACACCACCATCCACGACCTGGCGCAGTTCGCCGCCGCCCTGGTGGACGGGCGGGGGATAGGCGCGCGCGAGCAGGCCGAGATGTTGCGCCCGCAGTTGCCGATCACCACGCGCAGCCAGTTCCCCACCCTGCAGCCGGAGCTGCCGCCCGCGCAACGCCGGCCCGATCTTTCGGCCGGGCTGGGCGTGGTCACTTTCAACGGCCCCCAAGGTGCGGGGTTCTTCAAGGGCGGCCACAACGACACCACCGGCAACACCCTGGTCTGCCTGCGCAAGCAGCGTCGCTGCCTGCTGGTGCTGGGCAACGATGTGCGCGCGGAAAAAGGGTTCGCCGAGCTGGTGAAGTTCGTGCTGGGCGACACCGGCGTCCCTTACGACTGGGAGTACGGCACGTCCTGATCGCGCCGCGCGGCCCGAAGGCGGCGCGCAGGCGCACCGTCAACCGCGCGGCAGCGGCTCCAGGTGCGGCGTCACCAGTCCCGCCAGCCAGTCCATGAACACCCGCACGCGGCGTGGCAGGTGCCGGCGCTGCGCATACAGCAGGGTCAGGGGCATCGGCTCGGATACCAGCTGGGGCACCACCTCGACCAGGTCGCCGCGCGCGAGTGCGTCGCGCACGCTGAGCAGCGGCACCTGGATGATGCCAAGCCCGGCCAGCGCGGCGACGTGGTACGCCTCCACGTTGTTGACCGTGACCGCGCCGCCCATCGGCAGCAGGCGGTAGGCCTCGCCGTCGAAATATTCGAAACCCGACGCGCGCTGGCCGAGCACGCTGGCGTAGTGCACCAGGTCGTGCGTGGCCAGATCCTCCAGTCCCTGCGGCGTGCCGCGCCGGGCGAGGTACGCGGGGCTGGCGCAGTTGACGATGCGCATCACCCCGAGCGGGCGTGCCACCAGCGAACTGTCCTGCGGGTTGCCGCCGCGCAGCACGCAATCGAAGCCTTCGCGCACCACGTCGACCAAGCGGTCAGTGGCACTGAGCTCGATCTCCAGTTGTGGATGCTCGGCCAGGAACGCTGGCAGCTGCGGCAGCACGAACAGCCGTGCCATGCCGCTGCCCATGTCCACGCGCAGCCGGCCGCGCAGCTGGCGGCCTTCGGTGAGGAACATGCCCTGCAGCTCTTCCAGGTCGGCCAGCACGTCGCCGCTGCGCTGGTAGAACGCGCGGCCGTCGGCAGTAGGCTGCACGCGACGCGTCGTGCGATGAAGCAGCTGCGTGCCCACCCGCGCTTCCAGCTGCTGCACGGCGATGGACACGCTGGCCTTGGGCAGGCCCAGCGATTCAGCCGCACGGGTGAAGCTCCCCAGTTCGACCACCCGCTGGAAGGCCCGAAGGGATTGGGCGAAGTCCATGATTGTTCCTGATTCTTGAACAGTAAGCTCAGGTTTGCGGGGTTTATCGGCTGAGTCAAGGTCAATAACGTGGCGGTCGGGGCGCAATACCGCGCCTGACAGGAGCCCTCCCATGAGCACTACCCCCCGCATCACCCTGATTACCGGCGCCAACCGCGGCCTGGGCCGCCATGGCGCGCTGGCCGTGGCCGAGGCCGGCAGTGACGTGATCGTGACCTACCGCGGACACGCCGAAGAGGCGCAAGCGGTGGTGGCGCAGATCCAGGCGCTGGGCCGCCGCGCCGCGGCGCTGCAATTCGACGTCGCCGACGCCGCCGCGCTGCCTGCTTTCGTCGAGGCGCTGCGCGCGCAGTTGGCGCAATGGCAGGCCACCCACCTGCATGCGCTGGTGAACAATGCCGGCACCGCGCTGTACGCACCGATCGCCGATACCACGCCGGCGCAGTTCGACGAGATGGTGGCCGTGCACCTGCGCGGCCCGTACTTCCTCACCCAAGCGCTGCTGCCGTTGATCGCCGATGGCGGGCGCATCCTCAATATCTCCAGCGGCCTGGCCCGCTTCGCGATGCCGGGCAGCTCGGCCTACGCGATGATGAAGGGCGGCATCGAGGTGTTCACCCGCTACCTGGCCAAGGAACTGGGCGCGCGCGGCATCAGCGTCAACACGCTGGCCCCCGGCGCGATCGAGACCGACTTCGGCGGCGGCCGCGTGCGTGACAACGCGGAGGTCAACGCCATGGTGTCCTCGGTGACGGCACTGGGCCGCCCGGGCAAGCCGGACGACATCGGGCCGGTGATCGCCATGCTGCTGGACCCGGCCACGCAGTGGATCAACGCGCAGCGCGTGGAAGCCTCCGGCGGCATGCTGATCTGACCGCGCGCGGGCCGGTTTCCCGCGTACGAAAGCAAGAGGGCGGCCATGGGCCGCCCTCTTTGCGTTCAACAGCAGCGGAATCCGCTCTTGCCCCCGTAGCGCGCTTCCTGCCTTTCGCGGAAGAACGTGGGGTAGTCCATCACCGGGCGGTCCGGGTGTTTTTCCAGCATGTGCCGCACGTAGTTGTCGTAGTCGGGAATGCCGCAGCACAGCCGCGCGGTCTGCACCAGGCGTCGCCATACGCGGCGATGCGCCTGGTATTGCCCGACGGGGACGAGGCCGGTACCCATCACAGGTCCGCCATCTGGGCCGGGGTCAGCGCCACGTACGGGGTTTCCTTGTCCGTACGCACCGGGCTGCGGCGCGCGGCGATGATGGTCTTGATCGAATACACCAGCACCGCGCCCACCACGAACAGGAACAATGCGGTCAGCCCGGTGTTGACGTAGGCGTTGGTGACGATCTGCTGCATCTGGCCCACGGTCTTGGCCGGCGCGGTGATCGTGCCGCTGGCGATGGCGGCCTGGAACTTGTGCGCCTGCGCCAGGAAGCCCTGCGCCGGGTTGCTGTCGAAGATCTTGATCAGGCCCGCGGTGGTGGTGCAGATCAGCAGCCACACCGCCGGCACGATGGTGACCCACGCGTAGCGGTCGCGCTTCATCTTGAACAGCACCACGGTGCCGAGCATCAGCGCGATGCCTGCCAGCATCTGGTTGGAGATGCCGAACAACGGCCACAGCGTCTGGATGCCGCCGAACGGATCCACCACGCCGGTGTAGAGCAGGTAGCCCCACAACGCCACGCAGCCGCCGGTGCCGATGAGGTTGGCGCCCCACGACTCGGTCTTGCGCAGCGCCGGCACGAAGTTGCCCAGCAGGTCCTGCAGCATGAAGCGGCCCGCGCGCGTGCCGGCGTCCACGGCGGTCAGGATGAACAGCGCTTCGAACAGGATGGCGAAGTGGTACCAGAACGCCATCGTGTCCTCACCGGGCAACACGTGGTGCAGGATCTGCGCGATGCCCACCGCCAGCGTCGGCGCGCCACCGGCACGGGCCAGGATGGTGTGCTCGCCGATGTCGCGCGCGGTGGCTTCGAGCATGTCCGGGGTGATGCTGAAGCCCCACTCGGTGAGCTTGGCCGCGACCGAGACCGCATCGCTGCCGACCACCGCGGCCGGGCTGTTCATGGCGAAGTAGATGCCCGGCTCGATGATCGAGGCGGCCACCAGCGCCATGATCGCCACGAACGACTCCATCAGCATGCCGCCGTAGCCGATGTAGCGCATGTGGCCTTCGTTGGCGAGCAGCTTGGGCGTGGTGCCCGAGGAGATCAGCGCGTGGAAGCCGGACACCGCGCCGCAGGCGATGGTGATGAACAGGAACGGGAAGATGCCGCCCTTCCACACCGGGCCGTCGCCGCTGCTGGCGAACTGGGTCAGCGCCGGCATCTTCAGCTCCGGCATCACGATCAGGATGCCGATGGCCAGCGCCACGATGGTGCCGATCTTGAGGAACGTGGACAGGTAGTCGCGCGGGGCGAGCAGCAGCCACACCGGCAGCACCGAGGCGACGAAGCCGTAGCCGATCAGCATCCAGGTGATCTGCTTGGAGGTGAAGGTGAACGCCGGGCCCCAGGTGGGGTCGGCGGCGACCTTGCCGCCCAGCCAGATCGCGCCGAGCAGCAGGATCAACCCGACCACCGAGATCTCGCCGATCTTGCCCGGGCGGATGTAGCGCATGTACACGCCCATCAGGATCGCGATGGGCATCGTGGCGATGACGGTGAACATGCCCCACGGGCTTTCGGCCAGCGCCTTGACCACCACCATGGCGAGCACCGCCAGGATGATGATCATGATGAGGAACGCGCCGAACAGCGCGATGGTGCCGGGCACCTGGCCCATCTCCTCGCGCACCAGGTCGCCCAGCGAGCGGCCGTTGCGGCGCGTGGAGAGGAACAGGACCATGAAGTCCTGCACCGCGCCGGCGAACACCACGCCGACCACCAGCCACAGCAGGCCGGGCAGGTAGCCCATCTGCGCGGCGAGCACTGGCCCCACCAGCGGGCCTGCGCCGGCGATGGCGGCGAAGTGGTGGCCGAACAGCACGTGCTTGTTGGTGGGCACGTAGTCCAGGCCATCGTTGTTGAGCTGCGCCGGGGTGGCGCGGGTCGGGTCGAGCTGCATCACCTTGTTGGCGATGAACAGGCTGTAGTAGCGATAGGCGACCAGATAGATCGACACCGCCGCCACCACGATCCACAAGGCATTGATCTGCTCGCCACGGCGCAGTGCGATGGTGCCGAGGCAGAAGGCGCCGAGCAGCGCGAGCGCGGCCCAGGCCAGTTTCGAAAAGCCTTTCATGCAAGCTCCTCCCGGAAGACTCCCGCAAGGTTCCTCCCGCGTCGGGCCGGGGTCAATGGCGGCCGCTAGGACTTTGGTCGAATGGCGTTGGACTGCCGAAAACGCTTGTGCGGCGCGCCATTCGCGGAACAATAGGTTGCGCCCGGCCACATTGGACCGCGGCGTGCGCGCACCCATCCTGTGCGGCAACTTCACTGGAGCCATCGCCATGAGCGCTACCCCGACCGCCCTTCCGGCCCGCCTGCAGCGCGTGCTGCGCGGCCGCCCCGCGTCCGACGGCGCGGGCGTCAAGCTGACCCGCGTCATCGGCTCGCCCGAACTGCCGGACCTGGACCCGTTCCTGTTGCTGGACGAGTTCGGCACCGACCGCGCGGAGGATTACCTCGCCGGTTTCCCGAGCCACCCGCACCGCGGCTTCGAGACCGTCACCTACATGCTCGACGGCCGCATGCGCCACCAGGACAACCATGGCAACGAAGGTCTGCTGACGCCGGGCAGCGTGCAGTGGATGACCGCCGGCCGCGGCCTGGTGCATTCGGAGATGCCCGAGCAGGAATCCGGGCGCATGCGCGGCTTCCAGCTGTGGGTGAACCTGCCCGCGCGCGAGAAGATGACCGAGCCGAAGTACCAGGAATATCCGCCGGAGAATATCCCGGTCACCACGCCGGCTTCCGGCGTGACGGTGAAGGTGATCGCCGGGCGCGTGGGCGACACGGTCGGCCCGATCGTGCAGCCGGCCACCGATCCCCTGTACCTGGACATCGAACTGACACCAGGCACGGCATGGACCTACCAGGTGCCCGACGGGCACAACACCTTCGCCTATGTCTTCGAAGGTGCGCTCACCGTAGGCGAGGGCGAGGATGCGCGGCCACTGGAAGCGCAGCAGCTCGGCATCCTCGGCGGTGGCGACACGTTGCAGCTGCGCGCAGGCCAGCGGGGCGCGCGCCTGATCCTGGTCGCCGGCCGCCCGCTGCGCGAGCCGGTGGTGCGCCACGGGCCGTTCGTGATGAACACCAAGCAGGAAATCATGCAGGCATTCGTCGACTTCCAGGAAGGACGCTTCTGATGGCTACCGATCGCGCAGTCACCGCGCGCAGCGCAGGCGTGCCGTATGTGACGCAATTGAGTGATGGCGTGCATGCATGGCGTTCGGACACCGCGCCGTCGAACGGCGGTGCCGACGCCGCGCCGGACCCGGAGTCGCTGGTGCTCGGCGCGCTGGGCGCATGCACGGCCATCACCGTACGCATGTATGCCGCCCGCAAGCAATGGCCGCTGGAGGCGGTGGACGTGCGCCTGCATTACACGCGCCGCGATGCCACTGGGACCACCATCGCACGCGAAGTGGTGCTGACCGGCGCGCTGGATGACGCGCAGCGCGCTCGCCTGCTGGAGATTGCCGACAAATGCCCGATCCACCGCCTGCTGACCGGCGAGGTGGTGATCGAAGCAGCGGAGTAAGGCGCAAGCCCGTGGCATGACCCCTGCAGGACCGGCCAGCGCCGGGCGACGGGCGGCACAGCCTGTTCGGGACACGCCGTGAACCCATCCATGGGGGCTCGTAGGCGACATC
>JAEWJB010000009.1 GCA_023386795.1 Pseudomonadota bacterium
CTTTCGGGACACGCCGTGAATCCATCCATGGAGGCTCGTAGGCGACATCCATGTCGCCTACGGTCCCGAAAGCGTCCCCTCCCCGCAGACCCACAGATCACCTCGACCGGACAATCAGAGCATTGAAGCCCCTCGCTCGCGCACGCCCCACTAGGCGCGTTCGATCGAAGCCGCGTCCTTGACGCGCCTAGACCCGGCCTGGCGTTCAGGTTCGTCAGCGGGCCATGGATGGCCCGCGGCGGCGAGTCAGACAGGATGTCTGACCGAGCCGCGACGGACCTGTACGCCAGGGCGGGGCCCGCACCGCAAGCCAGCGCACGACCCGCCGCCCTCCCGCAACGGTGCCTCCTCGAAAAAAAAGCGACGCCCCAAAAGAGCGCCGCCTCAAGAAAAACCGCGAAACAAAAAAACTTACCCGTTGGAAAACTCGCTCTCCAAAGAAATCGGCACCGCGCTCAGCGCCTTGGACACCGGGCAGTTCTTCTCCGCCTTGTGCGCCAACTCGCGGAACTTCGCCTCGTCGATCCCCGGCACCACGGCCTTGAGCTTCAGGCGGATTTGCGACAACTGCGGACCCCCTTCCATCGAAAGATCCACCTCGGCGCGCGTGTCCAGCGACTTCGGCGGGAAACCCGCTTCGGTCAGCTGCGCCGACAGCGCCATCGTGAAGCAGCCGGCATGCGCGGCAGCGATCAGCTCTTCCGGGTTGGTGCCCTTCTCGTCGCCGAAACGGCTGTTGAAGCCATAGCGCGTGTTGTCCAGCAACCCGCTCTGCGGGGTGTTCAACAGACCCTTGCCGGTTTTCAGGTCGCCTTCCCAGTGCGCGGTGGCGTGACGCGAAATGCCCATTGCAATTTCTCCTGCGGGGATGAGGACGCGCAGCATAGCCCGCTGATCGTGACGGGTTTGTGCGTCGCAACGGGGAACCCGCGCCGGACGCGTTACATTGCATCGGCCATGACCCCGCCCCGGCCCGTTCCGTGGCCAGGCCCCCGGACGCCATGACGCCTCTCTCACCCTGGAGGAAAGGCTCATGTCCCACACTACCCGCGACATCCGCAACGTGGCCTTGGCAGGCCACCCCGGCGCCGGCAAAACCACCCTGTTCGAAGCCCTGCTGCATGCCGGCGGCGCCCTGCAGGCGGCAGGCAGCATCGAGCGTGGCACCACGGTGTCCGACCACGATCCGGCCGAGCGCGAACGCGGACATTCCATCGACAGCGCGATCGCGTCCATCGACCAGCCCGGCCTGCACCTCAACCTCATCGATACACCCGGCTACCCGGATTTCCGCGGCGCCGCCCTGCCACCGCTGGCGGTGGTGGAAACCGCGATGGTGGTGGTCGATGCGGCGCGCGGCGTACAGCACGGCACCCACCGCTTCATGCAGCGCGCCGAAGGGCGCCGCCTGTGCCGCGTGCTGGTGGTCAACAAGATCGACCAGGACGGCGTGGACGCGGCCGCCGTACTCGCGGACCTGCGCGAAAGCTTCGGCGCGCAGGTCCTGCCGCTGAACCTGCCCGCCGACTCGGGCGGCCGGGTGGTGGACTGCTTCTCCACGGAGGCCGGCGACAGCGATGCCGGCGCCGTGGCGCAATGGCACCGGGCCATCGTGGACCAGGTGGTGGAGATCAACGAAACGGTGATGGAGCATTACCTGGACGAAGGCGAATCCGGGCTTTCGGGCACCGAACTGCACGATGCGTTCGAGCAATGCCTGCGCGAAGGGCATCTGGTGCCGGTGTGCTTCGTGTCGGCGCGCACCGGCGTGGGCGTGCCCGAGCTGCTGCGCATCTGCCGCGAACTGCTGCCGAGCCCGGCCGAAGGCAATGCACCGGCCTTCAGCGCCGACGGCGTGGAGGTCGCGGTCGCGCCCGATCCCGACGCACCGGTGGTGGCCGATGTCTTCAAGATCGTCAACGACCCCTTCGTCGGCCGGATCGGCGTGTTCCGCCTCTACCAGGGCACGCTGTCCAAGGACATGCCGCTGCTGGTGGACGATGCGCGCAAGCCGGTGCGCGCCGCGCACCTCTACCGCATACAGGGCAAGGATCACGTGGCGGTGGACAAGGTGGTGGCCGGCGACATCGCGGCGATCGCCAAGCTCGAAGAGGTGCATTTCGATGCGGTGCTGCACGACCGCCACGAGCAGGACCACCTGCACCTGGCGCCAACGCAGTTCCCGCAGTCGATGTTCGGGCTGGCCATCTCGCCGGCCAGCCGCGGCCAGGAACAGAAACTGGCCACCGCACTGGAAAAACTGTCGCAAGAGGATCCCGCATTCCTGGTCGAACACCAGGCCGAAACGCACGAAACGCTGGTGCGCGGGCTCTCGGACCTGCACCTGCGCATCATGCTGGAACGCCTCACCCAGCGCCACGGCGTGGAGGTCACCACGCGGGTGCCGCGCATCGCGTACCGCGAAACCATCGGCAGCGCCGCCGAAGGCCATCACCGCCACAAGAAGCAGACAGGGGGCGCCGGCCAGTTCGGCGAGGTGTACCTGCGGGTATCGCCCTTGCCGCGCGGCAGCGGGGTGGAGTTCGTCGACGAGGTCAAGGGGGGCACCATCCCGGGGCAGTTCATGCCGGCGGTGGAAAAAGGCGTGCGCCAGGCCGTGGGCGGCGGCGCGATCGCCGGCTTTCCGATCCAGGACGTGCGCGTGGTCGTGTACGACGGCCGCCATCATCCGGTGGACAGCAAGGAGGTCGCGTTCGCGGCCGCCGGGCGCAAGGCGTTCCTGGACGCGGTATCGCGCGCCACGCCCCAAGTGCTGGAGCCGATCGTGGAACTGGAAGTCAGCGCACCGGAAGCGCAGGCCGGCGACATCACCGGCGGGCTGGCATCCAAGCGCGCACGCATCCACGGCACCGACAGCCGGCGCGGGGAGATCGTCATCCGCGCCCAGGTGCCGTTGTCGGAACTGGACGGCTACGCAGCGGAGTTGAAGTCCGCCACCGCCGGGCAGGGTCGCTACACGCTGGATTTCAGCCATTACGAGCCGGTTCCGGCGGGCGTCCAGCAGCGCCTGGTGGCCGCGCACCATCCTGGCGCGGAGGAGGATTGACCTGCGCCAAAAGCGCTCATGCCCGTGGTCGAAACCGGTCAGTCGCATTTTTTATGGCTTTTTTTGTCGATGCCCTATTGGCGCCACGCGATACTTGCCCTACATTTCGCGTTGCCGACGGGGTCGGCGCGACTCCACAACCCACCGTTTACGGAACAGGACACCATGGCAAAGACCGCTAAGAAGGCTGCCCCGAAGAAGGCAGCGAAGAAAGTCGCCACCAAGGCCGCCGCCAAGCCGGCCGCTACCAAGCCGATCAAGGAAGCACTGAGCAAGTCGGGCCTGGTCGCCCACATCGCCGAAGCCACCTCGCTGGCCGCGAAGGACGTCCGCGCCGTGCTGGCTTCGCTGGAAAGCGCCGTGCACGCCTCGATCAGCAAGAAGGGCGCTGGCAGCTTCACCCTGCCGGGCCTGCTGAAGATCACCTCCGTCAGCGTGCCGGCCAAGCCGAAGCGCAAGGGCATCAACCCGTTCACCAAGGAAGAGCAGTGGTTCGCCGCCAAGCCGGCCACCGTCAAGGTGAAGGTGCGCCCGATGAAGAAGCTCAAGGACGCCGCGGTCTGATCGCCGTTCCGAGTTCCAGGTAGTACCCGACGAGACGGCCATGCGCCGTCTCGTTGTTTTCGGGGTCCGCGCATGCCGCGTGGACACGGCGCCTGTCATGCTGGCCCAGCCGCAACGACGACGCCTCCGCCATGGCCACCGTATCCCGCCGCGCCCGCTGGCGCTCACTGCTGATCACCACATGCACGCTCATCGCGCTGGTCCTCGCCGGCCGCTGGGCATGGGAGCAGCCGTTCGCGGTGCAGGCCCGCACGCTGTGGACGCTCTCGCGGATGCCCGCACCCGTTGCGCTGCCGATGCCGGTAGAGGGCGTGCGTGCGCGCCAGGTAGCCGACACCTTCGGCGCGCCGCGCGGCAGTGACCGGCGCCATGCCGGCGTGGATATCTTTGCCCCCGCCGGCACGCCGGTTCGGTCGACCACGCCGGGCATTGTCGTGGCGATCCGCGATCGCGGCCTGGGTGGCCGCCAGGTCTGGGTGCTGGGACCGGCGCGCGAGCGCCATTACTACGCCCACCTGCGCGACTGGGCACCCGGCCTGAAGGAAGGCGATATCGTCGCGCCAGGCGCGCTGCTGGGAGGCGTCGGCAACACGGGCAATGCACGCACTACCCCGCCCCACCTGCATTACGGCATCTACGCCGGCGAAGGCGCCCGCGATCCCTTGCCGTTGCTGCGTGCAACGCACTGAACCGAACACAGAGGCTGGAACACTCCGTCATGGGGGTCCGCCTCGTCCGCGCGGCGGCCCGGGCCTATCTTGGCCGCATTCCCCCTACATAGCCGCCGCCATGTCCGCGCAACGCTACCGCATCACCGTCACCCCCCTGGAAACCGATGGGCGCCCGCCCAGCGGCAACGCGCTGGAATTCGAGCAGCGCTCGGCCGACAACTGGATGCGCACGCTGGAGAAGTTCGAACGCCAGCGCGGCTTGTGTGGCGACCGCTGCGCGGCCCTGGCCGTGGCGATCGAACTGCTGAAGTCCGTGGCTGCCGGACCGCACGCGCAGGATCGTGCCGTCGCCCAGCTCCGCCCCCATCTGGATAGCCTGCTGGCCGCCGCCGCGCGCCTGCCAAAGGAAGGTTGAAGCCACGACGCCCGGCCCTCGCTACACTGCCGGCTTCGACAGGGGAGCGTGGCGATGACCAGGAAACAAGGCCTAATGCTGTTCGCGCTGGTGTGGCTGGGTGGGTGCAGTTGTCACCGGGATCCGGAGGCGACTGCCAGCCCGGAGCCCAAGCCGGAAACCGCGACCGTTTCCGCCGAACGCGAGGACGCCACACCGGATGCCGCCGCCGCACAGTCCGCAGCCGAGCGCCGTGCACGCAACGCGGCATTCTCCGCGGCGGTCTCCGTGGTGCATGGTTACATGGCGGCACTGCCCGCCAGGACCGGCGAAGCCGATGCGATGTGGACCGGCGGGCATCCCTCGCCCGTGCCCGATGACGCCAACCTGCGCTCGCTGGAAGGCCTGCACAGCCTGCGCGTGGAGACCGGCGAACCGACCGTGCTCGACAAGGCGACACCACCGGAAGCGGTGGAAGTCCCGGTCAAGCTCACTGCGCGCATGGGCGATGGCAACCGCCATTACACCGGCTGGTACCGGCTTCGGCCGCGGGTGGATGGCAGCGGCTGGGAGATCACCTCGGCCTCCTTGCAGCCGACGCTGGACTGATCCAGCGCATCCGCGGCCCTCTGCTCAGAGGTCATTCACTGTGCACCGCTAAGGTGGATGGCCTCATGCCCGCTCCGGACGCACCGATGAAAGCACGTCTTCCTGTCGCCCTCGTTCTGGCCGGCGCGCTTGCGCTGCCCTTCACCGCCATGGCCGCTCCCAGCATCCGGGGCTCGCAGGTCAGCGTGGAAGCCAGCGACGTCCAGCAGTACCTGGGTGGCACGTTCCCCCAGACCCACGACGCACTCGGCGGCCTGCTCGAACTGACCGTCAGCCATCCGCAGCTGAAGCTGCCACCGGGCAACCGGCTCAATCTCAGCTTCGACCTGGCGATGGCCACCGCGGGCGGCGCACCCACCCCGGTCGGCAACGTCGCGCTGAGCAGCGAGCTGCGCTACGACACCGCGCGGCAGGGCTTCTTCCTGGAACAACCCACCGTCGACGCGTTCCAACCCGCGCAAGCAGGCGGCAGGCTGGATTCACGCACACGCGAGCTGTTGAACGTCTGGCTGGCCGATTACGCGCGCCGCGAGCCGATCTACAAGCTCGACCCGGCGGTCGCCAGCCTCATGGGTACGCTGCAGGTCGAGTCGGCCGCGGTGGAGAACGGCCGGCTCGTGGTGCATTTCAACCAGAACGTGGAATCGATGGTTCCGGCATCGCTGTTACAAGCGAAGTAAACCCGCTCAGGCGGCCAGCGCCTTGGCCACCGCATCGGCGAACGCCGGGATGTCATCGGGTTTGCGGCTGGTGATGAGCTGGCCGTCGACCACTACCTCGGCATCCTTCCAGCGGCCGCCGGCGTTGAACAAGTCGGTCTTCAGCGAGGGCCAGGAAGTCACTTGCCGGTCCTTCACCAGGCCGGTTTCGGCCAGCAGCCATGGACCGTGGCAGATGGCGGCCACCGGCTTGCCCGCATCCGCGAAGGAGCGAATGAAATCCAGCGCCGCCGACTCCCGGCGCAACGTATCCGGGTTCATCACGCCGCCGGGCAGGACCAGCGCGTCGTAGGTATCCGCACGCGCGGCGCCCAAGCCCAGGTCCACTGGCACGTCATCGCCCCAGTCGGCCTTCTGCCAGCCGCGGATCTTCTTCTTGTCGTCGGGCGCGATTACGTCGACCTGCGCGCCCCAGGACTCCAGCAGCCGCTTGGGCTCCTGCAATTCGGACTGTTCGAAACCGTCGGTTGCCAGGACGGCGACCTTCTTGCCATTGAGTTGGTGGGCCATGTCGGTCCTCCATGTAAGGGAGAACCGAGGCTCTCGCAGGCGGCGTTGCCCGTGCGTGAGCCGCGCGTGTGCGCGGCGTGCCCGTCAGCGCTTGGGCTGCAGCATGGTGCCGGTGCAGTTCTTCGAACCACAGCGGCACTCCCAGATCTTCTTCAGGCGCGGCGTGTGGCGCTCGGCCAGGGTGATGCCGTAGTTGTAGGTGAGCTCTTCGCCGGGCTTGATGTTGCGGATGGCTTCGATGATGACCTTGTCCTTGCGGCGGTCATCGCCCTCGGCTTCCTCGATGCTGGCTTCGCAGTTCGGATCGCAGCTGTGGTTGATCCAACGCGCGTCGTTGCCCTCGTAGTTGGCGTCGATCACGTAATCGTCGCTGAGGGTGAACAGGAAGGTGTGCCCGGTTTCGACGTCGCCCGCATCGTCCTTGTCCACTTCGGCGTGGGTGCGGCGGCGGCCCTTGTACTCGATGACGCGCTCGCCTTTCTTGAGCGCCTGCACGGCGAATACGCCATTGCCGTGGATGCGGGACTTGCGGGCGGCGATCTTGCGCGTCATGAAGGCTTCCAACAAAGGGGTCGGGCATTGTGGCCCGGGCGGCGGCACCAAGCCAATCCCGGAAGCGGCTCGCCCCCCCTGAATGCGAGGGTTGGCCTGCCCGGCCCGAAAGCGTACAATTTCAGTCCGCTTTCCCGACCCCACCCTCGCCGCCATGCTGCGCGTTACCAAGCTCACCGACTACGCCACCGTCGTCCTGACGGTGCTTGCCGCGCGTGCCGGCGCCGTGCTCAGCGCCAGCGAACTGGCCGAACAGGCCGGGCTGGAGACCACCACGGTGAGCAAACTGCTCAAGCCGCTGGCCCAGGCAGGGCTGGTGGAAGGCCTGCGAGGCGTGCACGGCGGCTATCGCCTGGCGCGCCCGGCCGAACGGATCACCCTGATCGAGATCGTCGAGGCGATGGAAGGCCCGCTGGCGATCACCGAGTGCAGCCAGGACCACGGCCAGTGCGGCATCGCCCAGCAATGCGGCGTGCGCTCCAACTGGCGGCTCATCAACGACGTGGTCGCCGACGCGCTGCGCGGCGTGACCCTGGCGCAGATGCTGCACCCCCTTTCCACCACCGGCGACGGCCGGCGACGTCTGATCGCCGCCCAGGTCGCCGCTTCCTGAAGCGTAGGCAGCCCCCATGGCCACCGAAGAAATCACCACCCCGCAGAACGCCGAAATCCTCGAACGGCTCGGGCGCCGCTATGACGCGGGGTTCGTCACCGACATCGAGTCCGATTCGCTCCCGCCCGGCCTGGACGAGGACATCATCCGCGCGCTCTCGGCCAAGAAGCACGAGCCGGAGTGGATGACCGAGTGGCGCCTGTCGGCCTACCGGCACTGGCTGACCATGCGCGAGCCGCACTGGGCCAAGCTGGAGATCGCGCCGATCGACTTCCAGGCGCTGAGCTACTACTCCGCGCCGAAGGGCCCGAAATACAAGTCGCTGGACGACGTGCCCAAGGAGCTGCTGGACACCTACGACAAGCTCGGCGTGCCGCTGCACGAGCGCGCCAAGCTGGCCGGCGTGGCGGTGGACGCGGTATTCGACTCGGTCTCCGTGGGCACGACCTTCCGCAAGGAACTGGCCGAGAAGGGCATCATCTTCTGCTCGATGTCCGAGGCCATCCAGGAACACCCCGAACTGGTGCGCCAGTACCTCGGCAGCGTCGTGCCGGTGGGCGACAACTACTTCGCCGCGCTGAATTCGGCCGTCTTTTCCGACGGGAGCTTCGTGTTCATCCCCAAGGGCGTGCGCTGCCCGATGGAGCTGAGCACCTATTTCCGCATCAACGCCGGCCACACCGGCCAGTTCGAGCGCACCTTGATCGTGTGCGAGGACAAGGCCTACGTCTCCTACCTGGAAGGCTGCACCGCGCCGATGCGCGACGAGAACCAGCTGCATGCCGCGGTGGTGGAACTGGTCGCGCTGGAAGACGCCGAGATCAAGTATTCGACCGTGCAGAACTGGTATCCGGGCGACGAGGAAGGCCGCGGCGGCATCTACAACTTCGTGACCAAGCGTGCCGAATGCCGTGGCGCGCGCGCCAAGGTGACCTGGACGCAGGTCGAGACCGGCTCGGCGATCACCTGGAAGTACCCGTCCTGCGTACTGCTGGGCGACGACTCGGTGGGCGAATTCCACTCGGTCGCGCTGACCCACCACCGCCAGCAGGCCGACACCGGCACCAAGATGATCCACGTCGGCAAGCGCACCAAGTCGAAGATCGTCAGCAAGGGCATCAGCGCCGGCCGTGGCCAGAACACCTACCGCGGCCTGGTGAAGGTGGACCGCAATGCCGACGGCGCGCGCAACTACACCCAGTGCGACTCGCTGCTGATCGGCAAGAAGTGCGGTGCGCACACCTTCCCTTATATCGAGGTGAAGAACCCGGGCGCCACCGTCGAACACGAGGCCACCACCTCCAAGATCAGCGAAGACCAGCTGTTCTACTGCCGCGCGCGCGGCATCAGCGAGGAGGATGCGGTGTCGATGATCGTGGACGGCTTCTGCAAGCAGGTGTTCCGCGAGCTGCCGATGGAGTTCGCCGTCGAAGCCAAGAAGCTGCTGGAAGTGAGCCTGGAAGGGTCGGTCGGATGATGCGCGCGGCCCTTACCCTGGCACTGGTCCTGTCGGCGGTACCGCTCGCATCCGCACAGGCGGTCACCTGCAAGCCGGCCGGCAACCAGGCCGAAATGAACCAGTGCGCGTTCGACGACCTGCGCAAGGCCGATGCCGAGCTCAACGCGACTTACTCGCAGGTGCTGGCCAAGCTGAAGGGTCAGACCGTGCCGCTGGCCCGGCTCAAGAGCGCACAGCGCTTGTGGGTGCAACTGCGCGATGCCGACCTGGCCGCCCAGTTCCCCGTCGCCGACAAGCAGGACCCGCGCGTCGAATACGGCTCGCTCTATCCGCTCGAACGCGCGGCCGCCCAAACCGACCTGACCCGCCAGCGCACCGCCTACCTGCGCAAGCAGTTCCTCGCCCCCGCGGGCGAAGGCCGCTGACGTACGCCCCGCCTTCTCCTTTCCGCATTGCGAAGCAAACATCATGTTGAAGATCGAAAACCTCCACGCCAGCGTCGCCGGCAAGGAAATCCTCAAGGGCTTGTCGCTGGACGTGCAGCCGGGCCAGGTGCACGCGATCATGGGGCCGAACGGCGCCGGCAAGTCGACGCTGGGCAACGTGCTATCCGGCCGCGACGGCTATGAGGTCACCGCGGGCACCGTCGAGTTCGACGGCAAGGCCCTGCTGGACCTGGAGCCGGAAGAGCGCGCGGCAGCAGGTCTGTTCCTGGCGTTCCAGTATCCGGTCGAAATCGCCGGCGTGAACAACACCTACTTCCTGCGCGCCGCGCTCAACGCGCAGCGCAAGGCGCGCGGCCAGGAAGAGCTCGATTCCATGCAGTTCCTCAAGCTGGTCCGCCAGAAGCTGGCCGTGCTGCACCTGAAGGACGAACTGCTGCATCGCGGCGTCAACGAAGGTTTCTCGGGCGGCGAGAAGAAGCGCAACGAGATCTTCCAGCTCGCGGTACTGGAACCGAAGCTGGCGATCCTCGACGAAACCGACTCGGGCCTGGACATCGACGCGCTCAAGACCGTCGCCGACGGCGTCAACGCGCTGCGTTCGGCCGACCGCTCGTTCCTGGTCATCACCCACTACCAGCGCCTGCTCGATTACATCAAGCCGGACGTCGTGCACGTGCTGGCCGACGGCCGCATCGTGCAGACCGGCGGCCCGGAGCTGGCGCTGGAGCTGGAGAAGCACGGCTACGCGTGGCTCAAGGATCGCGTGGCGCCGGAGACCGTCTGATGAGCGCCCTGCTCGATTCCCTCGCCGCCGGCTTCCACGGCGATGCGGCGCGCCAGGCGGTGCTGGATGAAGCAGTGCGCGACGGCCTGCCCGGCGCGCGCAGCGAGGCCTGGAAGTACACCCCGCTGCGCGCCCTGGAGCGCCGCAGCTTCGCCAAGGCGCCGGCCGAAGTCGCCGCGACCGATCCGCAGCTGCTGGCCGATATTCCGGCGCCGCGGCTGGTGTTCGTCAACGGTCGATACGCCCCGGCCCTGTCGCAGCTCGATGGACTGCCCCCCGGCGTGAGCCTGCAGCCGCTGTCCGCGGCGCTGGCGAGTGGCGAAGAGGCCGCGCGTTTCCTGGGCCGTCGCTATGAGCATGCCGACGAAGTATTCGCCCGCCTCAACGCCGCGCTCGCCGAAGAGGGCGTGCTGTTGCGCGTGAAAGAAGGCGTGCGGGTCGAGGCACCGGTACACCTGGTCTTCGTCAGTGCCGCAGGCGAAGTTGATCTGGCCTGGCACCCGCGCCACCTGGTCGAACTGCGCCGCGAAGCATCGCTTTCGTTGCTGGAGCACCACCTGCAGGCGGACGACAACGCGCATCTGGGGAATTCGGTTGCCCATGTGCATCTGGCGCAAGGTGCCAGGCTGTCGCATGCCCGCGTGCAGGAAACGGGCGCTGGCTTTACCTCGCTCCTGCGCACCGACGCGGTGCTCGCCCGCGACGCCGTGTACCAGCGTATCGACCTGGAACTCGGCGCAGGCCTGACCCGTCATGAACTCAACGTGCGCCTGGAAGGCGACAACGCCCGCCTCGACGCCAATGGCGTGCTGCTCGGCAATGGCCGTCGCCACATCGACACCCGGCTGGGCATCGAGCACATCGCACGCGATACCTCCTGCGGGCTGCTCTGGCGCGGCGTCGGCACCGATCGCAGCCGCGTCGTCTTCCACGGCGGCATCCACATCCGCCCCGGCGCCGATGGCACCGACGCGCGCCTGTCGAACAAGAACCTGCTGCTGTCGGCCAATGCCGAGATCGACACGCAGCCGGTGCTGGTGATCGACGCGGACGAAGTACAGGCCGCGCATGGCGCCACTGTCGGCCAGCTCGACGCCAACGCCCTGTTCTACCTGCGTTCGCGCGGCCTGCCGCAGGCGCAGGCCCAGGCGCTGTTGAGCGCGGCGTTCTGCCACGAGCCGCTGTCCGGCCTGCCGGAAAAGCTCGCCGGCTTCCTCACCGCACGGCTGGATGCCGCGCTTTCATCGGCGGGCGTGGCATGAACGCGCCGGTCGCCGCCCACATGGACACACTGCCGGATTGGGAGCGCGTGCGCAGCTATTTCCCGCTGTTGATGCGCCAGGTCCACGGCAAGCCGCTGATCTATTTCGACAATGCGAACACTGGGCAGAAACCGCTGCCGGTGATCGCGGCAACCGACGAGTTCTATCGCCGGCAGAACGCCAATGTCAGCCGTGCGGTGCATGCGCTCGGCACCGAGGCGACCGAGGCCTACGAGGGCGCGCGCGACAAGCTCGCCCGCTTCCTCAACGTCCGCGCCGACGAACTGGTGCTGTGTAGCGGGACCACGTTCGCAATCAACCTCGTCGCGTATTCGTGGGCACTCCCCCGCCTGAAGGCCGGTGACGTGATCCTGGTGTCACGCATGGAGCACCACGCCAATATCGTGCCGTGGCGGCTGGTGGCCGAGCGCACCGGCGCCAGGATCCGCGTGGCCGAGATCCACCCGGATGGCACGCTGGACCTGGAGGCCCTGCGCACGGCGATGACCCCCGAAGTGAAGTTGCTGGCGCTGACCCACGTGTCCAACGTGCTCGGCACCGTCAACCCGGTTCGCGAAATCTGCCGCGAAGCGCGCAAGCGCGGGATCGTCACCGTCATCGATGGATCGCAGGCCGCGCCCCATCGCCGCGTGGACGTGGCCGCCATCGGCTGCGACTTCTACGCCATCACCGGCCACAAGATGTGCGGCCCGACCGGCACCGGTGCCCTGTGGGGCCGCCGCGAACACCTGCAGGCCATGCCGCCATTCCTGGGCGGCGGCGAGATGATCAAGGAAGTCAGCTTCGACGGCACCGTGTTCAACGACCCGCCGCACAAGTTCGAGGCGGGCACACCGAACATCGCCGGCTTCATTGGCCTGGGGGCCGCGGTGGACTACCTGGAAGCACTCGGGCTGGAACACGTGGAAGCCCGCGAAGCCGAACTGCTGGCGCATTTCACCGAAGAGTTGCAGCGCATCGAAGGGCTGCGCATCTTCGGCACCGCGCCGGACAAGGCCGCCGTGGTGTCATTCCTGGTCGACGGGGCACACGCCCATGACCTGGCCACGCTGCTGGACCTGGAAGGCGTGGCGGTGCGCTCGGGCCAGCACTGCGCCCACCCGCTGCTGCAGTTCTATGGCGTGGCGGCGACCTGCCGGGCCTCGCTGGCGTTCTACAACACGCACGAGGAGATCGAGCGCTTCATCGCCGCCCTGCGCAAGGTCCGGCAGCTGCTCGGCTGAGCTGTCCGCGCCGGCGCGTCCATCGCGCCGTGCCGGCACCGGCACGGCGCGGATACAATCCGTGCCATGCACACCCTGACCTTCCGCACCGCTACCGTCGCCGATGTCGATGCGCTCGTCGCCCTGGTGACTTCCGCCTACCGCGGCGACGCCAGCCGGGTCGGCTGGACCACCGAGGCCGACCTGCTCGACGGCACCCGGATCGACCCGGATATCCTGCGTCAGGACATCCTGCGCGACCGCAGCCTGGTCCTGCTGGCCGAGCGCGATGGCGAACTGATCGCCTGCGCACATATCTCCGACGATGGCGACGCCGGCTACTTCGGCATGTTCTCGGTCAGCCCCACGCTGCAGGGGGGCGGCGTGGGCAAGCAGCTGATGGGCGAGGCGGAGCGCATCGTGCATCAGCAGTGGGGGCACGCCCTGATGCGGATGACCGTCATCGACGTGCGCGCCGAGTTGATCGCCTTCTACGAGCGCCGCGGCTACCGCCGCACCGGCATCACCAAACCATTCCCCTACGGCGATGCCCGCTTCGGCATCCCGCTACGCGACGACCTGCGCTTCGAGATCCTCGAAAAAGCACTGGGCGTCGCTTCGTGAGCGCCACCTGGACCTATGTCTGCGGAACCGCAGAGCTCCTGCCCGGCGAGCTGAAGAACGTGTGGGACGAGGTCACGGATACCCCGATCGTGGTGTTCAACCTCGATGGCGCCTTCTACGCACTGGAAGACCGGTGCAGCCATGAAGACTACGAGTTGTCACCAGGTACTTTCGACCCGGCCGAGGGCAGCATTGAATGCCTGCTCCATGGCGCGCGGTTCGATATCAGGGACGGCCGGCCCTTGTGCCCGCCGGCCTATTCGCCGGTGGCCAAGTTCCCGGTAAAAGTCGAAGACAGCGGGATCTGGACCCGTGACGACCGCGATTAGGTGCCATCACCGCGGCCTTTGACCGCGGCCTGCCGACGCCAACTGTTCGCACGGGCGTTTGCCCGGCTTCCGACACGCCTCTCCCCCGCTACGCAGCAGCCAGGGGGAGCGTTGCGCGCGTGGAACGCGAATATTTCGCAAATGTCATTGCAAACGATTCGCATTTGACTAGAATGAGCGCGCCGTGAAGATCGCGCGCCCTACAGTGGCGCGCGTCCCCACACCCGGAATCCGGCGCCCAGCCATCGGGCGTCGCATCGAATCGTCTACAGGATTGCAGACACATGAGCATCAAGAGCCGCAAGCACGCCCTGCCCCGTTCCGCTGGCGCCACTACCCTGACCGCCGCCGCCCTGTTGCTGGCCGCGCCGCTGGTGCACGCCGAGGCAGCCGACAACGCCAAGACGCTCGACAAGATCGATGTCCAGGCCGAGCGTGCGAAACGCTATCTCGTGGAGACGCCTGCTTCGCCGAAGTTCACCCAGCCGCTGCAGGACACCCCGCAGACGGTCAACATCATCAGCAAGGACCTGTTCAACGAACAGGGGGCGACCACGCTGACCGAGGCGCTGCGTAACAGCCCCGGCGTGGGAACCTTCTACGTCGGCGAGAACGGCAATACCAGCACTGGCGATACGGTGTACATGCGTGGCTTCGACAGTTCTTCCAGCATCTTCGTGGACGGCATCCGCGACCTCGGCTCGATTTCGCGCGACGTGTTCAACATCGAGCAGATCGAGGTGACCAAGGGCCCGGCAGGTACCGACAACGGTCGCAGCGCCCCCACCGGCGCGATCAACCTGATCACCAAGCAGCCGTTCGGCACCAACGCCACCACCGCCTCGTTGACCGGAGGCGTGGACGGCCAGCGCCGCGTCACCGCGGACTGGAACCAGACGCTGGGCAATCCGGGCGCGGCATTCCGGCTCAACGTAATGGGCCAGGACAGCGATGCCGTCGGCCGTGACCACGTCGAAAACAAGCGCTGGGGCATCGCGCCTTCGCTCGCGTTCGGGCTGGACGGTGCGACCCGTTATTACATCGACCTGCTGTACGTGAAGCAGGACAACGTGCCCGATGGCAGCGTGCCGACCATCGGCCTGCCTGGCTATTCCTCACCGGATGCGACCCGTCCTTGGCTGGCCAGCGCGCCGAAGGTGGATCCGGAGAACTTCTACGGCACGCGCCATGACCATGACGACATCGAATCGAAGATGGCGACCTTCCGCTTCGAGCACGACTTCTCCGATGCCCTCAAGCTGACCAACACGGCGCGTTGGGGCCAGAACGAGCAGGACTACATGCTCACCGCGTTCATGGTGACTGCAGCCAACCTGCTGACCCCGAACCCGAATGACCCTTCCACCTGGACCGTCGCGCGCAGCACGCCGACCTTCAAGGACCAGCAGTACACGATCCTCACCGACCAGTTGAACCTGCGCTGGGATTTCACCACCGGCTCGGTCACGCACAACCTGAGCACCGGCGTGGAAGCCACCCGCGAGGAGCTCAAGAGCTGGGGCGTGGCGACCCGGAGCGGCGCCTGGCCGGCGGCCAACCTGTACAACCCGGACTGGAACGTGGATGGCCTGGTATGGGGCCGTAACGGCGCCCACTCCCGGGGCCGCACCACCACCTATTCGGCCTATGCGTTCGACACGCTGAAGTTCGGCGAAAGCTTCCTGCTCACCGGTGGCGTGCGCTTGGATCGCTACGATACCGACTTCGACAGTCTGGTCGCCTGCGGCGGCCGTGGCGGCCCGGCCTGCGGCTCGCAGCCTACCGGCACCATCGTGCCGGGCGTGAACGCCAACGCCAAGGACACACTCTTCAACTGGAAGCTGGGTGCGGTCTACAAGGCGAACGAGGACGTGAGCCTCTACGCCAACTACGCGGTCTCGCAGCAGCCCCCGGGCGGCAGCGCGCTGGAACTGAGCACGGCGGCGAACAACCTCAACAATCCCAACCTGGATCCGCAGAAGGCCAAGACGGCCGAGATCGGCACCAAGTGGAGCTTCTTCGACCAGGGCCTGCTGGTCTCGATGGCCCTGTTCCGCACCGACGTGACCAACGAGATCGCGCCGGACCCGACCAACCCGAACATCTACTACCAGACCGGCGAGAAGCGGGTCGAAGGCGTGGAACTGTCGGCGGTGGGCCGCATCACCGACAACTGGTCGGTCTCGGCGGGCTACACGAAGATGGACGCGCAGGTGGAGGAAGGCAGCAAGGTCGCGCAGGACGGCTCAACCGATCTGAGCTACACCCCGGACAGCGCGTTCACCGCGTGGACCACCTACACCTTGCCGTTCAAGCTGACCATCGGCGGCGGCGTGCGTTACAACGGCGAGATGAAGCGGGGCACCGATGGCGCCATCGGCACGCCGGCGTTCGTGAAGTCGTACACGGTGTGGGACGCGGTGGTCACCTATCCGTTCTCGGAGAACTTCGACTTGCGCTTGAACGCCTACAATCTGTTCGACAAGGAGTACGTGGCCGGCATCAACAAGAGCGGTTACCGCTACAGCCCGGGCGCCCCGCGCACCTTCACGCTGACGGCCAACCTGCGCTTCTGACGGCAGGGCACGCGAACACGCAGTCATTCAAGGACGCCTCCCTCGTGGAGGCGTCCGCATGCAGGGGAGAACATCATGCTGCTGCACATACCGGGCATTCTGAGCGCCGAGGAAGTGGCGCGTTTCCGCCGCGAGTTGGCTTCGGCGGAGTGGACCGACGGCCGCGAGACGGTCGGCGTGCAGGGTGCGCAGGTCAAGCGCAACCTGCAGTTGCCTGACACCTCGCCACTGAAACAGCAGCTCGGGCAGGCAGTGCTCAATGCATTGGCACGCAGCCCGCTGTATTTCGCCGCCGCATTGCCCTTGCGCACGGTGCCGCCACGTTTCAACCGCTACGAAGGCGGAGGTCACTATGGCTTCCATGTCGATGGGTCGGTCATGACGGTCGGCGGCGGCGAAGGCCAGCTGCCGGTGAGCGTGCGCAGCGACCTGTCGTGCACGCTGTTCCTCAGCGAGCCGGAGGAATACGAGGGCGGAGAACTGATCGTCCATGACACCTACGGCGAGCACGAGGTGAAGCTGCCGGCGGGCGACCTGATCCTGTATCCGTCCAGCAGCCTGCATCGCGTCGCGCCTGTCACCCAGGGCGCGCGCATCGCCTCGTTCTTCTGGGTCCAGAGCCTGGTACGCGACGGGCAGCAGCGGCAGATGCTGTTCGAACTCGATGGTGCGATCCAGTCGCTGACACAGTCCGGTGCGGATCGCGAAGCGCTGCTGCGTTTGACCAACGTCTATCACAACCTGCTGCGAGGCTGGGCGGAGACCTGATCCTCCATGGCTCCAATTGCGATCCATTCTCAATTGGATAGAATGACCTTCCTCTTCCGGGTGCGGCTGGCTTGTCCTACTCCTCCTCCGATCTTGCGACCCAACAACAGCGCCGTGGCTTCTGGCTGCGCACGCTGCACCAGTGGCACTGGATCAGCTCGGCGATATGCCTGGTCGGCATGTTGCTGTTCGCCGCGACCGGATTGACGCTCAACCATGCCGCGCGGATCGAGGCCAAGCCGCAAGTGAGCAACCATCGGCTCACCTTGCCCGCGCCGATGCTCGAACGCCTGCGCGGCCCCGACGAAGGCCACGCGCCGTTGCCGGCCTCGATATCGGGCTGGCTGTCCGGCGAGCTGTCACTGCGGCTGTCCGGACAGTCGGCCGAGTGGTCCGCCGAGGAGGTCTATCTGTCGATGCCCGCGCCGGGCGAGGACGCCTGGCTGAGCATCGACCGCGAGACCGGCGCGGTGGAATACGAACGCACCGAGCGGGGTTGGATTTCCTATTTCAATGACCTGCACAAGGGCCGCAACGCCGGTCCGGCATGGGGCTGGTTCATCGACCTGTTCGCCATCGCGTGCCTGGTGTTCGCCATCACTGGCCTGTTCCTGCTGCAGATGCATGCACGACAGCGCCGCATGACCTGGCCACTGGTCGGCTTCGGCCTGCTGCTGCCGGTCCTGATCGCCCTGCTCCTCATCCACTGAACGTTCCCGGAGACCCCCATGCGCGCCACGCTTACCCTCGCCTTCACCAGCTGCGGCCTGCTCGCCACGCCGGCCTATGCCGCCACGCTCGACGTCAACGTGGAGATTCCCAAGCTCAACGTCGCCGAGTATCACCGGCCCTACGTGGCGGTGTGGATCGAAGGCGCCGACGCGCAGGTAGCCCGCAACCTGGCGGTCTGGTACCAGTTCCGTGACACCGCCGAAGGCCATGGCACCAAGTGGCTGCCCGACCTGCGCCAGTGGTGGCGCAAGAGCGGTCGCAGCACGCAGATGCCGATCGATGGCGTCAGCGGCCCGACTCGACCGGCCGGTGCGCATGCCCTCTCCTTCGGCGACGCGCAGCTGCAGGGCCTGGCGGCCGGTGAGTACACCCTGGTGGTGGAAGCCGCGCGCGAGGTGGGCGGCCGCGAGCTGGTGAAAGTGCCCTTCGAGTGGGGCGCCGGTGCACAGCAGGGCAAGGCCCAGGGCAGCAGCGAGCTCGGTGCGGTCAGCATCGCGGTACGTCCGTAATCCGTCTTCCGTCATCACCCAAGGAGTTCCGATGAAGCGTTCCGCCCTTACCGTGCTCGCGGCCACCGCGCTGCTGGCCCTCGCGCCGGCCGCCCTCGCCCACAAGGCGTGGCTGCTGCCTTCGCAGACCGTGATCGCGGGCGAGCAGCCGTGGATCAGCGTCGATGCCGCGGTGTCCAACGACCTGTTCTATCTCAACCACATGCCGCTGCGCCTGGACGGCCTGGTGATCACCGCGCCGGACGGCACCCCGGTGCAGCCGCAGAACCCGGCGACGGGGAAGTTCCGCAGCGTGTTCGATGTTGAGCTCGCCCAGGCCGGCACCTACCGGCTGAGCGTCATCAACAGCGGCCTGATGGCCAGCTGGAAGCAGGAAGATGGCAAGCCCAAGCGCTGGCGCGGCACCGAGGCCAACTTCGCCGCCGAAGTCCCGAAGAACGCCAAGGACCTGCAGGTGTCGCAGCAATTCGGCCGCGTGGAAACCTTCGTGACCAACGGCGCGCCGAACCAGACCGCGCTCAAGCCCAGCGGCCAGGGGCTGGAGCTGGTGCCGGTGACGCATCCCAACGACCTGTTCGCCGGTGAGGCGGCCAAGTTCCAGCTGCAGATCGATGGCAAGCCGGCCGCTGGCCTGGAAGTGGAGATCGTCCGCGGCGCGACGCGTTACCGCAATGCGCAGGACGAGATCAAGGTAACCACCGACGCGCAGGGCAACTTCAGCGTGACCTGGCCGGAGGCCGGCATGTATTGGATGGAAGCCACCACCCAGGACAACAAGACCTCGGTGAAGCAGGCCGAGCAGCGCCGCCTGAGCTACGTCGCCACGCTCGAGGTGCTGCCGCAGTAAGGCAGCCGGCGCGGCATGCCGGCGCGCTCCGGATGCCGCGTCCTGTTCGAATGACCCCCGATTCCCGCCTCCAGCACGAGATCGCCGGCCTCGGCGGCGCCACCATGGGCACGACCTGGCGCGTGCGCGTGTCGGTGCGGCGCGGGCGCGAGTTGCATGGCCTGCATGCCGGCATCCAGGCCACGCTGGATGAGGTCGTCGCGCAGATGAGCCACTGGGAAGCGGATTCGGACATCAGCCGCTACAACCGTGCCGCGCGCGGCACGCTGCAACGCCTGCCGGCCGGCTTCGCCCAGGTGATGTCGGTGGCGCTGGAAGTGGCGCAGGCCAGCCAGGGGGCGTTCGATCCCACGCTCGGCCCGATGGTCGCGCTGTGGGGCTTCGGCACCTCGCGTGGGCCGAAGCGCGTGCCTTCCGAAGCCGAGCGCGCCGCCACTGCCGCGCGCGTGGGCTGGAGCCGCCTCGTGTGGGATGCGGGCAGCCACGAGCTGCTGCAGCCCGGCGGCCTGGAGCTGGATCTGTCCGCAATCGCCAAGGGCTACGGGGTCGATGCGGTCGCCGCTTACCTGCGCCATGCCGGCGTGGACGCAGCGCTGGTCGACGTGGGGGGCGAGCTATACGGCTACGGCAACAAGCCCGATGGCCAGCCGTGGCGCGTGCTGGTCGAATCGGCCCCCGAGGAGGACGCCGCCTCCGACTTGCCCCCCCGCGTGCTCGCCCTGCGCGACCTCGCGGTCGCCACCTCCGGCGACCGCTGGCATCACTTCGACACCGAGGACGAACGCTATTCGCACACGTTCGATCCCCAGCTGCATCGACCGGTACCGCGGGCGCCGGCGGCGGTCACCGTCGTGGCCGGCGACACCACGCGCGCCGACGCGTGGGCCACCGCGATGACCGTACTCGGCCCGGAAAAGGGACTGGCGCTCGCCGAGCGCCTGCAACTGGCCGTGCGCTTCCTCGCGCGTGATGCGGACAGCTTGCGTGAGAGCCTCAGCCCGGCCTTCGCGACGCTGCTGGAGGACGCCCCGTGAACCTTCGGACGCCTTGGCGGGCATGGCTGGGCAATGTGGCGGTGATGGCACTGCTCGCGGTCGCCGCGGCCGCCCTGTTGCGGCTGCATGCCGACGCCCCCTGGTGGCCCGGCGCTGCGCTGGGTTGGCAATGGCAAGCCGCCATCGGCGCCTTGCTGGCCTATGCCGCCCTGTGCGTGGCGATCATCTGGCGCGCCCGGACGTCGCGTGTCAGGTCCGGCGAGGGTGCGCCGCTGATCGTCGCCTGGGCCAGCCAGACCGGCTTTGCCGCCGAATTGGCCGAACGCAGCGTAGGCGCCCTGCGCACCGGCGGTGTGCCGGCGCGATCGATCCCGCTGCAGTCACTCGATGCGAAGACACTTCGCGCTGCCGACCGCGTGCTGTTCGTGGTCAGCACCACCGGCGAGGGCGATCCCCCGGACCACGCCGTCGCGTTCCTGCGCCAGACCCAGCCACAGGTAGAGGCGTTGCCCCACCTGCGCTACGGCATGCTGGCCCTTGGCGACCGCAGCTACGATGACTTCTGCGCCTTCGGCCGCCAGCTTGACGAATGGCTCGCGCACCAGGGGGCGCATGCGCTGTTTGATCGCGTCGAGGTAGACAACGCCGACCCCGGGACGCTGCGTCACTGGCAATCCCTGCTGCGACAGCTCGGCGATGGTGCCGCGCAGGCGGACTGGGAGCGCCCGCGATACCAGGCCTGGCGCCTGCAGGCGCGCGAACAGACCAACCCGGGCTGTGACCACGGCGCGGTGTTCCGGATATCACTGCAGCCGGCGGATGGCGTGTGGCCGATCTGGCAGGCCGGCGATATCGCCGAGATCGGCCCCCGGCATGGCGACGCGTCGGTCGCCCGCTTCCTGGCGGCGAACCACCTGGACGGCGAACGACGCGTGCGTGGCGAAGCCTTGCGTGACTGGATTGCCCGCTCGCACTGGCAGGAAGCCAGCGACGGTCCGCTCGAGGATTGGGTGGACAGCCTGCAACCGCTGCCGCACCGTGAATATTCCATCTCCAGCATCCCGGCCGAGCATCGCCTGGACCTGCTGGTACGGCGCCAACTCGGCGCCGACGGCCAGCCCGGACTGGGCAGCGGCTGGCTGTGCGAGCACGCCAAGGTGGGCGGCACGATCGACTTGCGCCTGCGCGCCAACCCGGGCTTCCACTCGCCGGAAACGGATCGCCCGCTGATCCTGATTGGCAATGGCACGGGTATCGCCGGCCTGCGCGCGCACCTGGCCGCGCGCATCGCGGCCGGCGACACCCGCAACTGGCTGCTGTTCGGCGAACGGCATGCCGCCCACGACAACCACTTCGCCGAGGACTTGCGTCGCTGGCGGGCAGCGGGCGAGATCGCGCGCCTGGATAGCGTGTATTCGCGCGACGGCGGCGCGCACCGTTACGTGCAGGACGCGCTGGCCGCGGCGGCCGACGAGTTGCGGGCATGGATCACGGCGGGCGCATCGCTCTCCGTCTGTGGCAGCTTGCGCGGGATGGCCCCGGCAGTGGATGCCGTGCTCGAACAGGTCCTCGGCAGCGAGACCCGCGAACGATTGCTGGCCGAAGGTCGCTATCGGCGCGACGTGTACTAGCCGTCGCGGCTGGCCCGCGGTTCGATGCGGATGGCCAGCAGCTCGCCGGATCCGTGCAGGGCGTAGCGCGTGCGCGCGCCTGCCCCGAGCCACGCGGTATCGCCGCCTTCCAGGGGCGGCAGGTGGAATTCGGACTCGAAGCGCGCGTTCCCGCCCAACAAGTGGATCGCCCAAGCCACGCCCGGTTCGCTGAAGAACAGCATCGGACCGACCAGCGGACGGTGCAGCAGCGTCGCCTGCAGCAGGTCGCGGCGCCACATCAGGTTGAAATCGTGCGTCGGGCCGTCGATCAGTTCGCCGCGCAGCGCGGCCTCGCCGGGAAAGCGCAGCCGCTGGTGCGGCGGCAGCAAGGTGACGGTTTCGCCGCCATCGAAACACAGCCGCATGCCATTGCCATGCAGCAACACGAGTTCGCGATCGATGCCGGGAAATGCGGAGAAATCCGCCGCCTGTTCAATCTCCGCGATCGACAAGCGCAGCGCCCAATCTTCCCCGGGCGGCCCCATGCGCAGGATCTCCCGCGTCCAGCCCTGCTGGTTGCGCCAGCGTTCGCGGCGATAGTCGACGGCGGGGATGACGCGGCTAGGCGTGTTCAGGAAGTCCATGCGGGCATTTTGCCGCATGCGCCACGAGCAGGCTGCGGAAGCCGCAAAAAGAATCGCCCGGCGGCACGTCCTGTGCGACACCGGGCGGTCACATCCTTGTCGGCATCCAGCCTTCCCCTAGACTTCCTGCCTAGATGGCGCTCGGCCACGCATCCTGCGTCGAGCCGTATCCCTGCGATCCTTGTTCCTACTGTCTCGTGACCGGCTCCGCCGGTGCGCCTGCCGTCTTGCCCTGCTCCTTCACTGGAGCCTTCCCGGGCGCGCTTCCCGCGCCGACCTCGATGAGGTCCCGATTCCGTTCGACGGTACTCAGTCCGATCCCTTTGACCTGCGCCAGGTCCTCGGCGCTCTTGAAGGGCCCGTGGGCTTCACGGTGCTCGACGATGGCCTTGGCCTTGGAAGGCCCGACATTGACCAGCACCTGATCCAGCTCCTCGGCGCTTGCGCTGTTGATATCGACCTTTGCGCCTGCCATGGCGGGGATCGACAGCAGCAGCCCAAATACCAGGGCCCTTGCGGCTACGGCTAAAGACTTCATTGCGACACTCCTTGTGACTTGGATGGATAAGCCGTCGTTCCTTCCGGCCCAGCCAGTGTCCCGCGCCACATGAACCCAGCCTATCGCCCGGCACGAGTGTGCACAGCAGGTAAAGAGCGTGACGCCGTGTAGGAAAATACCTACCCCTGGTCGCGGGCGTAGAATGGGCGTTTTCCGCATTCACCCGGAGTTTCCCCATGGACAGCGCCAAGATCGGCCAATTCCTCAGCGACAAATGGGACCAGGACATCGTTCCCCAGCTGGTCGAGTACATCCGCATCCCCAACAAGTCGCCGATGTTCGACGCCGACTGGGTCAAGAACGGCTACATGGACCAGGCCGTGACGCTGATGGAAACCTGGGCGCGCGCGCAGCGGATCGAGGGACTGAAGGTCGAGGTGGTGCGCCTGGAAGGCCGCACGCCGCTGATCTTCCTGGAGGTCCCGGCCAGCGGCCCGGAAACCGGGGACGACACCGTGCTGCTGTACGGCCACCTGGACAAGCAGCCGGAGATGACCGGCTGGGACCCGGACCTGGGCCCCTGGAAGCCGGTGCTGCGCGGCGACAAGCTGTATGGCCGCGGCGGCGCCGATGACGGCTACGCGATCTTCGGCTCGCTGGCGGCGGTGCAGGCGCTGCGCGAGCAGAACCTGCCGCACGCGCGCTGCGTGATCCTGATCGAGGCCTGCGAGGAATCGGGCAGCTATGACCTGCCGGCCTATGTGGACCACCTCGCCGAGCGCATCGGCAAGCCCTCGCTGGTGGTGTGCCTGGATTCGGGCTGTGGCAACTACGAGCAGCTGTGGTGCACCACCTCGCTGCGCGGCCTCACCGGCGGCAACCTCACGGTGAAGGTGCTGGAAGAAGGCGTGCATTCGGGCGATGCCTCCGGCGTGGTGCCCTCGAGCTTCCGCCTGCTGCGCCAGCTGCTGTCGCGCATCGAGGACGAGAAGACCGGCCGCATCCTGCTCGAAGGCTTGCACGTGGAAGTGCCGGAAGAACGCCTGGGCCAGGCGCGCAACGCCGCCCGGGTGCTGGACACGGCGATCTTCGACAAGTTCCCGCTGGTCAAGGGCCTGCAGCCGATGAGCGAGGACCTCACCGAGCTGGTGCTCAACCGCACGTGGCGTCCGGCGCTGTCGGTCACCGGCGTGGGTGGCATGCCGCCGCTGGAGTCGGCCGGCAACGTGCTGCGCCCGCAGACCGCGGTGAAGCTCTCGCTGCGCCTGCCGCCCACCTCGGACGGCAAGAAGTGCGGTGAGCTGCTGAAGGAGGCGCTGCTGCGCGATCCGCCGAACGGCGCGCAGGTCACGCTGGACCTGGAGAAGGCCTCCACGGGCTGGAACGCACCGGCGATGGCGCCGTGGCTGGCCCAGGCCATCGATGACGCCAGCCAGGCGTTCTTCGACAAGCCGGCGATGTACATGGGCGAAGGCGGCTCGATCCCGTTCATGGGCATGCTCGGCGAGAAGTTCCCGGGCGCGCAGTTCATGATCACCGGCGTGCTCGGCCCGCACTCCAATGCCCATGGTCCCAACGAATTCCTGCACATCCCGATGGGCAAGCGCGTGACCGCGTGCGTGGCCAAGGTGATCTCCGAGCACCACGCCGCCTGCCTGCGCGGGGAAACCAGCGGCTCGCCGGTGGCCGCCGACAGCGGCACCCGCCACGGCGGCCACGGCTGCTGCTGAGGGGCGATGACGGACGCAGCCCGGCCTTGCTAGGCTGCGTCCTTCTCTTTTCCGGATCGCACGAATGGGCGGCCTGTTCGGCAGTGACAGCTGGCTCTACATCATCCTGGTGGGCTTCGTCGTCGGCCTGCTCGCGCGCTTCATCTCGCCCGGCCCGCAGCGGCTGGGCTGCCTGCTGACGATCGTGCTCGGCATCGCCGGCGCGGTACTGGCGGGCTGGTTCGGCCAGCACATGGGCTGGTATCGCGCTGGCGAGCCGGCCGGGTTCATCGGTGCGCTGCTCGGCGCCGTCGCCATCCTGGCGCTGCTGCGGTTGTTCAGCGGCCGCCGCTGACCCCTCCTCCGACGGCGCGTGCGTCGTCCTTTCCGTGTCCGAACCGACGATGTCCCATACGCCAGACAATGACCCACGCGCCACGCTGCGCCTGCAATGGCTCCGGCAAGCGCTGGGTGATGCCGCCGCCACGCTGGTGCGCGCCTCGGTCGACGCCGGCATGCGCAGCTACTGGCGCAGCGAGGCGGCCGGACAGCCCAGCCGCATCTTGATGGATTCACCGCCCGGCCTGGACGATCCACGTCCGTGGCTGCGCATGCGCGAATTGCTGCTCGGCGGCGGCGTGCGCGTGCCGCAGGTCATCGCGGCGGACGTGGAGGCCGGCTTCCTGCTGCTGGAAGACCTCGGCGGCCCGACGCTGGCGCAGGTACTGGACGAGGACAACGCCGACAGCCTGTTCGATGGCGCCATCGAACAGCTGCTGCGGCTGCAGCGCATCCGCCCGCCCGAAGGCATGGGCGATTTCGGCGAAGCCCTGCTGCAACGCGACGCCGGGTTGTTCGAGGAGTGGTTCCTCGGCCGCCACCTCGGCATTACGCTGACGTGCGACGAATCGGACCTGCTGGAGATCGCGCAGCGCCGGCTGATGGACAACGCGCTCGGCCAGCACAAGGTGCTGGTGCATCGCGATTTCATGCCGCGCAACCTGATGCCGGTAAACGATGGCCCGGCCGTGCTCGATTTCCAGGACTGCGTGCGCGGCCCGATCGCCTATGACCCGGTGAGCCTGTTCAAGGACACCTCGGTGAGCTGGCCGCTGGCGCGCGTGGATGGCTGGCTGCAGCGCTACCACGCCCGCGCGCAGGCGGCCGGCCTGCCGGTGCCGCCGCTGGAGCGCTTCGTGCGCGACGCCGACTGGATGGGCGTGCAGCGCCACCTGAAGAACCTCGGCATCTTCTGCCGTTTGAACTATCGCGACGGCAAGGGCTGGTACCTGGCGAACATCCCGCGCTTCATCGCCTACCTGGAGGAAGTGCTGCCGCGCCATGCGCAACTGCAGCCCCTGCAGGAACTGCTCGACACCAAGATCAAGCCGGCGCTGGCGCAACGCGCGGCGCAGGCCATCACTTCGTGAAGGCGCTGATTTTCGCCGCGGGGCTGGGCGAACGCATGCGCCCGCTGACCACGCACACGCCCAAGCCGCTGCTGGAAGCCGGCGGCAAGGCGCTGATCGTGTGGCATCTGGAGAAACTCGCGGCGATGGGCGTGCGCGAAGTGGTGGTCAATACCTCCTGGCTGGCGCCGCGTTTCCCGCAAGTGCTGGGCGATGGTGACCGCTTCGGCGTGCACATCGAGTACGCCTACGAAGGCGACACACCGCTGGAAACCGGCGGCGGCATGCTCAACGCGCTCCCGTTGCTCGGCGATGCGCCATTCCTGCTGGTCAACGGCGATGTGTGGAGCGACTACGACTTCGCTCGGCTGCCACACGAACCGCGTGGGCTGGCGCACCTGGTGATGGTCGATCCGCCACCGCAGGCGCCGGCCGGGGATTTCGCGCTGGGGAGCAACGGCCTGTTGCAACGGGACGGCACGCGGCGGCTGACGTATTCGGGCATCGGGCTGTACCGTCCACAGCTGCTGGATGACTGGCCACGATACGCCGACGCCGATGCCGGCGTGGCGGCCAACGGCAAGCCGCGCTTCCGGCTGGCGCCGATCCTGCGCGCGCACATGGACGCGGGGAACGTGAGCGGCGAATACCATGCCGGCCGCTGGACAGATGTCGGCACGCCGCAGCGGCTGGCGGAACTGGATGCGCAGCTGCTCCACCACCCCCTGTAGGAGCGGCTTCCGGCTACAGCACGCTGCGCAGGAACGGCACCGTGATCCGTCGCTTGGCCGCCAGCGACTCGCGGTCCAGCCGGTCCAGCAGCGCCACCAGCCCGGCCAGGTCGCGCCCGCTGTGCGTCAGCAACCATTCGAGCGCCGCATCGTCGATCACCAATCCCCGCCGCTGCGCACGCTCGCGCAGCACCGCCGTGCGGCCTGCATCGTCCAGCACCGGCAGGCCGATGCGCACGCACTGCGACAAGCGCGAGCGCAGGTCCGGCAAGCCCAGCGGCAAGCCGTCGGGCATCGCGCGCGCGGTGTACAGCAGCACCACGCCCGCGGCGCGCGCGCGGTTGTGGAAATCGAACAACGCCACTTCGTCCTCGCGCTGCCCGGCAATCACGTCCAGGCCATCAAGCGCGATGACTTCATGGCCCTCCAGCGAGTCCAGCGCCTCGCGCAAACGTCCCGCCGCGGCTATCAGCGGCAGGTACGCCGCCCGGCGCCCCGCCTGCTCGGCTGCGGCGCACAGCGACAACGCGAGGTGCGTCTTGCCGCTACCGGCCGGGCCGGCGAGGAAAATCCAATCCGCACGCGCACCGATGGCGATCGCGCGCAGCTGCGCGATCACGCCTTCGGGGGCACCGACGTAGGTTTCCAGTCGCTGGTCCGGCGGGTAACGCAGGGCCAACGGCAACTGCGGCACACTCACGGCTGGTTCGGATCCTTCGGCACTTCGATCACCACCGTCTCGCTCGTGCGCGTGGCCAGCACGATCTCCGGGCCGGGCTCACCGGCATACAGCTCGCTCTCGGTGTAGCGCGCGTGCGCATAGCGCAGCAGCACGTTGGCCACCGCGGCCACCGGCAGCGCCAGCAGCATGCCGAGGAAGCCGAACAGCTGGCCGCCGGCCATCACCGCGAAGATCACCGCCACCGGGTGCAGGCCGATCTTGTCGCCGACGATACGCGGGGTGAGCACGTAGCTTTCCATCAGCTGGCCGACGGTGAAGACCACGCCCACGCCGATCAGCAGCTTGACGTCGAACCCCTGCCCCTGCACCAGCGCGGCGATCACCGCCAGCACCACGCCGGTGGTGGCGCCCAGGTACGGGATGAAGCTGATCAGCCCGGCGACCAGGCCGATCAACAGGCCCAGCTTCAGGCCCACCAGCGACAAACCGGCGGCATAGATAACACCCAGCGCGATCATCACCAGGAACTGGCCGCGGATGAAGGCGCCCAGCACGTCGTTGGATTCCAGCGCCAGCCCGGTCGCGGTGCCGATGTACTTGCGCGGGATCACCGCCGCCACGCGCTCGACCAGCTTGTCCCAGTCGCGCAGGAAGTAGAACGTGAGGATCGGCAGCAACGCCAGGTTCACCACCCAGGTCACCATCGCAAAGCCCGAGCGAGAGAGGTAGCCGAAGAACGTCTTGGCGACCCCGCCGGCCTGGTCCCAGTGGCTGCGGATCCAGTCGATCAGCCGCTCCGGGTCCAGCCAGTTCATCAGCTCCAGCCCGGTCTTCTGCTCGATCCATGGCACCGCGGTGCCGATGAACCAGTCGCGCATCTGCGGCAGCGCGTTGATCAGGGTGACGATCTGGCGCTCGATCATCGGCACCAGGATCATCATCGCCAGCACCACCAGCAGCACCATCAGCACGAACACCAGGGTGACGGCCACGTTGCGCGAACGCCCGGCACGCTCGATGCGGTCCACCAGCGGGTCGCCGAGCCAGGCCAGCAGCAGCGCCAGCACGAACGGCGTCAGCACCGGCGCCAGCAGCCAGATCACCCACAGCACGCCCAGCACCAGTGCGGCCCACTTGAGCCGGCGCAGGAACTGGGCGATTTCCGCCTCGGGACTCTGGTTGATCATTTCAGGCGGTACTCCATGCGTTCACCTTCCAGCCGCACGGGGCCTTCGGTGGGCATGGCAACCGGCTCGATCGGGCTGTCCGGGCCCAGCATGCGGTTTAGGCCGGCCGGGCCGGTCAGCAGGTCCACGTCCAGCTCAAGGCGGTCGCCGGAGGCCAGCACCGGACGGATCGCCCGCACCACCGAAACGTTCTGCAGCGCGGCCGACACGCGCAGGTAGTCGTCGGCGCTGCGCAGGCCGGTGATGACTGCGCGGTAGGTGCCCGGCACGCCGGAATCCACCTTCTTGGCGTAGCGCTTGACCAGCGCGTCGGCGGCGCCGTCCGCACCACCGGCCATCGCGCGACGGGCGTCGGCGTCGGTGGTGGTCCAGGTGGAGAGCACCTTGCCGTCATCCACGAACGCCCAGTCGGCGGTCCAGCCGCCGCTGGCCGCGCGCGAGAGCTTGCCGATCAGCTGCATCGGCGGGCTGTAGCGCGATGAGGCGCGGGCCACGGCCGCGGTGTCCTGGCGCCAGATCGCGCCGACCAGCGCCTGCTCCGCCGCGTCGCCGCCCGGCAAACCGAGCCGATAACCGCGTTCGACGGCACGGTCCAGCACGCTGCGCGCGGCGTTGGCCTGCTGCACGCCGACCAGTCGCGGGCCGCTGCCATCGTCGATGGCCAGCCACAGCACCGGCTTGGGGCGCGGCTGCGGCCACACCGGCAGGCCCAGGGCGGCGACCAGGCCGTCCACGTCGTCCTGGCGGAAACGGGCCACCAGGATGGTGCGGAAGGTCGGCGCGCCACTGGGAGAAGTGCCCTGGTCCTGGCGATAGTCGTAGTGATCGACGTAGTTGCCGGCATTGCGCAGCGCCGGGCCCACGCCGGGGCGGGCCATCACGCTGCGGTCGCCGGAAAGCTTGGCCAGCACGCTGCCCAGCGCGCGCGCCAGCGCACCGGCGCGGTCGCCCTCGCTCTGGCTGTTCACCGGCACTTCGGCCTCATAGGCGCCCTGCGCCTTGGCGACATCGCCCTCGGTACGCATATCGGCCTGGGCGGCGGCCATGAAGGGGGCCAGGCAGCCGGCCAGGAGCAGAAAGAGGGCAAGACTGCGGCGCATCGCGGGTTCCATTGCTGGGCTCATCCGGGGGAATTGTTGCCCGAATGCCCCCCGCGCGCCAACGCCGCGACGTCGGCTGCTAAAATCCACGGCCTTGCCGCCGAAGCCCCACCCCACCGTGACCAGCCAGAACTCCTCTACTCCCGCGCCACTGACCTACCGTGAGGCGGGTGTCGACATCGATGCCGGCAATGCCCTCGTCGAGCGGATCAAGCCGCTGGTCAAGCGCAGCTTCCGCCCGGAGGTGATGGGCGGCCTGGGCGGTTTCGGCGCGCTGTTCGACCTGTCCGGCAAGTACAAGGAGCCGGTGCTGGTCTCCGGCACCGACGGCGTGGGCACCAAGCTCAAGCTCGCCCAGCAGCTGGGCCGCCACGACACCATCGGCATCGATCTGGTCGCCATGTGCGTCAACGACGTGCTGGTACAGGGCGCCGAGCCGCTGTTCTTCCTCGACTACTTCGCCACCGGCAAGCTGGACGTGGACACCGCCGCTTCCGTGGTCGGCGGCATCGCCCGCGGCTGCGAGCTCTCCGGTTGCGCGCTGATCGGCGGCGAAACCGCCGAGATGCCGGACATGTACCCGCCGGGCGAGTACGACCTGGCCGGCTTCTGCGTGGCGGCGGTGGAGAAATCCAAGCTGCTGGACGGCGCGGGCGTGCGTGCCGGCGACACGCTGATCGGCATCGCCTCCAGCGGCCCGCATTCCAACGGCTATTCGCTGGTGCGCCGCATCTACGAGCGCGCCGGCGCGCCGGCCGACCACGTGCTGGAAGACGGCACCCGCCTGATCGACGCGCTGATGGCGCCCACCGCGCTGTACGTCAAGCCGGTGCTGTCGCTGCTGGCTTCGCACGGCGAGGCGATCCACGGCATGGCGCACGTCACCGGCGGCGGCCTGACCGAGAACATCATCCGCGTGATCCCCGAAGGCCTGGGCCTGGACATCCGCGCCGGCAGCTGGCCGCTGCCGCCGGTGTTCCAGTGGCTGCAGCGCGAGGGCGCGGTGGCCGACAGCGAGATGTGGCGCACCTTCAACTGCGGCGTGGGCTTCGTGCTGGTCGCCGACCCGGCGCAGGCCGCCGCGCTGGAACAGGCGATCGACGCCCTCGGCCTGGCGCATTGGCGCATTGGCGAGGTCGTGGAGGCCGCCGAGGGCGGCGAGCGCGTGCACATCGGCTGAGGCTGGCCGATGGCCGCGATGCCGCCCCTCCCGCCGCCGGTCGCCGTCCCCACGGCGGACGACCTCTCGCAGCTGCGGCTGCTGGCCATCTTCCATTACGTGGTGGCGGGCCTGACCGCCCTGTTTTCGCTTATCCCGGTGATACACCTGACGCTGGGGATCGCGATGGTGAGCGGTGCGCTGCCAGGCAACGATCCTGGCGCCAGGCTCGGCGGCTGGTTCTTCATCGTCTTCGCCAGCGCCTTCATCCTGTGCGGGCTGGCCCTGGCCGGCGCGATCGCCTTGGCCGGACGCAACCTGCAACGCCATCGCGGGCATACCTACTGCATGGTCGTCGCGGCCCTGTCCTGCACGATGATGCCGTTCGGCACGGTGCTGGGCGTGTTCACCCTGATCGTGTTGCTGCGGCCCGGCATGAAGGCCCTCTTCGAAAGCCCCCCCGCCCCATGACCGCACGACTCGCCGTGCTGGCCTCCGGCCGCGGCAGCAACCTGCAGGCCATCCTCGACGCGATTGCCGCCGGCACGCTGGATGCCGAGGTCGTCGGCGTGTTCTCCGACAAGCCCGCCGCCGCTGCGTTGCAGAAGGTGCCGGCGGAGCGCCGCTGGGCCGCCAGCCCGCGCGACTATCCCGACCGCGAGGCGTTCGACGCCGCGCTCGGTGACGCGCTGGCGGCCAGCGGCGCGGACTGGATCGTCTGCGCCGGCTACATGCGCATCCTCGGCGAGGCGCTGGTGCGCCGCTTCGACGGGCGCATGGTCAACATCCACCCTTCCCTGCTGCCGCTGCACCGTGGCCTGCACACGCATGCCCGCGCAATCGAGGCCGGCGACGCCGAACACGGCGCCAGCGTGCACTTCGTGATCCCCGAGCTGGATGCAGGCACGGTACTGGCGCAGGCGCGCGTGCCGGTGCTGCCCGGCGACGATGCCGCCACCCTGGCCGCCCGGGTGCTGGCACGTGAACACCCGCTGCTGATCGCCAGCCTGCGCCTGCTCGCCAGCGGGCGGGTGCGCGAGGCCGGCGGACAACTGATGCTGGACGGTCAGTGCCTGTTTACGCCATTGCGACTAGATTCCGCCGGACATCTACGGGAAACGGCCGACACATCGCCGTGACCTGCCCTCCGTCATCCTGAAGGCTTCCTTCCTGCCCGCATGCGCATGACCCGTCCCCGCCTCGCCCTGTTGGCCCTGCTGTGCTGGCCCGTGTTCCCGGGTCTGGCGCAGGACACGCCCGTCGCCACGCCCGCCTCCCCGGCACCTGCCGCGGCGAGCACCGCGCTGCCACCGGGCGAATGGACCGCCCCGGCGCTGGAGCCGTTCGTCGCCACCTACCAGGCCTTCTACAAGGGCAAGGAAGCGGGCGATGCGACGATGCAGGTGACCCATATCGGCGGCGACCAGTGGCGGGTGGACATGGCCGTGCGCGGTCGCAAGGGGTTTGCCAGCGTGCTCGGCCTGAACCTGGAGCAGAGCACCGTGTTCGACGTGCGCGGCGGCACCTATGTGCCGCTGACCCAGAGCACGGTGAAAAAGGCCTTGTTCTTCGGCAAGAAAGTCACCGGCGTCTACGACTGGAATGCGCGCAGCGCGCAGTGGGACGGCGACCTGAAGAAGGAACGCCGCCAGCCGATCACGCTGGAACCCGGCGACCAGAGCGCCCTGCTGCTCAACCTCTCGCTGATGCGCGACGCCCGCCCGGGCAGCGTGCTGGGCTACCGCTACGTCGATGTGGGCCGCGTGCGCCGCTACGAATACCGTGCCGCCGACGCCACCGAGAACGTGCAGGTCGGCGACCTCAGTTACGACGCGCTGCGGGTGTTCCGCACCAACGGCGGCGACAACGAAACCATTCTCTGGATCGCCAACGGGGTACCGACCCCGGTGCGCATCCTTCAGCGCGACAAAGGCGAGGACGAGATCGACCTGCGCCTGGTCGAATACCAAGGAGTGTGATGATGAAGCGCCTCGCCCGTCCGTTCGCCCTGCTCGCCGCCGCGGCGCTGGCCGCCGCCAGCCTGCCGGCGTTCGCCCTGCAGCCATTCACCGCCGACTATCAGGCGAACTACATGGGCGTGCAGGCCAACGGCACCATGACCCTGGCCTCGGCCGGCAACAACCAGTGGCGTTATTCGCTGCAGATCCAGAACCCGATGGCCACGCTGAGCCAGAGCACGGTGTTCGAGGAGAAGAACGGCCAGCTGCGTCCGCTGAGCAGCAACGACAGCTCCGCATTGCTGGTGAAAAAGCGCAGCGTCCAGGCCAAGTACGACTGGAACAGCAACCAGGCCACCTGGAGCGGCGACGTGAAGCCCGAGCGCCGCGGCCCGGTGAAGCTGCAGGCCGGCGACATGGATGCGTTGCTGATCAACCTGGCCATCGCCCGCGACCTGGGCGCCGGCAAGCCGCTGAGCTACCGCATGGTGGACGAAGGCCGCATCAAGCAGATGACCTACCAGGTCGTCGGCAAGGAAACGCTGACCGTCAACGGCAAGCCGCAGCAGGCCACGAAGGTCTCGCGCACGGACGGCAACAAGGAATTGATCGCCTGGATCGTGCCCGACCTGCCGGTGCCGGCACGCCTGCTGCAGCGGGAAAACGGCCAGGACGCGCTGGACCTGACGATCCGCTCGCTGAAGTAAGCCACCGCCTCGCCCAAGTGAAAAGGCCCGCCGGAAACGGCGGGCCTTTTTTCATGCTTTACCGCCGACGCACTGCAGGAGCGGCTTCAGCCGCGACCCTGCCGTCCCCCGTCGCGGCTGAAGCCGCTCCTACGGGGTATTGGCTGGCGCGCTTTTGTCCGGCTTGAACTCGGTTCGGCAATCCACCCGGATCTGCTCGCCACTGCCACGCCAGTAGAACGTGCTGCACTTGCGATTGCCGTCCGTGGTGGTCTTCACCGCCACCGCGTAGAACGACTGGGCGATCTCCGCGCGCGTGGCCGCGCCGTCGCCGTTCCAGTCCATGTCCTTGAACTCCACGCCCTGGGTGATGGCCAGGCCGGCCCAGCCGGCCCAGGCCAGCCACGCCAGGATCAGCAGGATCACGCCCAGCAGCACCTTGCGCCGCGTGGTGAAGCGACCCTTGAGGATCATGCGATGCGCCGGATGACCGCGCCCAGCGATCCCAGCTTCTCCTCGATGTTTTCGTAGCCACGGTCCAGGTGGTAGATGCGGTCGATGATGGTCTCGCCGTCCGCCATCAGGCCGGCCAGGATCAACGAGGCCGACGCGCGCAGGTCGGTCGCCATCACCGGCGCGCCACTCAGGCGCTCGGCGCCGCGGATGATCGCGGTGTGGCCTTCGACCTGGATGTCCGCACCCAGGCGCAGCAGTTCGTTGACGTGCATGAAGCGGTTTTCGAAGATCGTCTCGTTGATCACGCCCACCCCGTCTGCCACGCAATTGAGCGCCATGAATTGCGCCTGCATGTCGGTCGGGAACGCCGGGTACGGCGCCGTGGTGAGGCTCACCGCGCGCGGGCGCTTGCCCTTCATGTCCAGGGTGATCGAGTCCTCGGTGCACTCCAGCTCCGCGCCGGCTTCCTTGAGCTTGTCCAGCACGGCATCCAGCGTGTTCGGGCGCGCGCGGCGCACGGTGACGCGACCGCCGGTCATTGCCGCCGCGACGAGGAAGGTGCCGGTCTCGATGCGGTCCGGCAGCACCGCATGGCGGCCGCCGCCCAGGCGCTCGACGCCCTCGATGACGATGCGCGGCGTGCCGGCGCCTTCGATCTTCGCACCCAGCGCGACCAGGCACTCGGCCAGGTCCACGACCTCCGGCTCCATCGCCGCGTTCTCCAGCACGGTGGTGCCTTCGGCGAGCACGGCGGCCATCAGCACGTTCTCCGTGCCGGTGACGCTGACCATGTCGAACACGTAGCGGCCGCCCTTCAGGCGCGTGGCGCTGGCCTTGATGTAGCCGTTCTCCACGCTGATGTCCGCACCGAGCGCCTGCAGGCCCTTGATGTGCTGGTCCACCGGGCGCGAGCCGATCGCGCAGCCGCCGGGCAGCGACACCTCGGCGGCGCCATGGCGCGCCAGCAGCGGGCCGAGCACCAGGATCGAGGCGCGCATGGTCTTGACCAGCTCGTACGGCGCGACGTGGCTGTTGACGGTGCGCGGGTCCACGGTGATCGAACTGCCGCGGGCGAGCGTGCCTTCGTCGATGCTGACGCCCGCGCCCAGTTCGCCGAGCAGCTTCACCGTGGTGATCACGTCGTGCAGGTGCGGCACGTTGGTGATTTCCACCGGCTCGTCGGCCAGCAGGGTGGCGCACAGGATCGGCAGGACGGCGTTCTTGGCGCCGGAGATGTTCACTTCGCCGTGCAGCGCGTTGCCGCCGGTGACTACGATTTTGGCCATGGAGGTCGGGGATGTCCTGGAAGGATGCACAGCACGGCCGGCAGGCCGCCGGGGCCCGAAAGCCCCGTTCGTGGGTCAGGGAGATTCGTCGGGCGTGACGGTCTTGAGCTGCAGCGCATGGATCGCACCGCCCATCAGGTCACCCAGCGTCGCGTACACCATCCGGTGGCGGGCCAGCGGCAGTTTGCCGGCGAACGCCGCGCACACCACGGTGGCCTCGAAATGCACGCCATCGTCGCCGCGCACGTCCGCGCGCGCGTCCGGCAGGCCGGATTCGATGAGTTTACGGATGGTTTCGGCGTCCAACGGGCTTTCCTAATAAAATGTCCGGCCATTCTACTCTCCGAGCGGGTCTCCGTATGGCCGTATCGCCCCTGCCGCCCGACGCCGTCAGCGACGACAGCCTGGTGGCCAGCGGCCGCCGGGTGGTCGAGATCGAGCGCGGCGCGCTGGCCGCCGTCGGCGCCCGCATCGGTGCGCCGTTCGCCGCTGCCTGCCGGCTGATCCTGGGTTCGCGCGGCCGGGTGGTCGCCACCGGCATGGGCAAGTCCGGCCACATCGCGCGCAAGATCGCCGCCACCCTGGCTTCCACCGGTACCCCCGCCTTCTTCGTCCATCCGGGCGAGGCCGGCCACGGCGACCTGGGCATGATCACCGAGGCCGACGTGGTGCTGGCGCTGTCCTACTCCGGCGAATCGGACGAGGTACGCATGCTGTTGCCGGTGCTCAAGCGCCAGGGCAACGCAATCATCGCCATGACCGGCCGCCCGCAGTCCACGCTGGCGCAGGCGGCCGACGTCCACCTGGACGTCAGCGTACCGACCGAGGCCTGCCCGCTGGACCTGGCCCCCACCTCCAGCACGACCGCCTCGCTGGCCATCGGCGATGCGCTCGCCGTGGCCCTGCTGGACGCGCGCGGCTTCACCGCCGACGACTTCGCCCGCTCGCACCCGGCCGGCAGCCTGGGGCGCCGCCTGCTGCTGCACATCACCGACGTCATGCACAGCGGGGCGGAGCTGCCCAAGGTGCGCGAGGACGCCACGCTGAGCGAGGCGCTGATGGAGATGAGCCGCAAGCGGCTGGGCATGACCGCCGTCGTCGATGCCGACGACCACCTGCTCGGGCTGTTCACCGACGGTGACCTGCGCCGCGCGCTGGACAGCGACATCGACGTGCGCGCGGCCAACATCCGCGACGTGATGACCCGCCACCCCCGCACCATCGGCGCCGACCAGCTCGCCGCCGAGGCGGCACGGCTGATGGAGGCCCACAAGATCAACGGCCTGATCGTGGTGGACGAGGCGCAGCGAGCGGTGGGCGCCCTCAACATTCACGACCTGTTGCGCGCCAAGGTGGTTTAACCGCCCAATCCACGGCACGATGTTCCCTTTCCCCGTTCCCGCGAAGACCTGATGCCCTACGCCCCGCTGCAACGCCTGTCTGCCGACCTCGTCGCCCGCGCCGCCGCGGTGCGCCTGGCGTGCTTCGATGTCGACGGCACGTTGACCGACGGCCGCCTGCACTACGACCACGCGGGCAACGAAAGCAAGGCGTTCTTCGTGCAGGACGGCCTGGGCCTGAAGCTGCTGCAGCGCGCCGGCATCGAGGTGGCGATGATCACTGCCCGTGCCAGCCTCTCGGCCGAGCAACGCGGCCGCGACCTTGGCATCGAGGTGCAGATCGGCGTCGGCGACAAGGCCGTGGCGGTGCGCGAGCTGTGCACGCGTCATGGACTGGAACCTTCGCAGGTGGCCTTCATGGGCGACGACCTGCCCGACCTGCCCGCGCTGCTGATCGCCGGCCTGGCGGTGGCACCGGCCAACGCGCACCCGTGGATCGCCGAGCGCGTGCACTGGATCACCACAGCGCGCGGCGGCGCCGGCGCGGCGCGCGAACTGTGCGACGTGCTGCTCGCCGCGCAGGACAAGACCGACAGCGTGATCGCGGGGTACGGCGCATGAACTGGCGCATGGTGCTCGGCGGCGTACTGCTCGCGGCGGCGATCGTCAGCGGATGGTCGGCATGGCGAAACCGCGCCCATCCGGTGGAGGAAGTGGCGCAGGAAACCACCGCCGACTACGTGCTGCACGATTTCGAACTGATCAGCCTGGACAAGGACACCGGCAAGGAGTCGGTGACCTTGCGCGCGCCCGAAGCGCACCGCAACCGCGCCGACCAGACGATGGACATCACCACCCCGGTGTTCCTGCTCCCCGACCAGCAAGGCTTGCCGTGGACCCTGCGCGCGCAGACCGGCTGGGTGAGCCCGAAGGGCGACGAACTGCGCCTGCGCGGCGACGTCGCCGGCGACAGCCCGACCGCGCCGGGCGTGGTGCCCACCACGTTCCGCACCACCACGCTGGATGTATTCCCGCAGCAGCACCTGGCCCGCACCGCGGACCGCGTGACCATGACCCGCCCGGGCCTGAGCCAGACCGGCGTCGGTTTCGAGGCCAACCTGCAGACCCGCCAGTACAAGCTCCTTTCACAGGTCAAGACCCGCTATGAACCGAATGCTGCCAACTAAGCTGGCCGCGCTGGCCCTGCTGATGCTGCCGCTGGCCGCCCTGGCCAAGACCACCGACCGCAACCAGCCGATGAACCTGGAAGCGGCCAGCCAGGATTGCAACCTGATGGACGACGACGGCAAGTGCCGCTTCACCGGCAATGTCGTGATCACCCAGGGCACCCTCGAAGTGCATGCCGACACCGCGGACGTCTTCCGCAAGGCCGGCCAGATCGACCGTGTCGTGCTGACCGGCAAGCAGGCGACGTTGAAGCAGATCATGGACGACGGCGCCCCGATGAACGCCAAGGCGGACAACATCGAGTACCGCGTCGCCGAGGACACCATCATCCTCACCGGCAACTACACCGTCGACTCGCCCAAGGGCAGCAATGCCGGCCAGCGCATGGTCTACAACACCAAGACCGGCAACATGCAGAGTGGCGGCGACGGCAGCCGCGTGCGCACGGTGCTGCAGCCCAAGTCGGCCGCGCCGGCGCCTGCCAAGCCGGCCGCCGGCAAGACGGAGAAGAAGTAATGCTGTCGGCCACCGGACTGCGCAAGCGCTACAAGCAGCGCGAGGTCGTGCGCGACTTCGGCCTGACCCTGGAAGCGGGCGAAGTCGTCGGCCTGCTCGGCCCCAACGGCGCCGGCAAGACCACCTGCTTCTACATGATCGTCGGGCTGGTCGAGGCCGATGCCGGGCGCATCGAACTGGACGGCCGCGACATCACCGCCGACCCGATGTACACCCGCGCCAAGCTGGGCGTGGGCTACCTGCCGCAGGAACCTTCGGTGTTCCGCAAGCTCACCGTGGCCGACAACATCCGCCTGGTACTGGAGTTGCGCGAGGATCTGGACGCTGCGGGCCGCGAAAAGGAGCTGCGCTCGCTGCTGGACGAACTGCAGATCGGCCACGTATCCGAGCAGCTTGGCGCCAGCCTGTCCGGCGGTGAACGCCGTCGCTGCGAAATCGCCCGCGCGCTGGCCGCGCGCCCGCGCCTGATGCTGCTCGACGAACCGTTCGCCGGCGTGGACCCGATTTCGGTCGGCGAAATCCAGCGCATCGTCACGCACCTGAAGGAACGCGGCATTGGCGTGCTGATCACCGACCACAACGTGCGCGAGACCCTGGGCATCTGTGACCGTGCCTACATCCTGGCCGAAGGCGTGGTGCTGGCGCAGGGCGCACCGGACGAACTGCTGGAGAACGCCGACGTCCGCCGCGTGTACCTGGGCGAGACGTTCCGGCTGTAACCGCCGGGCGCCGCAGGCGGCGCGCGACAATCCGCACCCCGCAAGACGGCCGGTTCCCACGGGGAGCCGGCCGTCATGTTTTTGGCGCGCGGCAGCTCCGCCGTATATCCTGCGGGACGGCGGCATCCCCCGAATGCCACGCAGCGCCCCGTTTTTCGCGTGCCCGGCCGCCGATATGCCTCCCCTACGTTCAGTGAGCACATGAAGGCACGGCTGCAGACATCGATGGGGCAACAGCTGGTCATGACGCCACAGCTGCGCCAGGCCATCCGGTTGTTGCAGATGTCCACCACCGAGCTGGAAATCGAGATCGCCGAAGCGGTGGAGACCAACCCGCTGCTCGAGTGGACGGAGGAAGCGCCGTTGTCTGCCGAGCCCGGCAGCGCCGAGTCCGCGCAGGCGGCCGAGACCGATGCATACGGGCGAGAAGACGGCCCGAACGAGGACTGGACGCCAGACGAAGGCACCTGGGCCACCGGGGGCGGCAGCGGCGATGAGGACGACCACGGCAGTGCCGCCGAGCGCGTCGCCGAACCGGAAACCCTGGCCGACCACCTGCTGTGGCAGCTGCATCTTTCGCATTTGTCCGAGCGCGACCGCCGCATCGGCGCGGCGCTGATCGATGCGCTCGACGAAGACGGCTACCTGCGCGAACCGCTGTCGGCCATCGCCGAAGCCCTGGCGCCCGGCATCGTGGCCACGGAGGGCGAAATCCAGACCGTGCTGCATCAGGTCCAGCGCTTCGATCCGGTGGGCATCGGTGCCACCTCGCTGGGCGAGTGCCTGTCGCTGCAACTCGATGCGCTGCCGGCCGACACGCCCGGTCGCGATCTGGCGCGGCGCATCGTCGCAGGCCCGCTCGAACGACTGCCGCGCATCGGCGCGGCCGGGCTGGCGCAGGAGTTCAAGCTGCCACTGGAGCAGATCGAAGAAGCCATCGCGCTGGTGCGCTCGCTGGACCCGCGCCCGGGCAAGCAGCTCGGCGCGATGTCGTCCGATACCTATGTCGTGCCGGACTGCGTGATCTGGCGCCAGCGCGGCGTGTGGCGCGTGGCGCTGGCCGGGCGCTCGCAGCCGCGCATCACCATCCACCGAGGATACGAGCAGTTGATCCGCAGCTGCGGCGAAGCCGATGCCGGCTACCTGCGCGGCCAGCTGCAGGAAGCCCGCTGGCTGCTCAAGAGCCTGGAAGCCCGCGGCGAAACGTTGCTGAAGGTGGTCAACAGCCTGCTGCGCCACCAGGCCGGGTTCCTGGAATTCGGCGAACAGGCGTTGCGACCGCTCACGCTGCGCGAGATCGCCGGCGAGCTGGGCCTTCACGAATCGACGATCTCGCGCGCGATCGCGCGCAAGTACGTGCGCACGCCGCGCGGCACTATCCCGCTGCGGGCATTCTTCGCCTCCGGCATCGATACCGATGGCGGCGGCGAGGCGTCCAGCACGGCCATTCAGGCAATGATCCGGCGCCTGATCGAAGCCGAAAACCCGCGCAAACCCTTGTCTGACGCCAAGCTGGCCGACCTGCTCAAAAGTTCGGGTGTGCCAGTGGCGCGGCGCACCGTGGCGAAGTATCGTGAGGCCATGAACATTTCCGCCTCCCACGAAAGAGTCCGCATTGGTTGAACCGCTCTAGGCGGCGGGAAGTTCATTGACCCACCGAATCCAAAGGAGGTACCCGATGCGCATCGAGACGTACGGCCAGCAGATCGAAGTCACCCCTGCCCTGCGCGAGTATGTGGAATCCAAGCTGCAGCGACTGCAGCGACACTTCGACCAGCATTGCGAAGTCCGCGCCCAGCTGGCCCTGCGCAAGCCCGACCACCACGTCGAGGCCACCGTCAACCTCCCCGGCCGTACCCTGCACGCCGATGCCAGCGCGCCCACCATGTATGCCGCCATCGACCTGCTCGCCGACAAGCTCGACCGCCTTGTGATCAAGCACAAGGAAAAGAAACATGACCACCACGCCCGCGAGGTGCGCGACAATCTGGCGTGAGCTCACCGCCAGACGACGTCATGTCCCTGACTGACCTGATGGCAGCCGTCCGCACCGAGGTGCGGGCGGCCGCCGACCGCGACACCCTGCTGCAGATCGCCGCCGAACGCCTTGCCTGCCGCCAGTGCGGCCAGGACGAACTGCTCGCCAGCCTGCGCGAGCGCGAGGCCCTGTGCAGTACCGCGCTCGGCCATGGCATCGCCATCCCGCATGGCCGGGCCCCGGGGCTGGAACAGCCACGCGGCATTCTGATCCGCCTGCAGACCCCGGCCGACTTCAACGGCGAGGCGGTCGACCTGGCCTTCGCCATGGCCGTGCCCAGCCACTACACCCACGAGCACCTGGCGCTGCTGGCCGAACTGGCCGAGCGTTTCAACGACGAATCCTTCCGCCAGGCGTTGCGCCAGGCGCCGGATGCCGATGCCCTGCTCGCCCTGCTCCTTCGTCCCCACTCCCACGCCCAGGCCGCATGAACACCAGCATCTCCGCGCGCGAACTGTTCGACCAGCAACGCGAGAAGCTCAGCCTGCGCTGGGTGGCCGGGCACAAGGGCGAACGCCGCGAACTGGTGGCCGGCGATACGGTTTCCCGCCGCCCGTCGCTGGCCGGCTATCTCAACGCCATCTACCCCAACAAGGTGCAGATCCTCGGCACCGAGGAACTGACCTGGCTCGATTCGCTCGATCCGCGCCAGCGTTGGGAGACCATCGAGAAGATCATCCAGTTCCAGCCACTGGCCCTGGTGATCAGCAAGAACCAGCCGCTGCCGGAAGACCTGCGCTCGGCGGCGGATGAATCGAGCACGCCCCTGTGGGTTTCGCCCAAGCGCGGCCACGAACTGCTCAACCACCTCTCCTACCACCTGGCGCGCACGCTGGCCCCGCGGGTCACGCTGCACGGGGTGTTCATGGAGATCTATTCGATCGGCGTGCTGATCACCGGCGAGGCCGGCTCGGGCAAGAGCGAACTGGCGCTGGAACTGCTCAGCCGCGGCCACCGCCTGGTGGCGGACGACGCGCCGGAGTTCACCCAGATCGCCCCGGACGTGCTCGACGGCACCTGCCCGGAACTGCTGCAGGACCTGCTGGAAGTGCGCGGGCTGGGCGTGTTGAACGTGCGCGACATGTTCGGCGACACCTCGGTGAAGAAGAACAAGTACCTGCGCCTGATCGTGCATCTCACCAAGCCGATGACCGAGCCGACCCCGCACGGCTACGAACGACTCACCGGCGATTCGGGCAAGCGGCATGTGCTCGACCTCGACGTGCCGCTGATCACCCTGCCGGTGATGTCCGGCCGCAACCTGGCCGTGCTCACCGAGGCGGCCACCCGGCTGCATATCCTGCGCACCAAGGGCATCGACCCGGCCGCCATGTTCATCGCCCGCCACAGCAACCTGCTGGAGCGGCGGCCGTGAGCGCCACCGGCCCGATGCTGGTGATCGTCAGCGGGCTTTCCGGCTCGGGCAAGTCGGTGGCGATGAAGACCTTCGAGGATCTGGACTACTACTGTTCGGACAACCTGCCGGTGGAACTGCTGCCGGATTTCGTGCGCAGCCGCGTGCGCGACCAGGCCCTGGGCGACCAGCGCCTGGCCGTGGGCATCGACGTGCGCGGGCGCACCGACCTGGCGCAGCTTTCGCGCTGGCGCGCGGCCGCGCAGGAGTACGGCATCGAAGTGACCGTGCTGTTCTTCGAAGCAACCGACGAGGCCCTGCTCAAGCGCTACGCCGATACCCGCCGTCGCCATCCGCTGAGCCACCTGGGGCTGTCGCTGCCCGAAGCCATCGCGCGCGAGCGCGAGCTGACCGCCCCGTTGCGCGCGCAGGCCGACGCGGTCATCGACACCACCGGCCTGAACGTGCACCAGCTGCGCCGCCGGGTGGTCACCGATTTCGGCCTGGGCCACAGCGACAAGCTGTCGCTGCTGTTCGAGTCCTTCGCCTACAAGCGCGGCGTGCCGGCCGAGGCGGATTTCGTGTTCGACGCGCGCGTGCTGCCGAACCCGCATTGGGACCCGGAGCTGCGCCCGCTCACCGGCCGCGATGCCGGCGTGCGCGAGTACCTGGAACAGCAGCCGGAAGTGGTGCGCTACAGCGGGCAGATCATCGACCTGCTCGACACCTGGCTGCCGCGGCTGCGCAACGACACGCGCAGCTACGTGACCATCGCCTTCGGCTGCACCGGCGGCAAGCACCGCTCGGTGTACCTGGCCGAGCGCATGGCCCAGCACGCCCGCGACCAGGGCTGGCCGGAAGTGGCGACCTTCCACCGCGAACTGGACTGAAGGCGGGACCGCGTGCTGGCCGCTGGCCGGCCGCAGTCGCGTGGGTGCGCCGGCAACGTTTACAGCCGGCGCGTCCAGTGCCTTCACGCGGATACACAATCCCGCGAAAAAAGGCGGTCTGGCGCTATCGTCCGGTCATACCGACCTGTTAACGTTTCGCTATGGCCTGTGGCATTCTCCTCATTACCCATCCCGGCATCGGCTCTTCCCTGCTCCAGGTCGCAACCACGCTGTTGCGGCAGTTGCCCCTGAAGACCGAAGCATTCGAAGTCCCGTTCGATGCCGACCTGGACGTCCTGCTGCCGCAGGCTTCCGCGGCGCTGCGCCGGGTCGATGGGGGTGAAGGCGTGCTGGTGATGACCGACCTGTATGGCGCCAGCCCGAGCAACCTGGCCGGGCGCCTGGCCCGGCTCGGCACGCCGGTGCGCCGCGTGTCGGCGCTGAGCCTGCCGATGCTGCTGCGGGTGATGAATTATCCGGAACAGGGACTGCAAGACCTGCCCGCCACGGCGGCGGCAGGGACCCGCAATGGAGCGATAGTCGACGATGCTTGAACGTGAACTCACCGTATCCAACCGCCTCGGGCTGCATGCCAGGGCCACTGCCAAGCTCGTGCAGGTCCTGTCTTCGTTCCGCTGCAACGCCACGCTGGCGGCCAAGGGGCGCGAGGTCAATGCCAAGAGCATCATGGGCGTGATGCTGCTGGCCGCCGGCCAGGGCACGGCGGTGGTGGTGCGCGTGGACGGCGAGGACGAGGCCGCGGCCTTGCAGGCCCTGGTCGAGCTGTTCGAGCGCCGTTTCGACGAGGACAGCTGACGGTGCGGGGCACGGGCCGACGCACCGCCAAGACATCCGCCGCGCCGCCGCGCGCGGCTTCCGGCCTTCGCCTGCAGGGCCATGGCGCCTCGCGCGGCATCGCGCTGGGCCGTGCGCGTTTGCGCCTGCCGCATGTGCTGGAAGTGGCCGAACAGCGCGTGGCCGCCCATGCCGTGGAAGCGGAACTCGAACGCCTGCACCGCGCGGTGGATGCCGCGCGCGATGAAATGCATGCCCTGCGCACGCGCCTGCAGGGCGCGATGGTGCGCGAGGTCGGCGAGTTCCTCGACCTGCACGCGCTGCTGCTGGACGATCCGGAACTGTTGTTCGGCGTGGACGAACTGATCCGCAACGGACGCTACAGCGCCGACTACGCGCTGCGCCTGCAGCGCGACCGGCTGGCGGCGGTGTTCGACGGGATGGAGGACGCCTACCTCAAGAGCCGCATGGACGACCTGGACCATGTGATCGGCCGTATCCACGCCTTCCTGCAGAAGCGCAGCGCGGACGTGGCCGGCGTGGCCGGGGAAATCCTGGTGTGCGACAACGTCGCGCCTTCCGAACTGGCGCAGTTGCAGTCGCAAGGCGTGGTGGGCATCGTCAGCGTTGCCGGCAGCACGCTCTCGCACAGCGCCATCCTCGCCCGCAGCCTGCACCTGCCGCTGGTGGTGGGCACCGCCGATGCCCTGCACCGCATCAACGACGGCGATGCGCTGATCGTGGATGGCAGCAGTGGCCAGATCATCGTCGAGCCCACCGCCACCGACCTGCGCGGCTACCACGAACGCCTGCGCGTGCTGGCCCGCGAGCAGCGCGAACTCGGCCGCCTGCGCGGCAAGCCCAGCCGCACGCGCGACGGCCACGACATCACCCTGCTGGCCAATGCCGAATCGGCCGACGACGTGGCCCAGGCGCATGCGCTCGGCGCGGCGGGCCTGGGACTCTACCGCACCGAATTCCTGTTCCTGCAGCGCAACGAGTTGCCCTCGGAAGAAGAGCAGTTCCAAGTCTACCGCGACACCGTGCTGGGCATGAGCGGCCGCCCGGTGACCATTCGCACGCTCGACCTGGGCGCGGACAAGGCCGACCGGACCGGGCTGGTGCTCGGCGATGAGGAAAACCCGGCGCTGGGCCTGCGCGGCGTGCGCCTGTCGCTGGCGCGGCCGGAGGTGGCCGACGCGCAGCTGCGCGCGATCCTGCGCGCCTCCGGCTACGGGCCGGTGCGCGTGCTGATCCCGATGGTCAGCTGCCGGGAGGAGATCGTGCTGCTGCGGCGCCAGCTCAAGCGGCTGGCCGCGCGGCTGCGCGCCGAGGGCCATGCCATCGCCGAGGACGTGCCGCTGGGCGCGATGATCGAGGTACCGGCCGCCGCCATCGGGCTGGAGGCCTTCATCGACGATGTCGACTTCCTCTCCATCGGCACCAACGACCTCGTGCAGTACCTGCTCGCCGCCGACCGCAACCACGAGGCGCTGGGCGAACTGTACTCGCCGCTGCATCCGGCGGTGCTGCGCCTGCTGCGGCACGTCATCGCCACCGCGCAGGCGCATGACACGCCGGTGGCGGTCTGCGGCGAGATCGCCGGGGACCCGCGCTTCGTGCCGATGCTGCTCTCGCTGGGGCTGACCGAACTGAGCCTGCACCCAGCCACGCTGCTGGAGGTACGCCGCACGATCCGCGCCAGCCACCTCGGCGCACTCACCGTCTCCTCCAGCCGCCTGCTGCGCGCACGCGACCGCAAGGGCATCGAGAAGTGGCTGGCCAGCGCGGCCGAGGCCGACACCTGAGCCACGCATCGCACGCCGGGCTGTGATCGCCGGCGAGCAAGGGCGATAATGCCCCGTCCCCTCGCCGCGCGACGCGCTGCGATTCCCCCGCCCGCCGCCAGGAGCAGTGCATGGCCGAAGCCATTCGCCACGACAAGACCGCGCGCGCGCTGCGCCTGCTGTCCGATGCGCTGGACAGCGGTCGCCTGGGGCCGGTGCGCCGCCTGGTCAACACGCTGGCACCGGCGGAAATCGGCAACCTGCTCGAATCGCTGCCACCGGGCAAGCGCGAAGTGGTGTGGGGCCTGGTCGATGCCGAGGACGACGGCGAGGTGCTGCTGCACGTCGGCGAGGAGGTGCGTGAAAGCCTGCTGGCGGACATGGACACCGACGAGATCGTCGCGGCGGTCGAGGACCTGGACATCGACGACCTCGCCAACCTGGTCGAGGACCTGCCCGATACCGTCATCGACGAAGTGCTCAAGTCGATGGACCGCGAGAACCGCGAGCGGCTGGAGCAGGTGCTTTCGTATCCGGAGGACACCGCCGGCCGCCTGATGAACCCGGACGTGGTCACCGTGCGCGCCGACGTCAACGTCGATGTCGTGCTGCGTTACCTGCGCCTGCGCGGCGAGTTGCCCGACCACACCGACCACCTGTTCGTGGTCAGCCGCCGGCACCAGTACCTGGGCCGCGTGCCGCTGGCCGCGCTGGTGACCCACGAGGACAGCACGCCGGTCAACCGGTTGATCGACGACGAACAGCCGGCCATCGACGTGGGCGAGAGCGCGCAGGAAGTGGCGCGCCAGTTCTCCGACCATGACTGGATCTCGGCCCCGGTGGTGGACGACAACAACATCCTGCTCGGCCGCATCACCATCGACGACGTGGTGGACATCATCCGCGAGCGCGCCGAGCACCAGGCCATGAGCGCGGCCGGCCTGGACGAGGACGAGGACATGTTCAGCCCGGCGCGGCGCGCGTTCCGCCGCCGGCTGATCTGGCTGTCGGTGAACCTGGGCACGGCGTTCATCGCCTCCAGCGTGGTGAGCGAGTTCGAAGGCACCATCGCCCAACTGGTCGCGCTGGCCGCACTGATGCCCATCGTCGCCGGCATGGGCGGCAACGCCGGCACCCAGGTGCTGGCGCTGATGGTGCGCGGCCTGGCGCTGGGGCAGATCGGCGCCTCCAACGTGATGACGCTGCTGAAGAAGGAGCTGATGGTCGCGCTGATCAACGGCGTGTGCCTGGGCGTGGGGCTGGGGTTGATCGTGCTGGCATGGTTCAAGCAGCCGATGCTCTCGCTGGTGATCGGCACCGCGCTGACCATCAACCTGTGCACCGCCGCGCTTGGCGGCGTGCTGGTACCGGTGACGCTCAAGCGGCTGGGCTTCGACCCGGCACTGGCCGGCGGCGTGATCCTGACCACCCTGACCGACGTGATGGGCTTCCTGAGCTTCCTCGGCCTGGCCACGCTCATCTTGCTGCATTGAGCCGCCAGGCGTCGCGCGCCAAGGCGCGCAAACCCGTACCTCCTCGCACGCCCTCGCGACTGCGCCGTGCCGGCGATCTGGCCGCGCTGGCCTTGGTCGGCGCGCATGCTGGCCTGCTGTGGCTGATGGTGTCCGCCGGCGTGTTGCCGGGCTGGCTGTGCGGCGCCTTCGCCGCGCTTTCGGCGGTCGCCTTCGCGGCATACGCGCGCGACAAGCACGCCGCCCGCCGCCAGGCCCGCCGCACGCCGGAGCTGACCTTGCACCTGCTGGAACTGGCCGGCGGCTGGCCCGGTGCCCTGCTCGCCCAGCGCGCGCTGCGGCACAAGAACCGCAAGCCCGCCTACCAGGTCGCCTTCTGGGCCTGCGTATTGCTGCACGAGGCCACGCTGGGCCATGTATGGCGGCAGATGGGCGGCGGCTGACATGCCCGCGCACCAAGCCGAACGGTGCCCGAATGCCGGAGCGCGCCGACACCTCCCGCACGGCCGGGGCGGCGATACTCGTTGCTCGCACTACCGGAACCCCGCATGCGCCGCCGCCAATTCCTCCTAGCCCTCGGAGTGTCGATGCTCGCCGCCTGCGCCTCCACCCCGCCCGCCACCCCGCGCGGCCATTTCGTTCACCGCGAGCTGGAACTGGAAGGTCGCACCTACCGCTACCAGGTGTTCGTGCCGCTGGCCCGCCAGCAGCAGGAAGGCCCGCTGCCGATCGTGCTGTTCCTGCACGGCTCGGGCGAACGCGGCGACGACGGCCACAGCCAGACCGAATCAGGCCTGGGCCCCTACCTGCGCGAACATGCCACGCAGTTCCCGGCGCTGGTGGTGCTGCCGCAGGTGCCCGAGGACGAGCAGTGGATGGGCGTGAACGCGCGCATGGCGCTGGCCACGCTCGATGCGGCCAGCGCGGAATTCCAGGCCGACCCGGCGCGCACCTACCTCACCGGCATGTCGATGGGCGGCTACGGCACGTGGGAGATCGCGTTGATGGCGCCGCAACGCTTCGCCGCGCTGGTGCCGATCTGCGGCGCGCTGCATTCGGCGCGGGCCGACGAGGACCAGCTCTACGTGAGCGAAGTAGCCGGCGCGCGCGACCGCTACACCGCGGTGGTCCACCGCCTGCGCCAGGTGCCGGTGTGGATGTTCCATGGCGCGCTGGACGACCTCGTGCCACCAGGCGACGACCGCCGCCTGTACAAGGCCGCGCGGCTGGCCAATGCCAACATGCGCTACAGCGAGTACCCGGACGGCAACCACAACGCCTGGGACGCGACCTACGCCGATGCGCGGATGTGGGAGTGGATGTTCGCCCAGCGGTTGAAGGACGTGCCGGCGGGTTGATGCCCGGCACTTGACGGTATACCGCGCGCTGGAAGACGCTCGGCCGCAATCCATCATGGAAGGGGAGTTTGATGGTCCGTGTGATTCCTGCCGTGGGCCTGCTGCTGGCCTCGCTCGCGTGGCTGCCGTCGCACGCCCAGATCATGCGTCGTACATGGCTGGAAAGGCAGCCGACCGAAACCGGCATCGGCCAGCAGTATCGCGCCACGGTCAAGCAGGCCGCGCAGCAGGCCAAGGCGGGCGACCTGCGCGCCGCACTGGCCACCCTGCAACCCGTTGCCGCCTACTGCGACGCCCAGCTGCAGCGGGAGGACGTGCGTTTCATCAGCGTGGCGTCGGCCGAGCAGTACAACCGCTACATGCGCGAGAACCACCGGGAAGACACGCCGGTGGAGTGGCTGGACATCGCCTGCGCGGAGGCCTACCACTACCAGGGCTATGCGCAATTCGACCAGAAGCAGTACGCGCTGGCGTTGCCCTACCTGGAAAAAGCCATCGCGCTGGCGCCCTATTTCCCCGACGCATTGAACGAGCGCGCCGCGGCGCTGAACCAGCTCGGCCGGCTGGACGAGGCGGTCGCCACGTACCGGCAGGTCATCGCGTTGGGCGAACACGTTCCCGAATCGGCCTACATGGCGCCGCTGGCATGGCGGGGTATTGGTTGGGCACTGGTGGAGAAGCAGGACTGGGCCGGGGCCCGGCAGGCCTACGAACAGTCGCTGGTGATCGATCCCGGCAACGAATTGGCGTTGTCCGAGCTCGAATACATCAGGCAGCACGCGCCGCTGTAGGAGCGGCTTAAGCCCCGCCGGCTGGGTTGCCCCGGTG
>JAEWJB010000030.1 GCA_023386795.1 Pseudomonadota bacterium
GTGCTCGCCGGTGGCGCGACGCCCGTGCCCATGCGCTCGCCGGTCAACGGGGGCTGTGTGGTCTGCGCGGCGGCCGCCCCAGCCAGCATGCACAGCGCCCAACTGGCGCGGGCGAGGGGACGCAGGACGCGGCGGCTCATGGCGTGTTCTCCTGGGGTGTGGCGGGCTGCCCGCCGAAGCGTTGCAGCATCGAAGGCGGTGCGAGGATCGCGCCATGCTGCGCGGTGGGGGCCTCGGCCACGCCGCTTGCGTTGCCGCGGGCCGGCGGCGTGCGTGGCCGCGCGTTGCGCAGGCTGCCGGCAAGCCGGTAGATCTCCCCGCGCGTGGCTTCCGGCAGTGCGGCCTGGCGCATGATCGCCTCGGCCTGGCTGGCCTCGCCGTGCAGCAGTGTCCATAGCGCCAGGTTGGCGACCGCGCGGGTGTCGGTGGGCGCCAACTCGGCTGCCTGCGCGAGCGGTGCGCGTGCCTGGGTGCCTTCGCCCTCGCGCAGGCGATGGAAGCCGAGGTCACCGAGGTAATCGACATTGAGCGGCTCCAGCGCCACCGCACGCGCGAGTGCGTCCTCCGCTTCGCCCGGCCGCTCCGCGCCCGCCGCGATCAGCCCCAGGCCGTGCCAGGCCGCGGCCGCCTGCGGGCCCTTGAGCAGGCCGCGGTAGATCGCGGTGGCCGCCTCGGTCTGGCCCGTGCGGCGCAGCGCCTCGGCCTGCAACGCGCGCAGTTGCGGGCTGTCGCCGTAGCGCTGGCGGTACGCATCGATATGCGCCAGCGATGCGTACCACGCACCTTCCTGCTGCATGCGCTGGATCAGCCCGACGTACACCCCGCGATCCTCCTTGGGGTCGGGCACGGCGCTGGCTTCGGCAACCGGGGCGCGCAGATAGCCGTCGTGGGAACAGCCGGCGAGCGCGAACAACCCACAGCACAGGACAACACGCTTCATGAGCCCATCCTCTTCATCGCCCCCGCCAGGGCGAGGATCGCCGGGCCGGACAGCACCACCATCAACGCCGGCAGCAGGGTGACCATCATCACCACGGTCATCTTCACCGACAGCTTGCCGACCTTGTCCTTGAGCTTCATGCGCCGTGATTCACGCAGCCGCGCGCTGAACTGGCGCAGCGGTTCCTGGATCGCGCCACCATGCTGGTGTACCTGCACGATCATCTGCACCAGGCTGCGCAGGTCCTCGTCGCCGAACGATTCGCCGATGCGGCGCAAAGACTGCGCGCGGGTGCGGCCGTGGATGTAGGCGACATTGGCCTCCTGCAGCTCGCGCCCTAGCAGCGGGATCGCGCCGTGCAGCTTCTCGCCCAGCATCTGCAGGCTCTGGTCGATGCTGAAGCCCACGCTTTGCAGCAGGCGCAGCAGGTCGATCAGCATCGGCAGTTCGTCGTGCGCGCGCTTGCGAAGGCGCTGCGCCCAACTGCGCAGCAGCAGCTTGGGCAGCAACAGGCCGCTGGCCAGCCCCAGCACCAGCGTGGCCAGTGCGCGCGCACCGCCGGGTTGCAGCACGGCCAGCAGCAGGATGGGTACCAGCAGCGCGAGCAGCACGCGCAGCGAAAGAAAGATCGCCGTGCCGCTGCGGTTGTTCCAGTTGATCTGCTCCAGCAGCAGGCGGTCTTCCGGCGCCAGCAGCCAGCCCTGCACACGGCTGCCTTCCAGGTGGCGTCCGAGCGTGGCGAGCCGTTCGAGCAGGCCGCGGCCATGCGCGCCGGCGGTCTGGGGGGGCGAGGCGGCGGTGTCCTGCAGGACGGTGCGCAGCGCCGCTTCGGCGCGTTCGCTGGCGCGTCCGCGCGCGAGCAGGCCTGCGGCTGCCAGGAGCGCGGCAAGCGCCAGGGCGACCAACGCGGCGGCGATCAGCATCTGCATGAAGCGCCTCCGTTGCTCACAGCGACTTGGCCAGGCGATACAGCAGGAACGCGCCGAGACCCTCCAGGGCCAGCGCCACGCACAACAAGACGTGGCCGGCGGGCAGCTCGACCATGGGGCGGAAGAACGCCGGGCTGAACAACGCCATCCCCAATGCCGTGACCGGCGGCAGCAGGCCGATCACCCATGCCGACAGCCGCGTCTCGGAAGTGGTCGCGGCCAGTTCCTGCTGCACCTGTTCGATGTCGCGCAGGAAATCGCTCATTCGCTGCAGGATCTGGTCGCTGCGTCCGCCGATGCGCAGGCTGGTGCCCAGCACCACTGCCAACGTCTCCATCGCTGCCAGCTTGTACGGGCGCGAGGCCTGCAGCAGGGCGCGGTCCAGGTCCATGCCACCACGCGTGTAGAGCAGCGCGTTGTCCAGCAGCGGGCGCAGCGGCGGCGCCACTTGCTGGGTGGCGGTCTGGAAGGCCATCGACAGGCTGTTGCCGATGCCGGCCAGGCGCACCATGTTCTCCAGGAAATCGGGCAGCTGGTGCAGCAGCTGGCGCTGCTGGCGCTCCATGCGACGGCGCAGCAGCACCGTCGCGCCGATGGCGTACAGCACCAGCGCGAGCAGCGAAAACACCACCGAGTGCATGCGAACGCCGCAGGCCAGCGCGAGCAGCACGCCCGGAACAACGATCAATGCGAGGGTGGCCGGGCGGTCGGGGAGTTGCGCGCGACGCAGCGCGGCGCGCCAGCCGGGCAATTTCGCCACGGCCGCCATCGCCGGTGGCGTGCGCGTGGCCTGCGCCTGGGCGGTGGGGGACACGATGCCGACGGGCGTGCCGGCGGCCGGAGGCGCAGGTGCCAGCCGCTCGTCGGCATGGCGCGCGGCCACGCGCTGGCGTTGGCGCGCGGTGGCGTTCCACCACAGCTCCACGCCGCCGGCCAGGCACAGCAGCGCCATCCCGAGCAGTGTCAGCACCAGGGTCACAGGTAGCTCTCCGCGCCTGCGCTGCGCAGGAACTGGCGGAACGGTTCGAGCTTGTGGCAGTGGGGATGGAAGCCCAGCCCCACCCAGCGGTCGCGTTCGACGTTCTCGCCGTCATAGAAGCTTTCGTGGCGGAACAGTTCCTGCGTGGTGACGAGGTTGTCGGTGACGCCGGTGATCTCGGTGATCGAGGTGATCACCCGGCGCCCGCCGCCCAGCCGCGAGATCTGGATGATGAAGTCCACCGCGCTGGCGATCTGCCGGCGCAGGCTCTCCTCGCTGCCCTGGAAGCCGGCAAAGCCGGCCAGCATCTCCATGCGGTACAGGCAGTCGCGTGGCGAGTTGGCGTGGATGGTCGCCATCGAGCCGTCGTGGCCGGTGTTCATGGCCTGCAGCATTTCCAGCACCTCGGCGCCGCGCACCTCGCCGACCACGATGCGGTCCGGGCGCATGCGCAGGCTGTTGCGCACCAGTTCGCGAATGCTGACCGCACCGTTGCCGTCGGTGCCGCCCATGCGGCTTTCCAGGCGCACCACGTGCGGATGGTTGAGCGACAGCTCCGCGGTGTCCTCGATGGTCACCACGCGTTCGTCGTGCGGGATGAAGCTGGCCAGCGCGTTGAGCAGCGAGGTCTTGCCCGAACTGGTGCCGCCGGAGATGAGGATGTTGCAGCGGCCCAGCACCATCGCGTTGAGCAGCGCATGCATGGCGGGGTCGAACGTGCCGCGGGCCAGCAGCTCGGCCGGGGTGAACGGGTCCTTGCGGAACTTGCGGATCGACACCATCGGCCCATCGACGGCCAGCGGCGGGATGATGGCGTTCAGGCGCCCGCCGTTGGGCAGCCGGGCGTCGACCATGGGGTTGGAATCGTCCAGCCGGCGGCCGAGCGGGGCGAGGATGCGGCGCAGGATGCGCAGCAGGTGGCGGTCGTCGGTAAAGCGCTGCTGCGCGCGGCGCAACACGCCACCCTGGGAGATATGCACGTCCTTGTAGCCGTTGATGAGGATGTCCTCGATGCTCGGGTCGAGCAGCAGGTCCTCCAGCGGGCCGAAGCCGGTCAGCTCCTTGAGCAGCGCCGCGGCGACCAGTTCCATCTCCTCCTCGTTGACCGGAATGCGCCATTCCTGCACGAACGCCGCGGTGTGCATGCGCACGTACTTGGCGATGGTGTCCGGCGCCCACGCGTCCACGTCCAGCCGCTCGTCCTCGATGCGGTTGAGCAGGTGTTCGTGGGCGGCGGAAAGCACGCCCTGGAACTGTTCGGTCTGGTCGAAGGCCAGCGGCGTGGCCAACGCGTCTTCCAGCAGCGCCGCGGCGACGGGATTGAGAGGGGTCACTTTGTTTTCCATGGACGGATACCCAGGTGACGGACCAGTCGCTGCAACGCAGTGGCGGGCGGTGGCGGTGCGTGCCCCGGCTCCAGGCGCTGCAGCAATGGCGCCAGGGCACGCAGGTAAGGATCGTGGGGCGACTGCTGGGACAGCAGCTGCCCTTCGGCCGCGCAGGCGCGCAGCGCGCGCGCGCGGTCGGGCAGGGTAGCCAGCAGCGGCAGGTCGAAGCGCTCGGCCAGCTGGTGTCGGGAGAGCCCGTGGTTGTCGTCGTAGCGGTTGACGATCAGCTGGAAGCGTTCATCGCGCAGCTGCTGCGCGTCGAGTTCCTTGATGAGCAGGTCCAGCGAGACCAGTGCGCCGATGCTCTGGTCCACCACGATCCACACCTCGTGCGCCTGGCGCAGCAGGGCGACGGGCAGCTGCTGCGGCGACAGGCCTCCCAGGTCGCAGACCAACAGGTCGAAGACGCCCAGCAGCCTGTTGATCAGGGGGGCGGGATCCTGCGTCGGGGGCGCGGCGCCGCCCGGCTGGCCGAGCACGGCCAGTCCGCTGGCGTGGTGTGCCATCGCGGTGCGCGCCAGCGTGGCATCGAGCCGCGCGAGATGGCGCTGGGCATCTTCGCAGTGGAATTCCGGATGCAGGTTCAGATACAGCGCGCCATCGCCGCTGGGTTGTCCCAGGTCCAGCAGCAGCTGCCGGCGCACCGGGGCATCGGCTCCTTCGCCGAGCGCGTGCAGCGAGGTGCCCAGTTGCACCGCCAACGTGGTGACGCCCACGCCCGGCCGGCTGCCGAGCAGCGCCACCAGGCGGCCGCGTGGCTGCAGCGCGGGCGCTTCCGCCGGCGCGGGCGTGCGC
>JAEWJB010000161.1 GCA_023386795.1 Pseudomonadota bacterium
GCCCCTAAGGGCCCCGCCCCCGGAAGGCCACGCGCGATACCCAGCCAGCCGATCCACATCGCAAGCCCACCCCCCACCAGACCAGGACGTACCCAACGTCCGCGGCCTCCGGCCGCCCACCCACCCCCGATATCGCGGCAATGCAGCATGTAAACGTTTTCTCCCGCTGATAACGTGGCGCGGCCCCGCCCCCGGAACGCCCCATGCCAGCTCGTCCGTCCTTGCTCCTGCGCCGCGCCGCCCCGGCACTCCTGCTGCTCACCATCGGCCTGGCACACGCCGCCGAGCGCGACAACCTGCCCCCGCGGGCGCAGTGGCAGGCCAGCGCATCCTCGCGCCAGGTTGCCGCGCTGGCGCCCGAACACGCCATCGATGGCGACGAGACCACCCGCTGGGGCGGCGCATTCAGCCCGGGCCACTGGTTCCAGCTCGACCTCGGCCGCGAAGCCGACGTCTCCGGCGTGCGCCTGCACTGGGACAGCGGCTTTGCGGTCGGCTATCGCATCCAGGCCTCGCGCGACGGGCAGCAGTGGGACGACGTCTACACCAGCACCGACTCGCGTGGCGCCACCGATTACCTCTTCTTCCCCACCCGCCCTGCCCGCTACCTGCGCTTGGCCAGCCCCGAACGCACTGCGGACTGGGGCGTGTCGGTACTGGAGTTCGAACCGCTCGATGCCCGGTCTGCCGCACGCCTGCAAGGCGTCGATACCGAGGCGGCGCGAGTCTGGGAAGGGAGCGGTGCGCCGCTCGCCCTGCCGGGCAGCGAGGCCGGCGCGCGGTCGTTGCAGATCGATCTGCCCCGCGGCGACAAGATCGGCGGGCTCGAAGTGTGGTGGGACGGCGCGCGTAACGGCGCCAGGCTACAGGCACGCACGCGCGAGGGTGCGTGGCGCGATGTCGCCAGCGACCCGGGCAGCGCCGGCACCGTCTCCTTCCTCGCCGCCCCCGAAGCCTTCCAGCCCACCGCACTTCGCCTGCTCGCCGGACTCGAAGGCCCGGCACCGAACATTCGACGCCTGCGCCTGCTCGGCCCCGAACAGGTGATGACCGCGACCAAGCGCATGGAGATCCTCGCCGGGCGCGAGAACGCCGTGCTGTTCCCCGCGCAGCTGCACCAGCAACAGGTCTACTGGACCGTGGTCGGCGTGCCGGCAGGACAGCAGAAATCAATCTTCGACGAATTCGGCAACCTCGAAGCCTTCAAGGGCGCGCCCATGGTGCAGGCCATCTGGCACGACGCACAGGGCGCCATCAGCGCCGAAGGCTCGGCGCGCACCCAATCGCTGCGCGAGGGCTGGATGCCCATGCCCAGCGTGCAGTGGCAGGCGCGCGAGCACCTGCGTATCCGCAACGACGCCATGGCGATCACCCGGCAAAACGGCCAGCCCGTCACCCTGGTGCGCTACCGGATCGAGAACACCGGCAGCGCGCCTGCGCAAGGCACGCTGTCGCTGCTGGTACGGCCGATCCAGGTCAATCCGCCGTGGCAGCACGGCGGGGTTTCGCCGATCACGCAGGTCACCCTCGAAGGCACCGCCGACGCAACCGACGTGCGCGTCAACCAGCGTGTGCTGCTGTCGGCGTTGTCGCCGGTGGACGCCGCCGGGACGAGTGGCTTCGGCGCGCATGGCGAACAAGAGCCTACCGCGCAGGTGGCCGCCGGCCGTGTGCCCGAGGCGCGCGCGTCCGCCGATGCCGATGGACTGGCCTCCGCGGTGCTGGCCTATCGCGTGTCGCTGGCGCCGGGGGCGCATCGCGACGTGGTGGTCGCGATGCCGCTGGGCACCTCGCCGCGCGATCCGAAGACGAACGAATTGCCGCCGGCCGCGCCGCTGGATCGCACGCGTTGGCGCAAGGACGTCGGCATGGCCTTCGACCGCGCGGCCGACCAGCTCGCCAGCGAATGGCGCGGGCGATTCGGCGACATCGGCCTGCGCCTGCCCGACCCATCGCTGGTGGACATGCTGCGCGCGCAGGGCGCATACATGCTGCTCAACCAGACCGGGCCGGCAATGCAGCCGGGCCCGCGCAACTACAACCGTTCCTTCATCCGCGATGGCGCGGCCACGGCCTCGGCCCTGCTGCGCATGGGCCAACCAAAGATCGCCCGCGACTACCTGCGCTGGTATTCCGACCACGCGGTTCACGAGAACGGCCTGGTCTCGCCCATCCTCAACGCGGACGGCAGCGTCAACCGTGGCTTCGGTTCGGACATCGAGTACGACAGCCAGGGCGAGTACATCAACCTGGTCGCCGAGGTGGCCCGGCTCGACGGCGGCGCCGAATCCGTGCGCGATTACCTGCCCAAGGTGATCTCCGCGATGCGCTTCATGCAGGAACTGCGCCAGCGCACCCTGGTGCCCGGCTACATGGCCGACCAGCCGGCGCCGGAGCGCTTTGCCGGCATCATCGCCCCGTCGATCAGCCACGAGGGCTACTCCAGCCCGACCCATAGCTACTGGGACGATTACTGGGCGCTCAAAGGCTGGCAGGACGGCGCGTGGCTGGCCGCGCAGCTCGGCGACGAGGAGACCGCCACCTGGGCGCGCGAGCAGTACGCCCTGCTGCGCGATTCGGTCGCCGCGTCCCTCCGCGCCACCATCGCGTGGAAGCAGGGCGAGGTGATCCCCGCCTCGGCCGACCTGGGCGACGGCGATCCCACCAGCGTATCCATCGCGCTGGACCCCACCGGCCAGCAGGCGCTGCTGCCGGAGCCGCAATTGAGCACCACCTTCGACCGCTACCTCGCGGACGTGCGCGCGCGCGAACAGCCCGATGCACTGTTCGCCTACACGCCCTACGAGATGCGCAACGTGCTCACCTACGTGCACCTGGACCGCGTGGACGATGCGCAAGAGCTGTTGTCACTGCTGATGGCGCATCGCCGTCCGCTGCCGTGGCACGTACTGGCCGAGGTGGTGCATTCGCGCTTGCGCTATCCGGGCTATCTGGGCGACATGCCGCATACGTGGATCGGTGCGGAGTACGCGCGCACGCTCTACGGCATGCTGATGCGCGAGGAGGATGACGCGCTCGTCCTGCTGCCGGGCACGCCGCTTTCATGGCTGGCCGGGGAAGGCATCGCGATCGACGGCCTGCCGACCGCCTTCGGCCGGCTCGGCCTGCAAGCCCGGCAATCCTCGGGCCAGCTGCACCTGACGCTGGCAAAGGGCCTGCACGCCTCGACGCGCGTGCGGGTGGTCTGGCCGAATCGTCAGCGTCCCCTGGAAGTCCGCGTGGACGGGCGCCCGGTCACGTCCTACGATGCCGGCGGCCTCGTCCTCTCGACGCCGTTCCGCACGCTAGACGCACGCTGGGCATCCCCGCACTGACCCTTCCGCCCGCCCAGCTGCGCGCGGATAAAGGAACAGGCCCCATGGACCGGGGCCTTCCCAGGGGTCATTGACCCGCTTCAGCCGCCGCCGGCGTCCATGAAACTGACCGGCGAATCCAGCGCCACGGTGCTGTCCACCAGATAGGGCTGGGCGGCGGCCACGCACGCGGGATTCAATTGTTCGGCCAGTTGCCGCGCCTGTCGCTCCGCTTCCTCCCGGCGCTTGAGTTCGCGGCGCGGAGTGCTTTGCGCCGCCAGGTTCATCCGCACCGGCGTTTGCAGATGCGTGGTGACGGCCTGGCCATCGATGCGCTCGGGCTGGAACTTTTGCTCGCTCGCCCACTGTTTCATCGAACGCTCGAACCATGTCCGGAAACGTTCGGGCACCGAGTCCTCGAAGCCCACCGACTCCAGCTTGCCGCGCCCATTGGGCTGCACGGCGTAGCTCACCTGCAGCGTAGTATCAATGCCTTGCTGCAGCAGCGAATTGGGCGGCACCGGCGGCGAGAATGAAAACGCCTCCGGCTGCAGCGGGCCGTTGGCGACATATCCGACACTCAGGCGCATGTTGCCGTTATCCGGCACCAGGCAAGCCGCCACTCGCACCCAGGTGGTGGCGGTCACCGCCACGCCCTCTTTCATCGCCGGGCGGAAGCGCCATCCCCCGACCTGCTTCTCGACGGCCTCGCGCAGCACCACGGGCAACTTGCCATCGGCGCTCGCCACGATGTGGCCATCGGGCGCGACATCGGCACGCACCTGCAGATACAACACCTGCGGTGCAGCGGCCGCAGGCGACGCGCCCTCATCGGCGCAAGCCGGCAGGCCCAGCGCGCAACACACCACGGCAAGGCCGGCACGCGACCAAGTCTTCCTCGACATATTAAAGCTCCATCCCCATGGAAACCCGATGATGAAGCCGAACGCTCGGGCGATGCAAGGAGCAGACCCTCGCATGGAAACGGAATCAATGCCTCGGCCGCCGCTCCCACATGGCCTATCGCAAAGCACCGCAAGGCCCAGCTCCCGCAGGCCGTGCAAGATCAACGAGCGCCGATCGACATCGAAGGCCAAACAACGCCATCAGCCGGCGCAGAATCCAAAAGCCAGCCGCAAGGCCGAAGAATCAAACCGCTTCCAGCCGCCCCTCCCGCATCCGATACATCGCATGCACGACGCCCGCAGGCACGACCCCGTGCGTGATCATCAACAAGCTGCGTCCTTCCAGCGCAGCCGCCAGATCGACCAGTAGCGCGTCGGCCGTGTCCACATCCAGCCCATCGGTCGGCTCATCGAGCACCAGCAGCGGCGCATCGCGCAGCAACGCACGCCCCAGCGCCAGCCGCCGCGCCTGGCCGGCCGACAACGTCGCGCCGTTCTCCCCCACCCACGTCTCCAGCCCTTCGCGCCCGCGCGCCCAGGCACCCAGCCGCAGTTGCGCCAACACGCGCCATAGCGCTGCATCATCGGCCTGCGGACAACCGATGCGCAGATTCTCCGCCACGCTACCCGCGAACACAGGCGCGTTCTGCGGCATCCACGCCACGTGCCGATGCCAATCGGCCTGCGCGAACGCCGACAGCGGCACGCCACCGTAACGCACCACGCCGCCGTCGGGATCGAACAGCCGCAACACCAGCGACGCCAGCGTGCTCTTGCCACCGCCGCTGTCGCCGCCAATGGCGATGCGCTCGCCCGGCTGCAACGCCAGGTCCACGCCGTCGAGGACCGGCCGCTGTGCCCCCGGCCAGGCGAACACCACTTGCTCCAGGCGCAACTCGCCTTGTGCCGGCACATCCACCGGCACCGCGGGGTCCACGACGCCCGGCGCCACCGACACGATCTCGTCCAACCGCTGCGCCGCCACGCGACCGGCCGCCAGTGCCTGCCACGCCAGGCCGGCGCCGGCCCACACCTCCAGCAGCGCCAATGTCATGAACACCAGCGCTGCCGCCATCTCCGGGGCCAGCGCGCCGCGGGCCGAGGCGCTCAGCGTCAGCCACAACATGCCGACCAGCCCTGCGGCGCCGCACGCGCCATGCAGCCACTGCCCCGCCATCAGCCGCCGACGGCGGCGACGATCCCCCTCGCCCACTGCATCGGCCGCCGCTTCGACCCGATGGATCCAATCGGCCGTCGCGTCCAGCGCCGCCAGATCCGCCGCGCCTTCCAGCCCCTCGAACGCCAGTGTGCGCAACACCATCCGCTGCGATGCCCGCGCGGCCTCGCGTTCTCGCGCGCCGCGCGCCACCTGCCACGGCACCAGCACGCCGATGGCCACCGCCATCGCCGCCAGCCACACCGCCGCCGGCCAATGGATCCATGCCGCCGCCACGATCCCGGCCATGCCGATGGCCATCAAGGCCGCCAGCGGAGCGATCGCGCGCACCACCAGCCCGTCCACCTCGGCGATGTCCGACATCAATCGCGCCATCAGTTCGCCGATGCGGCGCGTCCCCAGCCGCGCCGGTGCCAGCGGCAACGCCCGGCGGAAGAACCACACGCGCAGGTCGCGCGCGATGCGCAGCGTGGCGTCGTGGCCGACCAGTTTTTCCGCATAGCGCGAGCCGATGCGCGCCATCGTCAAGCCGCGTACGCCCGCCGAAGGCGAGAAGAAATTGAAATCCGCGGCCAGGCCTGCCGCCAGGGCCGTGGCCACCAGGAAGCCGCCGGACAGCGACAGCAGGCCCACGCCGGCCAGCATCGTCAGCCACACCAGCAGCGCGCACAGCAGCAGGCGGCCGCGATGGCGCGCGAAGACCGACCACAGCCCATCGGCGTCACGCACGCTCATGCCGTCACCGCCTGTCTGGCCACGCGCACCGGCAGCGTCAGCGCGGCATCGGCCCATGCGCGCACCGCGGCGCTATGGGTGGCGACGATCACCGCGCGCTCGCGTGCGAACGCGCCGAGCGTATCGAGCAGGTCGGCTTCGGTGTCCGCATCGAGGAAGGCGGTCGGTTCGTCGAGCAGCAACAGGTCCGGCTCGCGCAGCAGCAGCCGCGCCAGCGCGATGCGACGCGCCTCGCCCCCGGACAGCCCGAAGCCACGCTCGCCAATCACCGTGTCCAGCCCCTGCGGCAGGCGCGCGGCAAAGCGCATCACCTGCGCGGCCTCAGCCACCGCGTGCAGGCGCTGGGCGCTGGCGGCCGGCGCGGCCAGGCGCAGGTTGTCGGCAATGCTGCCGTGAAACAGGTACGGGCGTTGCCCGGCATACCCCACGCGCAGCCCCGGACGCAGGACGATGCGACCCTCGCGCGGCGGCAGCCAGCCGGCGAGCGCTTCGAGCACCGTGCTCTTGCCACTGCCGCTGGGTCCAAGCAGCGCCAATCGGCGCCCCGGCGCGAGCTCCAGCGAGAAGTCCTCGACCACGTCGGCAGCCGCGCCGTGCGGGCGCAGGTACAACCCGTGGGCCGCCAGCAGCGGGCCACGCACCTGCGCCAGTTCCGGCGCGCGCGCGGGCTC
>JAEWJB010000038.1 GCA_023386795.1 Pseudomonadota bacterium
CGCCAGGCCGGGGCAAGGCGCTTCAGATTCCCCACTTCGGCGCTACTGACGTGTGGATCGAGTGAGCGTGAATGGGTTCTGGCGTCCGGTCGTGGATAGCCGTAGGGCCCCATCCCCGCGAGTCCCGGGCAGATCCGTGCGAGCCGAACGCCATCGAAGGCCTGCACAATCCAAGGAGGTGCGCAAAAAAAAAGGCGGCCACCGGCCGCCCCACAAAACCCCTCACTCTGCCGCCTGCAACCGCAACTCCTCGGCCCGATCCGCGCCGAGATACCGGGTGATCCACCTCCGCATCAGGTAAAGCAGCGGAATCAACGCCACAGCAAACAGCATCTTGTAGACGTAATTGACCGTACTCACCGCGAGGAACAGGGACAGCGGCCAATGCTGCGGCCCGATCACGAACGCGATGTAGATCACCACGAAGCTGTCGACCAATTGCGATACGGCCGTGGAGCCGGTCGCCCGCAACCACACGTGCTTTTCGCCGGTGGCTCGCCGGATGCGATGGAACACCGCCACGTCGATCAGCTGGCCGACGAGGAATGCGACCAGCGAGCCGCCGATCGTCCAAAGCCCCTGCCCGAAGATCGCCGAGAACGCCGCCTGGTAATCCGGCACTCCCTGCGACTGCGCCGCCGTCACCCACCACCCGGCCGGCACCAACGCGATGGCCGCGAAGGCGAACACGAAGCCATACCCGATCAAGCCCACCGCCAGCCACGAAATGAAGCGCACCCCGCGGCTGCCAAAGAATTCGTTGATCGTGTCGGTGAGGATGAACACGATCGGCCACAGCAGCGTGCCGGCGGTGAAACTGAGCGAGCCGGTCTGGCCGAACAGGTTCCAGTTCAACGGCGCGATGCCGAGCGTGTCTTCCAGGGCGAAGATCTTCACCCCGATGAACTCCGCCAGCGCCGCATTGACGCAGAAGAACGCGGCCAGCCCGATGAACAGGCGGACCGCGCGATCTTCCAGCAGGCGCGGCATCGTCACGCGCGGTCGGCGGTGCGGGTGAAGGGCACCGTCTCCGGCGAAACCGCGCCGCCGGAAATGATGAAGCTCATCGCCTGGTCCACGGTCCAGTCGGTCGGGGTCAGCAGTTCGACCGGCACGATTTCAAGATAGCCGGAGGTCGGGTTGGGCGTCGTGGGCACATACACCGCCGCCAACTCGCGGCCCGTGCCGTGCTCGCGGATCACCCGCGTCACCAGCCCGACGGATTTCATGTCGCGGTGCGGGAAGTCGATCAGCACCACGCGCTGCGTACTGCCGGGCTGCGTCTGCAGGATGTCCAGCAATTTGCGTGCGCTGTCGTAGACCACGCTGGCCAGCGGGATGCGCCGCATCACCGCTTCGAACCAGCGCAGCAGCCGCTGGCCGACGACCCGCCGGCTGAGCACGCCGACGAACAGGATCACCAGCACCGTGGCGACCAACGCGATGGTGTTCTGCACCCACACCGCCTGCACCCAATCCAGGTGGCCGGGCAAGGCGCGGGCGATCTGCTCGGACAACGGCGCCACCCAGGGAGCGCTGATGCCGGAGAGCAGCAGGAAGACGAACTTGACGACCACCCAGGTCAACCACACCGGCAACAGCGTGAGCAGGCCGGTCAGGAAAATGCGTTGCAGGGAGGGGCGGGGGGAGGAGGAAGCAGTTTCGGCGGGGGACATAGTGCGCGCCATTGTAGGCATTCAGCTCCGCAAACGCGCCGGTATGGGCCTTCGGGGCGTCGGGGTGACTACCGGCACATTCGGTATACCGAACTTCGCAATAGCATGGCCTCCAACCTAGCGGGAGGTGGCCATGAGCGAGATCGACGCCCAGCTGCGCAAGTTCCAGAAGGAACTCAGTGCCGGCACCGTGTCGCTGGCGCTGCTGGCCGTCCTGGCGCAGGCCCGCGAGCCGCTGTACGGCTACCTGATCGCCAAGCGCCTGGAGCGCATCGGCGACGGCGTGCTGGCCGGCAAGCAGAGCGCGCTGTATCCGGTGCTGCGCAATCTCGAAGGCGCCGGCCTGCTGGAGAGCGAGGTCGAGCCGTCGATGTCCGGCCCGCCACGCCGCTATTACCGCATTACCGCGACCGGGCGCGATTGCCTGGCGCAATGGGCCGCCGCGTGGCGCGCCACCCGCGATTCCGTCGATTCCGTGCTGGAGGGGAGTACCGCATGAATACCGAAACCACCGCCCGGCCGCTGCCGGCGACGATTCCCGAATACCTGGCGCAACTGCGCCAGGCCCTGGCCGGGGCCGATCCGGCGATGATTCAGGACGCCCTCTACGACGCGGAGGAATACCTGCGCGCGGAGATGGCCGCCCAGCCCGGGCGCAGCGAGTCGGAGGTGATCGCCGACGTCGCCGGCAGCTATGGCGCACCGGAGGAAGTCGCCGACATCTACCGCGAGACCGAGGTGACGGTGAGCCGCGCGCTGCGTCCGCCGGTGCCGCCCAAGCGCCGTTCGTGGGTGGGGCGCTTCTTCGGCGTGGCCGCCGACCCGCGCACCTACGGCGCCCTGTTCTACCTGCTGCTGGCCGTGGCGACAGGCAGTTTCTACTTCAGCTGGGTGGTCACCGGCACCGCGCTTTCGCTCGGCCTGCTGATCCTGATCATCGGCATCCCGCTGCTGGTGCTGTTCCTCGGCTCGGTGCGCGTGCTTTCGCTGGTGGAGGGGCGCATCGTGGAGGTGCTGCTGGGCGTGCGCATGCCGCGCAGGCCGACCTACGTCAGCCACCAGGAGGGCTGGATGGCACGGATCGGCGCGATGTTCAGTGACGCGCGCACGTGGACCACCATGCTGTACTTCCTGCTGATGCTGCCGCTGGGCGTTTTCTATTCGGTGCTGTTCACCACGCTGTTGAGCCTGTCGCTGGGCCTGGTGCTGTCGCCGCTGGGCGTGATCTTCGACCATGCGTTCGACATCAACGTCGGGCCCTGGAACCTGGTCAGCGATGCGGCCTGGGCGTTGCCGCTGGTCTGCGCGGTGGGCGTGCTGATGCTGTTCGCCACGCTGCACCTGGCGCGCGGCATCGGGCACGTGCACGGGTTGATAGCCAAGCACTTGCTGGTGCGGGCGGATTGACTGGAGACGCTGGATGAAAAAAGGCCGCCCTTGGGGCGGCCTTTTTGTTTGCGCTTGCTGCGGTCGCGGCTGAAGCCGCTGCTACGAAGGCGGCGGGGCGGGGTGCCGGCGGCGCGCTTATTTGCGGCGCCGCAGCGGGGTGATCGTCGCCGCCGGGGCCTTGCGCACCGGTTCGGCGGTGTAGCGGGCGATGAACTCGCGCACCTGCGGGTACACCACGTCACGCCAGCGGCGGCCGCTGAAGATGCCGTAGTGGCCGGCGCCCTCGATGACGAGATGGCGCCGGTGCGCCTCGGCGATGCCGGTGCACAGCTGCTGCGCCGCTTCGGTCTGGCCCAGGCCGGCGATGTCGTCCAGCTCGCCCTCGATGCTCAGCAGTGCGGTCTCGCCGATCGCCGCGGGCTCCACGCGCTGGCCACGGACCTTCCACTCGCCGCGCGGGAGCAGGAAGTCCTGGAACACGGTCTGGATCGTGTCCAGGTAGTACTTGGCCGGCATGTCGAGCACGGCGTTGTACTCGTCGTAGAAGCGGCGGTGCGATTCGGCGTCCTGCAGGTCGCCCTTGACCAGGTTGGTGTAGAAGTCCCAGTGCGACATCACGTGGCGGCTGGGGTTCATCGACAGGAAGCCGGCGTGCTGCAGGAAGCCCGGATAGACCTGGCGCCCATGGCCCGGGTACGGGAACGGCACGGTGTGGATGACGTTGTTCTCGAACCACGACAGGGGGTTCTGCGTGGCAAGGTTGTTCACCGCGGTGGGGCTGCGGCGCGCGTCGATCGGGCCGCCCATCATGACCAGCGAGCGTGGGGTCTTCTCGCCGTCCGCCGCCATCAGCGAGACGGCGGCCAGCACCGGCACGGTCGGCTGGCACACGCTCATCACGTGCAGCTCTTCGGCGCCGATGTGGCGGATGAAGTCGCGGATGTAGTCGATGTAGTCGTCCAGGCCGAAATCGCCGTCGGACAGGGGCACCATGCGCGCGTCGACCCAATCGGTGACATACACCTTGTGGTTGCGCAGCAGGGTGCGCACGGTGTCGCGCAGCAGGGTCGCGTGGTGGCCGGAGAGCGGGGCGACCACCAGCACGGTGGGCTGCTGCTTCATGCTGGCCAGCAACTCCGGGCGGTCGCTGAAGCGCTTGAAGCGCAGCAGGCGGCAGAATGGCTTGGCGAGGACTTCGCGCTCGATGATGGGCAGCGAATGGCCGTCCACTTCGACGTCGTCGAGGTTCCAGGCGGGCTTTTCGTAGGCCTTGCCGAGGCGATGGAACAGCTCGTTGCTGGCCGCCAGGCGCTCGGCGCCGGGTAGGGAAGCCCACAGCGAGTCCGGATCGGAGAACATCTTGACGTTCGCGCGCGCCTGGTGGACCCACGGCGCCAACAGATTGCGGGTCAGCTCATGCAGTTGATAAAGCATTCTCGCCCTTGACAACGTAATGGTTGCTGCTGTGCAGCATACCCTAATTGGGGCTATATGCACCTTAATGGGGCGGGCGGCTCGCGCAGTCGGGGTTTGCGCGGAGCGGCTCGGGCTGGGAGTGGGTCGCACGGCGTCCGGGGGCATGCCCTGACGGGGGACGCCGATAACGTCCATCCATGGACTCGCGCTCGTAGGGCGACGTCCTGTCGCCCTACGCCCCCGTCAGGGCATGCCCCCGGACGCCCTCCAAACTTCCACGTCGCCGCTCGGAGGGCAAAAGCGGGGGCTATCGGGCTGTCGTTAGGGGGTTTCCAGCGCCGAGGCGTGGCCGGCGAGCGCAGGCGAGAGCCAGCCGTGCGAGCCCAGCGCGATGAAGCCGACGCTTTCCAGTTGCTTGCGGTACCAGCGGGCGGGGCGCGATTGGAAGTCTTCGTGGTCGCCTTCGAATTCGTCTTCCTTGGCGAACGTTTCCAGGAACGCGACGCCACCGCACAGTTCGGCCAGGCCGGGCAGGCCCGCGCGCAGTTCGCGCGTCGGGAGGTAGTGCAGGACGTCGCTGCACACGAGCAGGTCCACCGGGGCGCATGGGCGCAACCAGGCAAAGTCGCCGAAGCGCGCGAGGTGGATATTGCGGCTGCGGCCGTAACGGCGCACGGCATATTCGCTGGGGTCGAACCCCAGGTACTGCACGCGCGGGCGCAGCTGTTGCAGCGGGGCGCGCCACGCGCCTTCGCCGCAGCCGATGTCGAGCACGCTGCGGATGGGACGTTCGAGGTAGTGCTCGGCCAGGGCCACGGCCAGTGCGACCTTGCGTCGCAGGCGTGCGGCGTCGTGCAGGCCTTCCTGGCGGTACCAGCGCTGGAAATAGGCCTGGTCGTATTGCTTGGACATGCGGGCTCCGGGCGCACCCGGCTGTGCGGGGCGGCGTGGGATCGGGGAGAATGCCGCCCATCCTACGCGAGCGGTGGAGCCAGCCCAATGACCCTGTACCTGTGGATCAAGACCTTCCACCTGCTGTTCGTCATCGCGTGGATGGCCTGCGTGTTCTACCTGCCGCGCATCCTGGTCAACCTCGCCGAGGCGGGCAACGACGCGGCGGTACGCGCACGGCTCGTGCTGATGGGACGCCGCTTGTACAAGTTCGGCCACAACATGTTCGGCCTGGCGATCGTGCTCGGCGCGATCCTGTGGCTGGGCTACCGCTTCATTCCCGATTTCCCGACGATGGTCGGCGGCGGCAAGTGGCTGCACGCCAAGCTCGGGCTGGTGGTGCTGATCCTGGCGCACTACATCGTGGCCGGCCGCTGGCTCAAGGGCGTGGACCAAGGCCGAGGGCTGCCGTCCTCGCGTGCACTGCGCCTGTTCAACGAAGTCCCGGTGTTGCTGCTGGTCGGCGTGCTGTGGCTGGTGCTGGCCAAGCCGTTCTGAGAGTCAGCTGACCTGCTTGAGGATCCACGTCACCGCGGTGATCCAGCACACGATCACGAACCAGGCCAGCACGGCATTGGACGCGATGCCGCGCCGGTGCCTGACAAACAGGTTCACCAGCAGCGCGATGACCAAGGGAACCACGAACAGGGCCGTCGGCCCTACCCACCACGGCAGATCCATGCGCGTCATTCCTTTGCGGGAGCCGCGGCCATCCTAGCGCGGTGGCCGGCACGACGCATCCGCGTGCCGGCCCGCGGGGCGGCGGGTCAGGCCGCCTCGTAGGCGCCGTAACTGCGCAGCCGCTCGTAGCGCTGCTGCAGCAGGGTATCGACCGGAATCTTCTCCAGCGCGTCGAGCTCGTTGAGCAGCACGGCCTTCAGGCGCTTGCCCATCTGGTTCGGGTTGCGGTGCGCGCCGCCGATCGGTTCGCGGATGATCTTGTCGACCAGGCCCAGCGACTTGAGCCGCGGCGCGGTCAGGCCCAGCTGTTCGGCGGCATCCTTCGCCTTGCCGGCATCCTTCCACAGGATCGAGGCGCAGCCTTCCGGCGAGATCACCGAGTAGGTGCCGTACTCCAGCATCAGCGTGCGGTCACCCACGCCGATCGCCAGCGCGCCGCCCGAGCCGCCTTCGCCGATCACCGTGCAGATCACCGGGATCTTCAGCTCGGCCATCTCCAGCAGGTTGCGCGCGATGGCTTCGGACTGGCCGCGTTCTTCCGCGCCGATGCCCGGGTAGGCGCCGGGGGTGTCGATGAAGGTCAGCAGCGGCAGGCGGAAGCGCTCGGCGAGCTTCATCAGGCGCAGCGCCTTGCGGTAGCCCTCCGGGCGCGGCATGCCGAAGTTGCGTGCGACCTTGCTCTTGGTATCACGGCCCTTCTGGTGGCCGATGATCACCACCGGCCGGCCATTGATGCGGCCCAGGCCGCCGACGATGGCCTTGTCGTCGGCATAGGCACGGTCGCCCGCCAGTTCCTGGAATTCGTCGCAGAAGATGCGGATGTAGTCCAGCGTGTACGGCCGCTGCGGGTGGCGAGCCAGCTGCGAGACCTGCCAGGCCGACAGGTCGCGGAAGATCTGCGCGGTGCGGATGCGCAGCTTGTCGCGCAGGGCCTTGACCTCGGCGTCCACGTTGACGGCCGGGCCGGTGCTGGCGTTGCGCAGTTCCTGGATCTTGGCTTCCAGATCGGCGATGGGTTGCTCGAAGTCGAGGTAGTTCGGATTCATGGGAAGCCGGTCGGACGAAAGGGGGCAAGTGTAGCCGAAGGGGCGCGAACCACCCGTACGCAGGCGTCCGGGTGGGGAAGGACTATTGCGCCCAGGGCGGGTTGTATTTGACCTTGACGGTGCGCACGGCCGGGTCGGCGCGCAGGCCGTCAAGCAGCTGCGGCGCGATGCGCACGCCCTGGCCGCCGTTGACGTCGAGCATGCCGGCCACGGTGCCCTGCGGCGAACCGACCAGCAGGTCGAACCGGATCGGCGTACGGCCCGGGCGGTGCGCGGCGAGCAGGCCGTCCACACGCGCGAAAGCCTGGCGGTCGCGCAGGTCCAGGCGCAGCGCAAGGTGGCGGGCGTGCTCGGCGCAGACTTGTTCGTAGTCCCACACCTGGCGGATGCGCAGTGCGTACCCGCCGTTGAATTCATCCTCGCGCAGCCCGCCCTTGACGATCAGGATGCGGTCGCGGGTGAGCAGGTGGCCGAACTCGGCCAGGCCATCGGAGAACGCGCTGCATTCCACGCGGCCGCGACCGTCTTCCAGCTGCACGAATACCTGGCTGTCGCCCTTGCGGCGCACGCCGACCACCTGGCCGGCGAGGATCGCGCTGACTTCCGGGCGCCAGCGCTTCTCGCCGCCGTCGCCACCGCCGCGGCCGGAAGACTGCGAGGACCAGATGCGATCGAGTGCGCCGAGGTCGCATCCGACCAGTTCCCTCACCTCGTCGCGGTACGGGTCGAACGGGTGGCCGCTGAGGTAGAAGCCGAGCGTGTCGCGTTCGCCGGTGAGCAGTTGGCCCAGCGGCCACTCCTTGGACTCGGGCAGCTCCAGGCGCATCGCCGGGGCGGCCGGGTCGGGCCCACCGAACAGCGAGTTCTGGCCGGAAGCCTTCTCCCGTGCCATCTGGTCGGTGGCCTTGAGCACTTCGGGCAGCTGCAGCATCAGCGAGGCGCGGTTGCGGCCGAGGCCGTCGAGCGCGCCGGCGTTGATCATCGCCTCCAGTGTCCGCCGGTTGAGCTTGGAGGAATCCACGCGCGTGCAGAAATCCAGCAGGGTCTCGTAACGCCCGCCGCGGATGCGTTCCTCTACGATCGCCTCGCAGGCGCCCCGGCCGACGCCCTTGATCGCCCCCAGCCCGTACTGGATCGTGTCGGCGGTCGCCGCCTCGAACATGTAGGCCGAATCGTTGACGCGCGGCGGCAGCACCGTCAGGCCGAGGTTGCGCACCTCGTCCAGGAAGCCGACCACCTTGTCGGTGTTGTCCATGTCCGAGGACAGCGTGGCGGCCATGAACTCGGCGGGGTAGTGCCGCTTGAGCCACGCGGTCTGGTAGCTCACCAGTGCATAGGCGGCGGCGTGCGACTTGTTGAAGCCGTAGCCGGCGAACTTCTCCATCAGGTCGAAGATCGCGTCGGCCTTGGCTTCGCCCACGCCGTCCTTGGCCGCGCCCTCGCGGAAAATCTCGCGGTGCTTGGCCATCTCGGCCGGCACCTTCTTGCCCATCGCGCGGCGCAGCAGGTCGGCGCCGCCGAGCGAGTAGCCGCCGACGATCTGCGCCATCTGCATGACCTGCTCCTGGTACACCATGATGCCGTAGGTGTCCTTGAGGATGGTCTCGGTGCGCGGGTCGGGGTATTCGATTTCCTCGCGCCCGTGCTTGCGGTCCACGAAGCTGGGGATCAGGTCCATCGGGCCGGGGCGGTACAGCGACACCAGCGCGATGAGGTCTTCGAAACGGTCGGGCTTGGCGTCCTTCAGCAGGCGGCGCATGCCCGAGGATTCGAACTGGAACACCGCGCCGGTGTTGCCCGAGGCGAAGATGTCCTTGTAGGTCGGTGCGTCGTCCAGCGGCAGCGCGGCGATGTCGATCGGCTCGATGCCGGCGCGCGCATGCCGCGCGTTGATCGCCTTCACCGCCCAGTCGATGATCGTCAGCGTGCGCAGGCCGAGGAAGTCGAACTTCACCAGGCCGACTTCTTCCACGTCGTTCTTGTCGAACTGGGTGACCGGGTTCTTGCCGCGGCCGTCCTCGTCGTGTTCGGCGAACAGCGGGCAGAACTCGGCCAGCGGCTCGGGCGCGATCACCACGCCGCCGGCATGCTTGCCGGCGTTGCGGGTGAGGTCCTCGAGCTGGCGCGCCAGGTCCATCAGGTCGCGCACGTCGTCTTCGGACTGGTAGCGCTGGATCAGGTCTGGCGAGGCCATCTCCGAGTCCTTGCCTTCGCCCATCGCGTCCTTCAGCGTCACGCCGAGGATGTTGGGGATCAGCTTGGCCACGCCATCGACCAGGCCGTACGGGAAGCCCAGCACGCGGCCGGCATCGCGCACCACCGCCTTGGCGGCCATGGTGCCGTAGGTGATGATCTGGCTGACGCGCTCGCGGCCGTACTTGCGCGCGACGTAGTCGATGACCTCGTCGCGGCGGTCCATGCAGAAGTCGATGTCGAAGTCGGGCATCGACACGCGTTCGGGGTTGAGGAAGCGCTCGAACAGCAGGTTGTACGGGATCGGGTCCAGGTCGGTGATGTTCAGTGCCCAGGCCACCAGCGAACCGGCACCGGAACCACGGCCCGGGCCGACCGGGATGCCGTTGTCCTTGCCCCACTGGATGAAGTCGGCCACGATCAGGAAGTAGCCGGGGAAACCCATCTTGATGATGGTGTCCAGCTCGAATTCCAGGCGGTCGAAGTAATCCTGGCGGGTCTTGCCCTCGGCCAGCGGGTTCTTTTCCAGGCGCGCTTCCAGGCCGCGCCGCGCGGTGCTGCGGATCCAGCTGTCGAGGGTCTCGTCCTCGGGCACCGGGTAGGCGGGCAGGAAGTAGGTGCCCAGCCGCATCTCGATGTTGCAGCGCTGTGCCAGCGCCAGCGTGTTGTCGATCGCGTCGGGGATGTCGGCGAACAGCGCCGCCATCTCTTCCTGTGATTTCAGGTATTGCTGGTCGGTGTAATCGCGCGGACGCCGCGGGTCGTCGAGCACGCGGCCGGAGGCGATGCACACGCGCGCTTCGTGCGCGGGGAAATCCGTGGCGTGCAGGAAGCGCACGTTGTTGCTGGCGATCACCGGCAGGCCGCGCTGGCCGGCGGCCTGCAGCGCGAACTGGTTGAACGCCTCCTCGCCTTCGCGGCCGGTGCGCGTCAGCTCCAGGTGCAGGCCGTCTCCGAACACGCGCTGCCAGTCGGCCAGTTGCTGCTCGGCCAGGTCATGGCGGTGCTCGCCGAACAGGCGGCCGGCCAGGCTGTCGCGCCCGGCCAGCGCGAACAGGTTGTGGTGATGCTCGGCCAGCCACTCCGGGCGAACGGCCACGCCGCCCTCGGGGCGATGGCCTTCCATCCACGCGCGCGTGAGCAGGCGAGAGAGGCTCAGGTAGCCCTCGCGGTCGCGGCACAGCAGGGTGAGCTTCCACGGTGCCTGGTCGGGCGTGGCGATCATCACGTCGGCACCGGCGATGGGCTTGATGCCCACCGCTTCGGCGGCCTTGTAGAACTTGACCAGGGCGAAGAGGTTGTTGAGATCGGTGACCGCCAGCGCGGGCAGCCCCAGTTCCACCGCGCGGCTCAGCAGGTTGGCGCGCTTGGCCTTGGCCGGGTCGGCCTGCTCCGGCTTCTCGGGCACGCGGATGGTGGAATCCGCCAGCGAGAACTCGGTGTGGACGTGGAGATGGACGAAGCGGGAGGTGGTCATGCCGGATCACTGCAGTGATCGGGCAGGTTAGCCCTCGGGGGAAGGGGGGGCAAGGCTTGACAGGGCACCGACCCGGGCGCGGGCCGGGTCAGATCAGCAGCGCGGCTTCGGGCGCCGGTTCGGCGATGGCCAGCCCCAGCGCCTCGCGCACGGGCGAGAAGCTGCGCCGGTGTTCCGGGCAGGGACCGTGCTGGCGCAGCGCGGCCAGGTGCATCGGCGTGCTGTAGCCCTTGTGCTGGTCGAAGCCGTACTGCGGGTGCTGTTGGTGCAGCTGCACCATGTAGCGGTCGCGGGTGACCTTGGCGATGATCGAGGCGGCCATGATCGCGCGGTCGCGCCCATCGCCACCCACCAGCGCCTCGGCGCTGCACGGCAAGGCCTTGGGCACGCGGTTGCCGTCGATGCGCGCATGCTCGGCCACGTGCGCCACGCCTTCGACCGCGCGGCGCATGCCGAGCATGGTTGCCTGGAAGATGTTGAGGGCGTCGACCTCCTCGGAGGTCATCAGCACGACGTGCCAGGCCAGGGCGCGCTCGACGATACGCGCGTAGAGCACCTCGCGGCGCTCGGCGGTGAGCTGCTTGGAATCGTCCTGGCGGTTGATGGGTGGCCGCGGGGGGTCGAACACCACCGCGGCCACCGCCACCGGGCCGGCGAGCGGGCCGCGTCCGGCTTCATCCACGCCGGCGATGCGTGGCGAGGCGGCACGCGCCGGCGCCATCACGAACAGCGCGCCGGTCGCATCGGCGGGCGTGCCGCGCTTCATGCGGGCCGCCCGCTGGCCGGGCGCCTGCCCAGCAGTTCGGCCACCGCCTCGGCGGCGCGTGCGGAGGCATCGCGGCGCAGTTCGGCGTGCAGCTTCAGGTACTTCGGTTGCAGCGCGGCCACCTTCTGCGGATGCCGGAACCAGTCCACCACCGCGGCGGCCACGCGCGCGGGTGTGCAGTCCTGCTGGATCAGTTCCGGGGCGAGATCCTCGCCCGCCAGGATGTTGGGCAAGGCGAAGCGCTGAACCTTCAGCAGGCCCAGCATCTGCACGATGCGCGCGGTGAGCGGGGCGACCTTGTAGCCGACCACCATCGGCCGCTTGACCAGCATCGCCTCCAGCGTGGCGGTGCCGGAGGCGAGCAGCACCACGTCGGCGGCGATCATCGCGGTGCGCGCACGGCCGTCGAGCAGGTGCGAGCGCAGCATCGGCAGCGCCGAACGCGAGAGATGTTCGGCCAGCACGGGTTTGACCGCGCCATTGGCGGCCGGTACCAGCACCTGCAGGCCGGGCACCTGTTCGGAGGCCTGCCAGGCGGCTTCGAAGAAGGTCTCGGCCAGGCGGTTCACTTCGCCCAGGCGGCTGCCGGGCAGCACCGCCAGCACGGGCGAAGAGGAGGAGATGCCGAGCGCGGCGCGCGCGGCATCGCGGTCGACCTGGTAGTCGATGTCGTCGGCCATCGGGTGGCCGACGAAGCGTGCGTCCACGCCATGGCGGGCGTAGATCGGCGGCTCCATCGGGAACAGGCACAGCACCATGTCCGCGCTGGCGCCGATCTTCTCGGCGCGCTTTTCCTTCCACGCCCAGACCGACGGGCTGACGTAATGCACGGTGCGGATGCCGCGCTGCTTGAGCCACTTCTCCACGCCCAGGTTGAAGTCCGGCGCGTCGATGCCGATGAACACGTCCGGTTCCCACGCCAGCAGGCGCTCGCGCAGCTCGCGGCGCAGCTTGAGCAGGCGCGGCAGGTGGCGCAGTACTTCGACCAGGCCCATCAGCGACAACTCGCTGGCGTCGAACCAGGTTTCGCAACCGGCGTTGCGCATCGCATCGCCGCCGATGCCGGCGAACTGCGCATCGGGGAAGCGTTCGCGCAGCTGCGTGATCAGTCCGGCACCGAGCAGGTCGCCCGAGGTTTCGCCTGCGACCAGCGCGATGCGCGGCGGACGCACGGAGGGCGTCGCGATCGAGGCGATGCGCGACGCGGTGTCGGGCACGGCCGTGGCCGGGTGCGGAACGCTCATCGCAGCAGCGGACGCTCCGCGTGTTCGATGAAGTCCAGCATGTCCTTCACGTCGGGGCTCTGCTCGGCCTGTTCGGCGAGCTGCACCTTGGCCTCGGCCAGCGGCAGGCCGGCGACGTACAGCGTGCGGTAGGCGCGCTTGATCGCCGCGATGCGCTCGGCATCGAAGCCGCGGCGCTTGAGGCCTTCGCTGTTGATGCCGCGCGGGCGGCCGAGCGAGTCGCTGCCGACCATGGTGAACGGTGGCACGTCGCCGTTGGTCAGCGCGCCCATGCCCAGGAACGCGTGCGCGCCGATGCGGCAGAACTGGTGGGCGCCGGCGAAGCCACTGATGATCACGTAATCGCCCACGGTGACATGGCCGGCCAGCGTGGTGTTGTTGGAGAACACGCAGTGGTTGCCGACATGGCAGTCATGCGCCACGTGGGTGTAGGCGAGCATCCAGTTGTCGTGGCCGATGGTGGTCACACCGCCGCCGCCGCCGGTGCCGCGGTTGAGGGTGACGAACTCGCGGAATACGTTGCGGTCGCCGATCACCAGTTCGGTGCGCTCGCCGCCGAACTTCTTGTCCTGCGGCTCGCCGCCGACGGCGACGTGGCCGATGAAGCGGTTGTCGCGGCCGATGCGGGTCGGGCCGTGGATCGAGCAATGTGGGCCGACCTCGGTGTTCTCGCCGATCTCGACATCCGCGCCGATGAAGGTGAAGGCACCGACACGCACGCCGGCCGCCAGGCGGGCGGACGGGTCGATCACCGCGGTGGGGTGGATCAGGGGGGCGCTATCGCTCATCGTTCCTCCGCTGGCCTCAGCCCTTGGCACCGGCGCACATGACCTCGGCGCAGGCGACGATCTCGCCGTTGACCTTGGCCTCGCCGTAGTACCAGCCCATGTTGCGGATCAGGCGCTTCATCTGCACTTCGAGCATCAGCACGTCGCCGGGGACGACCTGCTTGTTGAAGCGCGCGTTCTCGACCTTGACCATGTAGAACAACTTCGACTGCGCGTCGCGGCCCAGGCTCAGCTGGGTCATCACGCCACCGGCCTGGGCCAGCGCCTCGATGATCAGCACGCCGGGCATGATCGGCCGGCCGGGGAAGTGGCCCTGGAAATAGGGTTCGTTGATGCTGACGTTCTTCTGCGCGACGATGCGCTTGGCCTCGACGTCGAGCTCCAGCACCTTGTCCACCAGCAGGAACGGGTAGCGGTGCGGAATCAGCTCCTGGATCTGGGTGACGTCGATCGGCAGCTGCAGGGTGTCGTCGTTCATTCGTTCTCCTTGCTCACAGCGGCGACGCGACGGGCGAGGGCATCGAGCTGCTTGAAGCGCGCGGCGTTCTTGCGCCACGTGCGGGTATCGGTCAAAGGGGTGCCGGACGAATACTCGCCCGGCTCGTGGATGGAATTGCGCACCACCGACTTGCCGGTGATGACGACCTTGTCGCAGATCTCCAGGTGGCCGACCACGCCGACATGGCCGCCGAGCAGGCAATAGCGGCCGATCTTGGCGCTGCCGGCGATGCCGGTGCAGCCGGCGATCGCGCTGTGCGCGCCGATGTAGCAGTTGTGGGCGATCTGCACGAGGTTGTCCACGCGCACGTCCTCTTCCAGGACGGTGTCTTCGAGTGCGCCCCGGTCGATGCAGGTATTGGCGCCGATCTCGCAATCGTCGCCGATGACCACGCCGCCGAGTTGCGGCACCTTGATCCAGTGGCCGGCGTCCATCGCCAGGCCGAAGCCGTCGGCACCGATCACGGCGCCGGGATGAATCTGCACGCGCTTGCCGAGGCGTACGCGGGTGACGAGGGTGACGCGGGCGATGAGGGTGCAGCCGTCGCCGACGACGCAGTCCTCGCCGATGATCGAGCCGGCGCCGATGACGCAGCCTTCGCCGACGATACTGCGCGCACCGATGCTGACGAAGGGGCCGATGTGGGCGTTCGCGGCGACATGGGCGGTGGGGTCGATCACGGCCAGCGGATGGATGCCGGGTTCGCGCACCGGGGCCACCTCGAACAGGGCCGAGATCTTGGCGAACGCGGTATACGGGTCCTTGGCGACCAGGGCGGTGCCGGGCGCGGCCTCGACGTCGTCGGCACGCATCACCACCACCGCGGCGCGACTGTCGGCGAGCTGGGCGCGATAGCGCGGATTGGCAAGGAAGCTGAGCTGGCCGGGGCCGGCGTGGGCGAGGGTAGCGACGCCGCGGATCTCGACGTTTCCATCGCCATGCAGTTGCAGTCCGAAGCGCTCGGCGATCTGTTGGGCGGTATAGGTGGGCATGTTCACGGGGCGAAGTTTAGCCGCTCGGGGCGTGGGGCGGGGCGATGCGGGGTGGTATGGCATGTCCGGCGGTGGGATAACCGGGCGCTGGGATAACTGTAGGAGCGGCTTCAGCCGCGACCGCTTCGGTTGGCACTTGTGCAGTTGGCTGTGGGGCGGCTGTTCCGTTGCCATCGCGCGGCGTCCGGGGGCCATGCCCTGGTGGGGGACGCCAAGAACCGCATCCATGCGGGGCTCGTAGGGCGACATCCATGTCGCCCCACGCCCCCACCAGGGCATGGCCCCCGGACGCCCGATACATTGCTGCGTGCGGCTACAAAAGCATGCATGCGCCGCGGAAGCGTGCGTGCGGGCAGAAAAGCAAAAAGCCGCGACGGGCGCGGCTTGATTCCATCTGGAGCGGAGCCCCCTTTTGTTAAGGGGGGCGCGGCGAAGCCGCGGGGGATAGGCAAGGCAGACGCGAGGGGCCCCGGCGTTCGCGCAGCGAACGTTGGGGAGGCCACGCCCCCCACCCCGGGGGGGGCCCCGGGCG
>JAEWJB010000076.1 GCA_023386795.1 Pseudomonadota bacterium
GGTTCGGCCTTGGCGACCGATGGGGTGGCCGGCCGCGGGCGGCTGGTCGCGCGCGGGGTGCCGCCGCGGAACTGGCCGACGGTGGTGCACGACGCGCCGGCCGGACGCTTGCTGACGTAGCTGGGCACGCCATCGCCGCCGATGCACTTGTACACAGTGCCGGCACTGGCCGGTGCGACCGGCAGCGCAATGACGAGCGCGAGCCCCAGTTTCCCCAGCATCCCCTTCATGGCGCGGAGTATCCGGCCTGCGGGCGGGGAATCCAAGTGCGGGACGCGCGTTTCGGGCGCATGCCCCCTTGCGCCGGGGACCGGAAGGGCGAAAACCCTTGCGATTCAGCGCGATCCCCGCGCCCGGCGTACAATGCCCGGCTTCCTTCGGCCCCTCGGGGCCGCCTGCCCGCCACCCGTCTGGAATAAGCGCCATGCCCGGGACGCCCGCCGCCGAAACCCTCGCCACGCCTGCCGTGGACACCCCCTCCCCCGCCCCCGGCCTGATCCCCCTGCCCGGCGTGCGCAAGCCCGTGCCCGGTGGGGCGCGCGGCAAGCTCTACATCAAGACCCACGGTTGCCAGATGAACGAGTACGACTCGGCCAAGATGGCCGACGTGCTCGCCGATGCCGAGGGCCTGGAACTGACGGATGTGCCCGAAGAGGCCGACGTCATCCTGATCAACACCTGTTCGATCCGCGAGAAGGCGCAGGAGAAGGTCTTCAGCCAGCTCGGCCGCTGGAAGGCGCTGAAGGCGGGCGACAAGCCGGTGATCATCGGCGTGGGCGGCTGCGTGGCGTCGCAGGAAGGCGAGGCGATCGTCAAGCGCGCGCCCTACGTGGACCTGGTGTTCGGGCCGCAGACGCTGCACCGCCTGCCGGAGCTGATCCGCGAGCGCCGCCAGTCCGGCCGGCCGCAGGTGGACATCAGCTTCCCGGAGATCGAGAAGTTCGACCGCCTGCCGGAGCCGCGCGCGGAAGGCCCGTCGGCGTTCGTGTCGATCATGGAAGGTTGCTCGAAGTACTGCTCGTTCTGCGTGGTGCCCTATACCCGCGGCGAGGAAGTGAGCCGGCCGTTCGAGGACGTGCTGGTGGAAGTGGCGCAGCTGGCCGCGCAGGGGGTGCGCGAGATCAACCTGCTGGGCCAGAACGTCAACGCGTATCGCGGGCCCTACGGCGACGGCGAGATTGCCGACCTGGGCCTGCTGATCCGCACGATCGCGCAGATCGAGGGCGTGGGCCGCATCCGTTTCACCACTTCGCACCCGCTGGAGTTCAGTGATTCGCTGGTGGACGCGTATCGCGACGTGCCGCAGCTGGCGAACTTCCTGCACTTGCCGGTACAGGCCGGCAGCGACCGGATATTGAGCGCGATGAAGCGCGGCTACACGGCGCTGGAGTTCAAGGCGAAGATCCGCAAGCTGCGCGCGGTGCGGCCGGACATCTCGATCAGTTCGGATTTCATCGTGGGCTTCCCCGGCGAAACCGATGCGGACTTCGAGAAGACGATGAAGCTGATCGAGGACGTGGGGTTCGACCAGAGCTTCTCCTTCATCTATTCGCGCCGGCCGGGCACGCCGGCTTCCGACCTGTCCGACGATACGCCGGAGGCGACCAAGCATGCGCGGCTGTCTCGCTTGCAGGCACACATCAACGGTTATGCGGCGAAGATCTCCGAGGGGATGGTCGGGTCGGTGCAGTCGGTGCTCGTCGAAGGGCCTTCGCGGAAGAATCCGAACGAGTTGACCGGCAAGACGGAGAACATGCGGTCGGTGAACTTCCCCGGGCATCCGCGATTGGTCGGGCAGTTCGTGGACGTCTTGATCACCGAGGCGCTGAGCAATTCGCTGCGCGGCCGGGTGGTCGGGGCCGCCTGATTCTTGCGGGATGGGTGGTTGGATGGGGCGGCCGTTGGCCGCCCTTTTCTTTTCCAGGCCGCTGCCCGGTGTGTTGCTGTCCTGGCCTTCGATGGTGATCGGCTGTTCTTGCCTTGTGCACGCCTTTCCTCGACCGGACGACATAGGCCGACGCCGAGCGACCACAGCGTGCCCCCACCAATTTCGCCCTGTAGGAGCGGCTTCAGCCGCGACTGCGAGGGGCCTGATCGAAGCTGGATAAACAAGAAAGTGAGGAAGGGTCGAGACAGGACCTTCGCCCTCACCCTCCCCTTGAATGCCCGCCGACCACAACCGCATACTCCCCCTCTCTGAGCGGGCGCGTCTACGCCACCCGCCGGCCACGGACGCAACGTCCACCAGGGGGAAAACCAGTGCGGAAAAGGAACTTCGCGGTCGCCGCGATGACGGCGCTTGCGCTGTCAGGCTGCGCTACCGGCTATCGCAGCATCAATACGCCACTGCTTGGCTTCAGCGGCGGCTACTGGGAACAGCGCGGCCCCGGCCAGCTGATCAAGGTCGGCTTCTCCGGCAATGGCTATATCGATGCCGCCACCGTCTCCGATTACCTGCTCTACCGCTGCGCCGAAGTCGCACAGCGCGAGGGCAGCACCCACTTCGTGCTGTACGAAAACCTGCCGTCCGCCATCTCCGACCGCCGCAGCAGCGATCGCCACGTGTTCACCACGTACGGCAAGCCCAATGGACACGCCTACATCCTGCTGGTTCCCGCCGATGCGCCCAGCGCGCTGTCCGTGCAGGAGGTGCTCGATCGCCTCGGCCCCAAGGTCAAGCCAGACACCAAACCCGCCACGCCAGCGAACCGGGAGCGCTCCGCATGAGCCGCACCCTGCGTTTTCTCGCGCCGATCGCGCTGCTGGCGTTGGGCAGCGGCTGCATGAGCATCTACAAGATACCGCCCGGTGCGCCGGCCGCGTCGATGCGCGTGGCGCCAGGCGTGCAGCCCTGGATCTGCGCCAACGGTCCCGCGCAGCTCCTGCCCACCGGCAAGGACGGACGCGCGCAGATTCCTGCCGGGCAGCCGATCACCATCGGGGCGAGTTTCTATTCGAGCGATGGCTACATGAACTATTCGTGCCGCACCAGCGTGAGCATCACGCCCGAGCTCGGCGCGCGCTACTACCAGGACTGGGAAAGCGAGGCGGAGCGCTGCCGTGCGCTGATCTACCGCGAGACCGCGGATGCCCGTGTCGGCCTGGATTTCGAGCCGTCGGTGGGCAGCGGCGGCGCCGGCTGCACGAAGTAAGCCGTTGGCCGCTACCCGCCCGGGTCGCGGCCCTCAGTCCAGGCGTTTGCGGAAGCGCAATACCGCCAGCACCATCATCACCAGGCTGAAAGCGGCCAGCGCCAAAGCCTCATGCCACAACTCCGGCAAACCGGCCCCGCGCAGCATCACCCCGCGGATCAGCCGCATGAAATGCGTCAACGGCAATACTTCCGCCAGCCACTGCGCTGGCGCTGGCATGCCGTCGAACGGGAACATGAAGCCTGACAGCAGCATCGAAGGCAGGAACAGGAAAAACGTCATCTGCATCGCCTGGAACTGCGATTGCGCAATCGTCGAGACCAACAACCCCATGCTCAGGTTGGCCACGATCAACAACATCGACACCATGTAGACGGCGAACAGCCCGCCGGCCACCGGCACCTCGAACAGCCACGCGCCCAGCACCAGGATCACCGTCGCCTGTACCAGTCCCACGGCGATGTAGGGCAGCACCTTGCCGATCATCAGCTCCGCGCTGCTCACCGGCGTGGTGATCAGCATCTCCAGGTTGCCGCGCTCGCGCTCGCGCACGATCGCCATGGCGGTGAACATCACCAGCGTCATCGTCAGGATCACGCCGATCAAGCCCGGCACCACGTTGATCGCCGATTGCCGCTGCGGGTTGTACAGCGGCAAGACGCTGACGCGCATCGCCGACTGTGCGCTGGACATGCGGCCGTCCAGGGGCATCTGCGCCAGCTGCCGCGCCGCCGCCTGCACGGAGGTATCGGCGCCGTCGACGATCACCTGCATCACTTCCCTGCCCTCGCTCAGGCGCCGCTCGAAGTCCGGCGGCACCACCAGCCCGACCTCGATGGTGCCGGCGCGTATCAGCGCCTGGATCTGCTCGGGCGTCTGTGCGCTGGCCACCGGCTCGATGACGTCGGTGGCCAGCATGTCGCGCACCAGCATGCGCGAACCCGTCGTGTCGGCCTGGTCGGCGACGGCCGCCGGCAGGTGGCGCACGTCCAGGTTGATCGCATAGCCGAACAGCAGCAGCTGCAAGGTCGGGATGCCGATCATCATCGCCAGGGTCATGCGGTCGCGGGTCATCTGCCGCAGCTCCTTGACCATCACCGCGTAGATCTGCGCGAGCTTCATGCCTCTTCCTCCGCGTGGCGGCGGGTGGCGGCGACGAAGACATCCTCCAGGCTTGGCTCGATCGGCGCGACCTCGGCCTGGATACCGGCCTGCCGCAGCCTGGCGGCCACGGTGTCCGGGTCGCCATGGCCGGGGGCGCACAGGACGCGCAATTCGTTGCCGACCTGCGCCACCGAGAGCACGCCGTCGATGGCGTGCAGCTGCTTCTGCACCTGCCGCAGCGATGCGCTGCGTACGCCGAGCGTGCGGCCTTCCAGCTGCCCGGTCAGTTCGGCCGGGGTGCCGTTGGCGACCAGCCGGCCGCGGTCGAGGATGGCGATGCGGTGACAGCGCTCGGCCTCGTCCATGTAATGGGTGGACACCAGCAAGGTGGTGCCGGCGTCGGCGAGGTCGAACAGCTTTTCCCAGAAGTCACGCCGCGATTCCGGGTCGACCGCGCTGGTCGGCTCGTCGAGCAACAGCAGCTGCGGCTCGTGCACCACCGCGCCGGCCAGCGCCAGCCGCTGCTTCTGGCCACCACTGAGCGTGCCGGCCAGCTGCTTGTGCAGCGATTCGAGGTTGTAGTCGTGCAGCAGTTCCTCCACCCGCGCGCCACGCCTGCCGCGCGGCAGGCCCTGCACGGTGGCCAGGAACATCAGGTTCTCGCGCACGGTGAGGTCTTCGTACAGCGAGAAGCGCTGGGTCATGTAGCCGATGCGCCGGCGCAGGGCTTCAGCCTCGCGCGGGATCGACAGGCCCAATACCTCGATCTGCCCTTCGGTAGGGGTGAGCAGGCCGCACAGCATGCGGATGGTGGTGGACTTGCCCGAGCCGTTCGGGCCGAGGAAGCCATACACCTGCCCGCGCGGAACATCGAGGTCGACGTGGTCCACCGCGGTGAAATCGCCGAAGCGCTTGGTTACCCCGCGCGCGTGGATCGCCGTGCCGCCGTCGTTTTGCGCGGAGGGTGCGGCGGCAGCCCGGGGGGCGGGCTCATTCATGCCCGGCATCCGCCAACTGCACCTGCACCGGCACGCCGACCGGCAGGCGGTTGGCGCTGGCCGGCAGCTGCACTTCGGCCAGGTAGGTCAGGCGCTCGGCGTCGCTGCCCGACAACGCGTAGTACGGGGTGAACATCGGCTCGCTGCGGATCATCCGCACGCGGCCCTGGAAGACCTCGCTGCTGCCGGCCACGCTCACCGGCAAGGTTTGGCCTATCGCCACGCGCGAACGCACGGTGGCCGGCACGTAGATACGCGCATAGGGCGATTCGCCCACCAGCATGATCGCCAGCGCCGCGCCCACCGGCGCTTGGTCGCCGAGCTTGTACGGCAGGCTGTCCACGCGTCCGTCGCGCGGGGCGACGATGTCGAGCTTGTCCAGGTTGACCGCCTGCACGGCCGCCTCGGCCTGTGCGGCGCGCAGTGACGATTCGCCCTGCGCCAGTTCCTCCGCACGGGTGCCATTGCGCAGCTCCAGCAAGGCCTGCTCGGCGGCGCGCACCTGGGCCTGCGCATCGCCGGCGGCCGCGCGGGCGCGATCGACATCCGAAGCGGCGACCAGTTGCCGCTTGCCCAGCGGCTGCAGGCGCGCGTAGTACGCGCTGGCATCGCGCGCCTGTGCCTGGGCGGCAGCCAACTGCGCCTGCGCCTGGGCAACCTGCTCGCGCCGCGGGCCGTTGACCAGTTCCTGTAGCGATTGCTCGCGCTGCGCGCTTTGCGCCTGCAGGCTCTGCAGCTGCGAGCGCGTGCGGTCCGGTTCCAGCCGCAGTAGCCGCGTGCCGGCGCGCACCTGGTCGCCCTCGCGCACGTCCATCGCCACGATGCGCTCGGAGGCCGGTGCCGGCAGGCTGATACGGTCCCATTCGAGCGTGCCGAGCAAGGGCTGCGGCTCGCGCTTGCAGCCCGCGGCCACGAGCACGGCAGCGCAAGCCAGCACCGTCATCCAACGCATGTTGCGCTCCATCTCCAGCTCCTGCCGCTCAGGGCGGCGTCATGCCGTGGCGCAACAGCGCCAGTGCGTGCCGGGCGATGGCCGCGGCGTCCAGGTCCTGCGCGCCCAGCACGCCGCGCCAGATCGGCGCGCCGGCGATGGGGAACAGGGTCAATCCGATCAACGAGGTCATCAGCAGGCGCGGGTCGAGCGCCGGGTGGATTTCCCCGCGCGCCTGCGCGGCGGTGAAACGCGCGACCATCAGGCGCGCAGTCTTCGGCGCGACCTCGCTCATCAGCAGGTCACGCAACGCGCCACCTTCGCACAGCACTTCGCGCACCCACAGCTGCGGCCACCACGGGTGGTGCTCGACGACGTCGAAGATGCCGGCGACGAACGCCTGCACGGTGGCCTCCACATCCTCGCCCGCCTGCGCCAGGCGCTGGCCCAGCATCGCCACCGCCGGCAACAGGCGCTGGGCGACCAAGGTCTGCAGCAACTGTTCCTTGTCGCCGAAGTAGTAGTTCACCAGCGCCGGGGTGACACCCGCCTGCACGGCGATGTCGCGCAGGCGCGTGGCCGCGACACCCTGTCGCACGAAGCAGTCCAGCGCGGCGTCGAGCAGGCGCGCCTGCTGATCGGCCGCGTCCGCGCCCCCCGGGCGACCTGGGGCGCGGCGCGGTGCGGCGCCCTTTTTTTTGGCAGGGGAACGAGGGGCACGGCCGGTACTCATGGAAATATTTAAATAGACGTTTAATTAAGCCGGAGTGAATCCTGGCGGTGGCCGCTGCCGGCCGCGACGCGCTACCCTTTCCCTCCCTCTTTTTCCCTGCGCGCGCGCCGCTGCGCGCCGCCCGACGTTCCCCATGAGCACACCCGCGCAACGCGATTTCACCCTCGAGCCGTCCGACAGCGAACGCCTCGCCAACCTCGCCGGCCCCTTTGACGAGAACCTCCGCCAGATCGAACTGCGCCTGGGCGTGGAGATCGCCAATCGCGGCAATATCTTCCGCGTGACCGGTCCGGCAGAGGCGGTCGATTCAACGGAAAAGCTGCTGCACAGCCTCTACGAGGAAGCGGCCGACACCACGTTCGACAGCCACGCCATCCACCTGCGCCTGAACACCGCCAACGTCGACCACGTGGTCGAGCGCTCCTACGCGCCGCAGGACGTGGCCATCAAGGTCAAGCGCGGCACCGTGCGCGGCCGCGGCGCCAACCAGTCCAAGTACCTGCACCAGATCGCCACCCACGACATCAACTTCGGCATCGGCCCGGCCGGCACCGGCAAGACCTTCCTGGCCGTGGCCAGCGCGGTGGAGGCGTTGAACGAATCGCGCGTGCAGCGGCTGATCCTGGTGCGCCCGGCGGTGGAGGCCGGCGAGAAGCTGGGCTTCCTGCCCGGCGATCTCAGCCAGAAGGTGGACCCGTACCTGCGCCCGCTGTACGACGCGCTCTACGAGATGCTCGGCGTGGAGAAGGTGGTCAAGCTGCTGGAGAAGAACGTCATCGAGATCGCGCCGCTGGCGTACATGCGCGGCCGCACGCTCAACGATGCCTACGTGATCCTCGACGAAGCGCAGAACACCACCATCGAGCAGATGAAGATGTTCCTGACCCGCCTGGGCTTCGGCTCCACCGCGGTGGTGACCGGCGACCTCACCCAGGTCGACCTGCCCAAGCACGTCAAGTCCGGCCTGCGCGATGCCATCGACGTGCTGCGCGATGTCGACGGTGTCAGTTTCACCTTCTTCGAAGCGCGCGACGTGGTGCGCCACCCGTTGGTGGCGCGCATCGTCAACGCGTACGAGAAACGCGAGGCCAGCGACCGCGAGACGGGAGCGGCGTCATGACCCGCGGTCCGGTCCGCCTCGACGTGGCGGTGAGCTACGCCCTGCCCCGTGCCGGCCTGCCGGCGGCGGTGAGCTTCCGCAAGTGGGTGGCGGCGGCGCTGAAAGGGCGCATCCGCGAGGCCGACCTGGCCATCCGCCTGGTGGACGCACGCGAGGGCCGCGCGCTCAACAAGCACTACCGCGGCAAGGATTACGCCACCAACGTGCTGAGCTTCCCGGCCGAACTGCCCGAGGGCCTGCCCAAGGGCGTGAAGCTGCCGCTGCTGGGGGACCTGGTGATCTGCGCGCCCGTCGTGGCGCGCGAGGCCAAGGAACAGGGCAAGGCGCTGGCCGCGCACTACGCCCACCTCACCGTCCACGGCACGCTGCACCTGCTGGGCTGGGACCACGAGGACGACAAGGAAGCCGAGGCGATGGAGCAACTCGAGCGCGAGATCCTGGCCGAACTGGGCATCGAGGACCCGTACCTCGGGGAGCGCTGAGCCTTCGCTTATGATGCGGGCATCGCGGCCACTGCACGCCGTTCGTCGATCTTGCCCATGCCCCAGCCCGCCTTTCGTTCGCTCTGTGCCGCCAGCCTGCTGGTGGCCATCGCCTCGGCTGCCCACGCCGCCGACACCGCCGCGGCCAAGCCAGACCTCGCCGCGCTCATTGAATGCCGCGGTCGCGAAGCCGACTTCGCCGCGCTGCAGCCGGTGCTGGCCGATCCGCTGAAGGCCATCGCGCTCGGCTGGCGGCCGCTGCCGCAGGGCAACCTGTTCATGACCGAGTACGCGCTCAACACGCCGATCAACGTGTTTGGCCACCCGAGCTCGCAGATCGCTTTCTCCGGCCCCAGCGTGATGGCCATCCTCGACCTGCCCGACCCGCGCCCGCTGGCCCGCCAGCTCCAGTTGGAGGAAGGGGTCGATACGCCGGAGAAGGTCATGTACGGCCGCGAAGTCCTCAGCCAGGACACCACCGATCCGCGCACCGGCGAGCCGATGATCGAGTCCATCGTGCTCAGCGTCTCGAACGTCAAATCCCACCCGGGCAAGACGCTGGCCGGCTGCAGCTACAGCCTGGACCTGCCCGAGGAACCAGCGCCGGAGACCCCCGATGCCCCGGCGCCCGCGCCCGCCGCGCCGGTCAAGGCGCCTGCCGGCGGCCGCTGAACCCACCGCCGGGACGGGCGCGCGGTGATCCGGCGGCCTGCTAGACTCCGTTTACCGCCCCCTTTTCCAGGGCGCTGTTTCCCCCCAATCGATGTCTGAAGACGACAGTAGTCAAAGCACGCCCGAACCCCACGAAAAACGCCGCAGCTGGCTCGAACGCCTGGGCGCGGCCTTCTCGGGCGAACCGCACACCCGCGATGAACTGCTCGCCGTGCTGCGCACGGCCGAACAGGACGGCCTGGTCGGGCCCGACACCCTCCGCATGATGGAAGGCGCCATTTCGGTGGCCGAGCTGACCGTGGGCGACGTGATGATCTCGCGCTCGCAGATGGTCTCGCTGCCGGCCGAAGCACGCTTCCTGGACCTGATGAAGCAGGTGGTCGAATCCGGCCATTCGCGCTTCCCGGTACACGGCGAGAACAAGGACGAGATCCTCGGCATCCTGCTGGCCAAGGACCTGCTGCGCGGCGTGGTCGCCGACAACGGCCCCGGCACGATCCGCGAACTGCTGCGCCCGGCGGTGCTCATCCCCGAATCGAAGAAGCTCAACGTCCTGCTGAAGGAGTTCCGCCTCTCGCGCAACCACATGGCGATCGTGGTGGACGAGTACGGCGGCGTGGCCGGCCTGGTCACCATCGAGGACGTACTGGAGCAGATCGTCGGCGACATCGACGACGAACATGACGAGGCCGAGGACGCCACGGCGCTGATCGCCATCCAGGCCGACGGCCAGTACGTGGTCGACGCGCTGACCCCGATCGAGGATTTCAACGAGCGTTTCGGCTCCGAATTCCCGGACGACGACTACGACACCATCGGTGGCCTGGTCACCGAAGCCTTCGGCCACCTGCCGGAAACCGGCGAGGAACTGACCCTGGACCGTTTCGTGTTCCGCGTGGCCCGCGCCGATGCGCGCCGCGTACGCGCCTTCCATGTCAGCGTGCTGCCGCAACTCGCCCAGGACGACGCTTGAGCCCCGCCGCGCATCGTGCATTGGCCCGGCGCTGCCAGGCCTGGCTGGCCTGGGCCGCGCTGCTCGTGCTGCCCGCGTTGCACGCGCAGCCGGTGCCGGCCGATGCGCCGCCCCCGGCCGCCCCCCAGGCCACGGCGCAGGCTGCGGGCCCCGCCCCGCGCATCGGCGTGGCGACGATGCAACCGGGCGAGGTGTTCTTCGAGCGTTTCGGCCATGACGCCATCGTGGTGGTCGATCCGGCCAGCGGTGCGGCGACGTCCTACAACTTCGGTTTCTTCGACCCGGGCGAGGCGGATTTCATCGGCCGCTTCGTCAAGGGCCAGATGATGTACTACCTCGTCGCCCTGCCCTTCGAGCAGGACATGGCGTCCTACCGGGACGCCGGGCGCGGGGTGGACATCCAGTGGCTGGACCTGGCGCCGGAACAGGCGCGCCGCCTGGCCGACGCCCTGGCGGAACGGGCGAAGCCGGAAAACGCGCGCTACCACTACGACTACTTCACCGCCAACTGCGCCACGATGGTCCGCGACTACATCGACCTGGCGCTCGATGGCGGCCTGCAGCGCCAGCTGGCCGGACGTTCGCGCGGCAACACCTTCCGCAGCGAAGCGGTGCGCCTGGCCTCGCCGGCATGGTGGATGTGGCTTGGCTTCGACCTGGGCCTGGGCCCCTACGCCGACAAGCCGCTTTCGCGCTGGCAGGAGGCCTTCGTGCCGATGCGCCTGGCCGAGAGCCTGGCGCAGGTGCGCAACAGCGAAGGCCGCCCGCTGGTGCTGGCCACGCAGCCGCTGCTGCCGCAGCGCGTGGCGCCGGAGCCGCCGGAACAGGCGCGGCACTGGTGGCCATGGCTGCTGGCGGGCGTGCTCGTCGGCGCACTGATCCTGGCCAGCGGCCGGCATCCCCGCGCGGTGGCCGCGTTCGCCACGCCATTCTGGCTGCTGTGCGTGGTGGCCGGCGGGCTGCTGGTGTTCCTGTGGGGCTTCACCGCGCACGAATCGGCCTGGGGCAACCGCAACCTGCTGCTGCTCAACCCGCTGTGCCTGTACCTACTGGCCAGTGCCTGGCCGCTGCTGCGCGGGCGCGCCCCGCTGCCCGGATTCCGTCTTGTCGCCTGGGCCGTGGTGGCCTGCGGCGTGCTGGCGCTGGTGATCCACTGGCTGTCGATCCAGCCGCAGTTCAACCTGCAATGGATCGTGCTGCTGTTGCCGGTGCACGTTGCGCTGGCGGCGGTGCTGGGACGGCGGAACTTGCCCACGCCCGGGCGCTGACGCAGGATCGGTATATGGCCCTCGCTGCCGACCATCGCGACACCGGCAATCCGGAATGCGTCATCACCTGCGCCTGGTACGACGGCGCGGGCCAGCGCCATGACATCCACCTGGACCGCATCAGCGACTGCCTCGCGCAGCCGGAAGGATTCGTGTGGGTGGGCCTGTACGAGCCGGCGCAGGCGGTGCTGGACAAGATCCAGGAAGAGTTCTGCCTGCACGACCTCGCCATCGAGGACGCTGCCAAGGCGCACCAGCGACCGAAGGTGGAGAGCTACGGCCAATCGCTGTTCGTGGTGGTGAATACCGCGCAGCTGGTCAACGACCGCATTCGCTACGGCGAGACGCACGCCTTCCTCGGCGCACGTTTCCTGGTGACGGTGCGCCATGGCGCTTCGCTTTCGTACGCGCCGGTGCGTGCGCGCATGGAGCGCGACGCGGACATGATGAAACTGGGGCCGTCGTTCGCGCTGTACGCGATCCTGGATTTCGTGGTCGACAACTACCTGCCGATCATGGACGAGTTTCGCGACACGCTGGAGACGCTGGAGAAGGACATCTTCGCCGAGACCTACAGTCGCCACACGGTCGTGAAGCTGTACGAGCTCAAGCGCGAATTGAACAAGATGCGGCTGGTGGTGGCACCGTTGCAGGACGTGTTGGCGCATGTGCGTCGCAGCCATGCCAACCTGGTGTCGGACGAGGTGGGCATCTACCTGCGCGACGTGCTGGACCATGCCAAGCGCATCAACGATGCGATCGACACGCTGCGCGAGATGCTGGGCACGGCGTTGAGCGTGAACCTGTCGCTGGTGACGCTGGCGCAGGGCGAGACGGTGAAGCGGCTGGGTGCCTGGGCGGCCTTGCTGGCGGCGCCGACGCTGATCACCAGTTGGTACGGGATGAACTTCGCGCACATGCCGGAGTTGGGGGGGCGCTATGCGTATCCGCTGCTCGCGGTGGGGGTGGTGGTGGTGTGCGTGGGGTTGTATCGGTTGTTCAAGCGGGCGCGGTGGTTGTAGCTGGTTGGCGCTGGTTTGTCGCTGTTTTGGCGGTTGGCGGTGGGTAGCGTTGACTTGCGGTGCGGGCCCCGGGCTGGCGTATAGGTCCGTCGCGGCTCGGTCAGACATCCTGTCTGACTCGCCGCCGCG
>JAEWJB010000081.1 GCA_023386795.1 Pseudomonadota bacterium
CCGCCGTGCCAGGCGCCAACGGCGCCGCGCCGAATGCCGCCAACGCGCAGCAGGCCGTGGCCGCCACGCCCACCGAGAACGCCAAGAGCGCTACCCGCAACTACGAGCTGGACCGCACCCTGCAGCACACCCGCCAGCCGGCCGGCCGCATCAAGCGCGTCAGCGTGGCGGTGCTGGTGGACCACGTGCCGCGCCCGGATGCCAAGGGCAAGATCACCGAGCAGGCGCTGAGCGCGGCCGAACTGACCAAGGTCGAGTCGCTGGTCAAGCAGGCGGTGGGCTTCGATGCCGCGCGCGGGGACACCGTGTCGGTGATGAACGCCCCGTTCGTGCGCGAGAAGCCCGAGGCCGATGCTGGCCCGAAGTGGTGGGAAGACCCGCGCGTGCGCGATGCCGCGCGCCTGCTGCTGGGCGCGGTGGTGGTGCTGGCGCTGCTGTTCGGCGTACTGCGCCCGGCGCTGCGCTCGATCACCGGCCCGGCCCCGGCCGCGCGCCGCAGGAAGGAGGAGCCGGGCACGCCGCAGAGCGCGGACGTGCGCATGCTCGACGACGAGGATTCGCTGCTGCCGGGCCTGGAAGAGGACACCGCGCAGCTGGGCATCGACCGCAAGCCGGCCATCGCCCTGCCCTCCGATGCCTATGAAGACCGCCTGCGCCAGGCGCGCGAAGCGGTGAAGGCCGATTCCAAGCGTGTCGCGCAAGTCGTGAAGGGATGGGTCGCCAGTGAAGCCTGACATGCCCCCGCTCAACGGCGTCCAGCGCGCCGCCGTGCTGCTGCTGTCGCTCGGCGAAGCCGACGCGGCCGAGGTGCTCAAGCACATGGACCCCAAGGAGGTGCAGAAGATCGGCATCGCCATGGCGACCATGAGCGGCGTGAGCCGCGAGCAGGTCGAGAAGGTGATGGACGAATTCAACGGCGAACTCGCCGGCAAGACCTCGCTGGGCGTGGGCGCCGACGACTACATCCGCAACGTGCTGATCCAGGCGCTGGGCGCGGAGAAGGCCTCCGGCCTGATCGACCGCATCCTGCTGGGCCGCAACACCACCGGCCTGGACACGCTCAAGTGGATGGACCCGCGCGCGGTGGCCGACCTGGTGCGCAACGAGCACCCGCAGATCATCGCCATCGTGATGGCGCACCTGGACAGCGACCAGGCCGCCGAGGCGCTGAAGAACCTGCCCGAGCGCACGCGCGCCGACGTGCTGCTGCGCATCGCCACGCTGGATGGCATCCCGCCCAACGCGCTGAGCGAGCTCAACGAGATCATGGAGCGGCAGTTCGCCGGCAACCAGAACCTGAAGTCCTCCAGCCTGGGCGGCGTGAAGTGCGCGGCCAACATCCTCAACTTCCTCGATACCGGACAGGACCAGGGCGTGCTGCAGGCCATCGGCAAGGTGGATTCGGAACTGGCCAGCAAGATCCAGGACCAGATGTTCGTGTTCGACAACCTGATCGAGCTGGAAGACCGCGAGATCCAGACCCTGCTGCGCGAAGTGTCCGGCGAGAAGCTGGGCCTGGCGCTGCGCGGCGCCGATGTGAAGGTGCGCGAGAAGATCACCCGCAACATGTCCCAGCGCGCCGCGGAAATCCTGCTCGAGGACATGGAAGCGCGCGGCCCGGTGCGCCTGTCCGACGTGGAGGCGGCGCAGAAGGAAATCCTCACCATCGTGCGCCGCCTGGCTGACGAGGGCACCCTGGTGCTCGGCGGCGGCGGTTCGGAGGCGATGGTATGAGTGCCATCCTCGGCGAGGACGTGGTGCGCTGGCTGGCCCCGTCCTTGGACGTGGTCACCGCCGAGCCCGTGCACGCGCCGGTCGAGGAAGCCCCGCCGCCGCCCAAGCCGCCGACGCTGCAGGAAATCCAGGCGATCCAGGACGCCGCGCGCCAGGAAGGTTTCGAGCGCGGGCATGCCGAGGGCTTCGCCCAGGGGCAGGCCGAAGTGCGCCGGCTGACCGCGCAGATCGAAGGCATCCTGGACAATTTCAGCCGTCCGCTGGCCCGTCTCGAAAACGAGGTGGTCGGCGCGCTCGGCGAACTGGCGGTGCGCATCGCCGGCAGCCTGGTCGGCCGCGCCTACGAGGCCGACCCGGTGCTGCTGTCCGATCTGGTCAGCGAAGCAGTCGATGCCGTCGGCGGCAGCAGCCGCGAAGTGGAAGTGCGCCTGCACCCGGACGACATCGCCGCCCTCACGCCACTGCTGTCGCTGATGTCGGGCACCCGCCTCACCGCCGACCCCGGCCTGAGCCGTGGCGACCTGCGCGTGCATGCCGAGAGCGTGCGCATCGACGGCACGCTGGAAGCGCGCCTGCGCGCGGCGCTGGAAACGGTGATGCGCAAGGCGGGGGCCGGCCTGTGAACGCGCAATTGCTGCCCACCGCCCTGCCCGCCGAATGGAACGCCGCGCGCGACCTGCGCCTGGCCACCCGGCTGGGCGCGCTCGGGCTGGACGCGGCCAACGGCCGCGGCCTGATCCGCGAAGGCATCCTGCGCCGCGCCGTCGGCCTGACGCTGGAAGCGGTCGGCTGCGAAGCGCCGATGGGCGCGACCTGCAAGGTCGAAGTGGTCGACGGGGGCTGGGTCGACGCCGAGGTCGTCGGTTTCGCCGGCGAGCGTACCTACCTGATGCCCAGCGCCGAACTGCACGGCCTGCTGCCGAACGCGCGCGTGGTGCCCTCGCGGCGCCGCGGCGGCGTGGAAGTGGGCGAAGGCCTGCTCGGACGCGTCATCGACAGCGACGGCGTGCCGCTGGACGGCAAGGGGCCGATCCGCGGCGAAGGCAGCACCTCGATGGCCGGCGTGTCGATCAACCCGCTGGCGCGCGAACCGATCACCATGCCGCTGGACGTGGGCGTGCGCGCGATCAACGCGCTGCTGCCGATCGGCCGCGGCCAGCGCGTGGGGCTGTTCGCCGGCTCGGGCGTGGGCAAGTCCACGCTGCTGGGCATGATGACCCGCTATACCGCCGCCGACGTGATCGTCGTCGGGCTGATCGGCGAACGCGGTCGCGAAGTGCGCGATTTCGTCGAGACCACGCTGGGCGAGGAAGGCCTGCGCCGCGCGGTGGTCGTCGCCAGCCCGGCCGACCGCCCGCCGCTGGCGCGCCTGCACGGTGCCTACCGCGCCACCGCGATCGCCGAGTGGTTCCGCGACCAGGGCCTGAACGTGCTGCTGCTGATGGATTCGCTCACCCGCTTCGCGCAGGCGCAGCGCGAGATCGGCCTGTCGGTGGGCGAGCCGCCGACCACCCGCGGCTATCCGCCGAGCGTGTTCGCCAAGCTGCCCGCGCTGGTGGAACGTGCCGGCAACGGCGCCGCCGGCCGCGGCTCGATCACCGCGTTCTACACCGTGCTCACCGAGGGCGACGACCCGCAGGACCCCATCGCCGACGCCGCGCGCGCCATCCTCGACGGCCACATCCTGCTCTCGCGCCGGGTGGCCGACAGTGGCCTGTATCCGGCCATCGACGTGGAATCGTCGGTCAGCCGCGTGGTGCAGGACATCGCCGACGAACCGTGGCGCCTGCGCATCCGCAAGCTCAAGCGCCTGGTATCGGCGTATTCGTCCAACCGCGACCTGATCGCCATCGGCGCCTACCAGCGCGGCAACGACCCGGTGACGGACGAAGCGCTGGAGCGCTGGCCGGAGATCCTCGAATTCCTCGGCCAGGACGTCACCAAGGCGGCCGACCTGCCGCACAGCCAGGCGGCGCTCAAGCGGCTGGTCGAGACGGAGGCGGCGCATGGCTAGGCCGTCCTACCCCTGTTTTTCCCGCGTCCGCCCACCGGCGGCCGCTCCGATCCCCACAGGCAATGAACCATGATGCAATCCCGCCGGATCGACCCGTTGCTGCGCCGCGCCCAGGAACACGAGGACGAAGTGGCTCGTGACCTGGCCGAGCGCCAGCGCAACCTGGACACGCACGTCTCCCGCCTGGAGGAGTTGCGTCGCTACGCCGAGGAATATGCGGGCAGCCAGATGGCGGCCACCAGCCCGGCGCAGCTGAGCAACCGGCGCGCCTTCCTCGACCGCCTGGACAGCGCGGTGGAGCAGCAGATGCGTACCGTCGACCAGAACCGCGCCCGCGTGGAAGCCGAGCGCGCGCGCCTGCTGCTGGCCAGCCGCGAGAAGCAGGTGCTTGAGCAACTGGCGGCCAGCTATCGCGCGCAGGAGCGCCAGGTGGTGGAACGCCGCGACCAGCGCGACATGGACGACCTCGGCGCGCGCCGCGCGCGGCAGGCACAGCTGGCCGCCGAGCCGGGAGACGACGCTTGAACCCGCTGTCGATCCTCAACACCGCCGCCCGCGCCAGCGGCCTGAAGGACGAAGGGTTCGTCTCGCGCGACGATGCCGCGCAGGACGACACCGGCACGCAGCGCAGCAGCTTCGCCAGCCTGCTCAACAACCCGACGCAGCCGCCGTCGCAGGCGAACTCGACCCAGCAGGCTTCGCGCAACCCAGCGGGCAAGCGCGCGGAAGCCAAGCCGCGGCAGGACGATGAAAGCGCACGGCAGGACGAGGACGGCACCCGCGCGCACGGCAAGGATGACCATCCGGCCCGTGCCTCGCGCAGCGATGCGGGTAGCCACAAGGACAGCGCGCAGCGCACGCAGCACGACGCCGCAGAAAACACCGGACAAGCCACCGCGAGTACCGAAGCCGGCGAGAAGACCGAATCGACCCACGGCGAGCCGGGCACCTGGCCGCCGCCGGGCCTGGGTGGCTTCGGCTTGATGCTGTTGCAGCCGGCCGCGCCGACGGCCGCGCCGGACGCTGCAATGCTGGACGGCACGGCCGCGAACCCGTTGCTGGCGGGGCTGCCACAGGCGGACGCCGCGGCCCCGGCCGCGATGCCCAATGCCCTGCCGACCGGCGCCATCGCGCTGCCCGGCCTGGCCGGCGCGGCTACTGCCGCCAGTGCCTCCACGGCCAGCGCGGACGATGCCGCCGCCCTCGCCGCGCTGGCCACCGCCACGCTGGCGGCCGGCACTCCCCCCACCGCCGGTACCGATGGCGATTCGCCCGCGATCGACACCCCGGCCTTCGTGCTGCCGACGCTTCCGCATGTGTCCACTGCCGGCGCCCGCCTGCAGGACACCCCGGCGGTGTTCAGCGCCAGCCCCACGCCGACGCCGGACCTCAACGGCGACGGGTTCGACGACGCGGTCGGTACGCGCCTGACCTGGCTGGCGGAGCAGAAGATCGGCCACGCGCACATCAAGATCACCCCGAACGATCTGGGGCCGGTCGAAGTCCGCCTGCAGATGGACGGCGACAAGGTCCACGCCAGCTTTACCGCCAGCCACGTCGAGACCCGCCAGGCGCTGGAGCAGAGCCTGCCGCGCCTGCGCGACATGCTGGGCGAACATGGCTTCCAGCTGGCGCACGCCGATGTCGGCGCGCAGCAGCAGGGCCAGCGCGGTGACGGCTCCGCCATGTCCCACGGTTTCGATGGCGCGGGCGACGGCGCAGGCGAGGACACCGCCAGCGTGGTGGTCCCGGCTTCGGTGTTGAAGGCGCGTGGCTTGCTGGATGCCTACGCCTGACGGGGCGCAGCCGCCGTCACCCCTTCACTGCAGGATCGGCTTCAGCCGCGACGCGACCCGCCCACAGATCCCGCCGACGGAAACCTGTCGCGGCTGAAGCCGCTCCTACAGGAATCCCCTGACGCTCTGGCGGGCATCACCCCGACACGCCGGAAAACCGCCACCGCGCCAATGGCACGCGCGTTGCATCTGCATGGGCAGCCCGTTTCATTGGAGTGACCCCGTGGCAGCTGCCGCCGACAAGAACAAGAAAGCCGACGCCAAGGAAAAGAAGGCCGGCAAGCCCATCGTGCTGATCGCCGGCGTGGCCGTGGTGGCCGCCGCGGCTGCCGGTGGCGGTGCCTGGTACTTCGCCGGCCACGACAAGGCCGAGAAGGCAGAAGCCGCCAAGGCCGCCCCCGCCACCAAGGCCCTCCCCGCCCCGGCACAGTACTTCGCCATGGAGCCGCCCTTCGTGGTCAACCTCAACGGCCCGGTGGACGGCCCGCGCTACCTGCAGGTGGAAGTGCAGCTGATGACCCGCGACCCGATCGCGCTGAAGAACATCGAGGCCAACGCGCCGGCCATCCGCGCGCGCCTGCTGATGCTGTTCTCGCAGGTGCAACCGGCAGAGATCGCCGACCGCGCCGGCAAGGAGAAGCTGCAGGCCATCTCGCTGGCCGAAGTGCAGAAGCTCATGCAGGCCGAGACCGGCAGCAAGAGCGCCGACGAACTGCTGTTCACCAGCTTCGTGACCCAGTAAGGCCACGCCGATGAGCGTCAACGACCTGCTTTCACAGGACGAGATCGATGCCCTGCTGCACGGCGTGGATTCCGGGGCCGTGGATACCGCCCCGCCGGCCGCCGCGCCGGGCGAGGCGCGCAACTACGACCTCGCCAGCCAGGACCGCATCATCCGCGGCCGCATGCCGACGCTGGAGATGGTCAACGAACGTTTCGCGCGCCTGTGGCGCATCGGCCTGTTCAACCTGATCCGGCGTTCGGCCGACTTGTCGGTGCGCGGCATCGACCTGGTCAAGTTCAACGAGTACATGCATTCGCTGTACGTGCCGACCAACCTCAACCTGATCCGCTTCAAGCCGCTGCGCGGCACCGGGCTGATCGTGTTCGAGCCGACGCTGGTGTTCACCGTGGTGGACAACTTCTTCGGCGGCGACGGCCGCTACCCGACGCGCATCGAGGGCCGCGAGTTCACCGCCACCGAGATGCGCGTGATCCAGCTGCTGCTCAAGCAGACCTTCGCCGACCTCAAGGAAGCCTGGGCGCCGGTGATGGACGTGGACTTCGAGTACATCAACTCGGAGATCAACCCGCACTTCGCCAATATCGTCACCCCGCGCGAGTACGTGGTGGTGTGCCGCTTCCATGTCGAACTGGAAGGCGGCGGCGGCGAGATCCACGTCACCTTGCCCTATTCGATGCTCGAGCCGATCCGCGAACTGCTCGATGCCGGCATCCAGAGCGACCGCAACGACCGCGACGAAAGCTGGAACGTGATGCTGCGCGAGCAGCTCAACGTGGCCGAGGTCACGCTCTCCAGCGTGCTCGCTTCCAAGCAGGTGAGCCTGCGCCAGCTCACCCAGCTGAAGGTCGGCGACGTGCTGCCGATCGAGCTGCCGGCCCAGGTGCCGCTGTGCGTGGAGAACATTCCGCTGTTCACCGGCGAATTCGGCGTCGCCAACGGCAAGAACGCCATCAAGATCACCGCCGTGCAACCGCCCGGCGCCCCGACTTTGCGCAAAGCGCAGGACCTGCTGCCATGATGACCGAAGAAGAAATCGCCCAGGCCGCCCAGTTCGAGCAACTGCTGGCCGAGGAACAACACGCCGCCGCCGACCTCAACCTGGACGTCATCCTCGACGTGCCGGTGACGCTGTCGCTGGAAGTGGGCCGTGCGCGCCTGCCGATCCGCAACCTGCTGCAGCTCAACCAGGGCTCGGTGGTGGAACTGGAGCGCGGCGCCGGCGAACCGCTGGACGTCTACGTCAACGGCACCCTCATCGCGCATGGCGAGGTGGTGGTGATCAACGACCGTTTCGGCATCCGCCTGACCGACGTGGTCAGCCCGAGCGAGCGCATCCGGAGACTGCGTTGAACACAGTCGCGCATGCGCTGCTGGCGGTCGGCCAGGCCGCCGCGCCGGTGGCGCGGCAGGCCAGCCAGGTCGGCAACCATGCGCCGAGTTCGCCGGGCCTGTTCGGCGCGGTGTTCGCGCTGCTGCTGGTGCTGGGCCTGATCGTCGGCCTGGGCTGGCTGCTCAAGCGCATGCCCGGCAGCGGCTTTCGTCCCGCCGCCGGCCTGAAGCTGGTCGCCAGCCTGCCGCTGGGCGCCAAGGAGCGCGTGGTGGTGGTGGAAGTGGGCGGCCAGCAGTTGCTGCTGGGCGTGACCGCCGGCGGCATCAACACCCTGCACAGCCTCGACGCCCCGCTGCCGGCCCCGCCGCCGCCGGCCCTGCCCGACCTGAAGAAACTGCCCGATTTCGCCCAGCTGCTCGCCCAGAAGCTGCGCAAGGACCGATGAACATGTTGCCGTTCCGTACCGCCCGCGCGCTGCGCCTGCTACTGATCCTGCTGTTGGCCGCGTGCCCGGCCTTCGCCTCCGCCGCGCCGGCCGCAACCCCGGTGAACATCGAAGCGGCTGCCGCACCGGCGGCGGCGCCCGTGGGCGGCAGCAGCCAGCTGCCGGCGCTGCCCAACGTCACCGTGGGCCGCATCGGCGAGCAGCCGGTGAGCCTGCCGCTGCAGACCTTGCTGCTGATGACGGCCATCACCCTGCTGCCGTCGATGCTGCTGGTGCTCACCGCCTTCACCCGCATCACCATCGTGCTGGGCCTGCTGCGCCAGGCACTGGGCACCGGCCAGACGCCGTCCAACCAGATCCTGGTGGGCCTGGCGATGTTCCTCACCGCGCTGGTGATGATGCCGGTGTGGCAGAAGATGTGGAGCAGCGGCCTGCAGCCATATCTCAACAACCAGATCGACTTCCAGACCGCCTGGACGCTCACCACGCAGCCGCTGCGCGCCTTCATGCTGGCGCAGGTGCGCGAGACCGACCTGATGACCTTCGCCGGCATGGCCGGCGACGGCAAGTACGCCGGCCCGGACGCGGTGCCCTTCCCGGTGCTGGTGGCCTCGTTCGTCACCAGCGAGCTGAAGACCGCCTTCGAGATCGGCTTCCTGATCTTCATCCCGTTCGTGATCATCGACCTGGTGGTGGCCAGCGTGCTGATGTCGATGGGCATGATGATGCTCTCGCCGATGCTGGTGTCGGCGCCGTTCAAGATCCTGCTGTTCGTGCTGGTGGACGGCTGGGTGCTGGTGGTGGGCACGCTGGCGGCGAGCTTCAACGCGGTCTAGGACGCGGCCGTCGCGCGCCGGATATCCGTCCCGCGTACTGGCACCCACCTTGCATCGCTTACTGCCATGAGCCCCGAAATCGCCCTGACCGAACTGCGCGGCGGACTGGTCACCGTCCTCTGGCTGGCCGGCCCCATCCTGTTGGCCGTACTGGTGGTCGGCGTCGTCGTCGGCGTCATCCAGGCCGCCACGCAGATCAACGAACCCACCATCGCCTTCATCGCCAAGGCCGTGGCGCTGACCGCCGTGTTGTTCGCCACCGGCAGCATGCTGCTCGCGCACCTGGTCGAGTACACGACCATGCTGTTCCAGCGTATCCCGCACCTCATCGGATAGCCACGCCGTGGATGCCGCCACCCAGATGGTGATCGACGGCCAGCGCGCGTTCGCGATGGTCGGCGCGGTGCTGTGGACGATGCTGCGCATCGGCGCGGTGCTCACCGCCATGCCGCTGGTCGGCACCAAGGCGGTGCCCAAGCGCATCCGCGTCACCCTCGCCGGCACGCTGGCGATGGCACTGGCGCCGATCCTGCCCCCGGTGCCGGCGTGGAACGGCTTCGATGCGGCCGTGGTACTCACCGTGGCGCGTGAACTGGCGATCGGCGTGAGCATCGGCTTCATGCTGAAACTCATGTTCGAGGCCGGCGCGCTGGCGGGCGAGATGATCTCCCAGAGCACCGGCCTGTCGTTCGCGCAGATGTCCGATCCGCTGCGCGGCGTCACCTCCGGCGTCATCGCGCAGTGGTTCTACCTCAGCTTCGGGTTGCTGTTCTTCGTCGCCAACGGGCACCTGGCGCTGATCGCGCTGATCGTGGACAGCTACAAGGCCGTGCCGATCGGCGCGGCGCTGCCCGACCCGCAGGCCTTCGCCGAGGTCGCGCCGACGTTCTTCCTGCAGGTATTGCGCGGCGGGCTGACCCTGGCGCTGCCGATGATCGTGGCGATGCTGGCGGTCAACCTGGCCTTCGGCGCATTGGCCAAGGCCGCGCCGGCCCTGAACCCGATCCAGCTCGGCCTGCCGGTCTCGGTGCTGCTGGGGCTGGTGTTGCTGGCTACGCTGGCCAACGAGATGGGCCCGCCGGTGCAGCGCCTGTTCGATGCCAGCTTCGACGCCGCGCGCCAGCTCACGATGTAGCCGCCCCGGGCACTGGCGGGCTTCAGTTCCCGGCGCGACGGCCGATATCTGTGGCGGACGAGTCCCTGGCAAAGAGGGCTTGCCGGTTCCGGGGGGTCTTCGCAGTCACGTGGCCATTTCGCCGCCTACGTTCTTCCATCGCACCCCGGCCGTGATCCGCGCCGTGCGCTGGGCGTGCGCGCTGGCCTGGCTGCTGGCGCTGCCGGCGGCGGCGCAGAACTACAGCTTCCGCGCGTATGCCCAGGCCGAGGGCCTGCAAGGCCTGTCGGTCAGCACCTTGTACGAGGACCGCCAGGGCGTGCTGTGGGCCGGCACCGAACTGGGCCTGCACCGCTACGAACGCGAGCGCTTCCATGTCGTGGGCGAGGAAGCGGGCATCGGCAGCATCTACGTGCGCGCCATTACCGAGGACAGCGCCGGGCGCCTATGGGTGGGCACTTCCAATGGCCTGTACGTGCGTCGCGGTCCGCGTTTCGAGAGCGTGCAGTGGCAGGGCCGTCCCTTGCAGTTGGACAACGGCAACACGCTAGTCGCGCAGCAGGACGGCGTGGTGGCGATCAGCCACCACCAACTGCTGCGGATCACGCCCGATGAAGCCGGCTGGCAGGTGCGTCCCATCCCGCTGCGCTGGGAGGGCCATGCGCTGCCCCCGATGGGCGAGGCGCTGATGGCCGAAGGCGCGGCGCTGTGGGTCGCGTGTGGCACACAGTTGTGCCGGGTGGACATCCAGGGCCGCATCACGCCGTTTGGACCGGCGCAGGGCCTGCCCGGCGAACGCCTGCAGGCGATCCTGCGCGCACGCGACGGCACGCTGTGGGTGCGAGGGGGCGACCACGTGCTGTCGTTGCCGCCGGGCCGCAGCCGTTTCATCGACCACCCCGCCCCGGCGGGCGGCAGCTTCAGCATGTTGTCCGGTGCCACCAACCTGGCCCTGGACCCGCGTGGCCGCGTGGTGACCCGTGCCAACGGCGGGCTGGTGCGCTGGGAGGGCGATCGCTGGCGCCTGTTCTCGCGCAGCCAGGGCGTGGACATCACGCCATTGGTTGGTCCGATCCTGGTGCAGCGCGACGGGCGTTTCTGGATCGGCACGCGCGGGCTGGGCGTGCAACGCTGGCTGGCCTACGACCGCATCGAACACTGGGACGAAAACCAGGGGCTGGCCGCCGCGCCAACCTGGTCGATCCTGCGCACGCCGCAGGGCGAACTGCTGGTCGGCGGCGATGCCGGCAGCAACGTGCTCGACCTACCCTCGCGGCGCATGCGGCCCTGGAACCTGGTCGACGGGCGCGCGTTGCAGCAGACCATCAGCATGGCCACGGCACCCGATGGCGCGGTCTGGCTGGGCCGCTCTTCCGGCGCCATCGCCCGCCGCGATCCACTCGAGGGCAGTACGCGCGATATCGCCCAGGTGCCCGCGGGCGTGCGCGTGGTGCTGTTCGACCGCCAGGGCGTGCTGTGGATCGTCACCGGCCGCGGCGTCTACACGCTGGCACCGGGCAGCGAGCGCCCGGTGCGCGAACGCGAACTGCCGGTGAGCTCCTTCGACGATGCCCGCCTGGATGCCGCCGGGCGTCTGTGGATGGTGTCCAGCGCCGGCCTGTACCGGCGCACCGAGGGCCATTGGGTGCGCGTGGAAGTCACGGGGGCATTGCCGAGCCAGGACTTCTCGCGGCTGTCCTTCGCGCCCGATGGCACCGCCTGGCTCTCGCTCAACGATGCCGGGCTGTGGCACGGCCGCATGGACGAGACTCACAACCGGCTGGCGGTGGAACGGGTGGACGACCCGCTGGTGTCGCGGGTGATGCCCTTCATCCTGCGCCACGACAGCCGCGGCTGGCTCTGGCTGGGCAGCAGCCAGGGCCTGGACCTGCTGCGCGACGGTCGCTGGATCCGTGTCACCCAGGCCGAGGGCCTGTTGTGGGACGACACTTCGGCCAATGCTTTCTTCGAAGACCACGATGGCGCGGTGTGGATCGGCTCCAGCCGCGGCCTGAGCCGGATCTTCGATCCCGCCGCCCTCTTCGCTCCCCGGCCGCTGAAGCTGGAAATCTCGCGCATCCGCCGCGGCGACCAGGGGGTCCTGCCCGGCGCCTCGCTGTTGTGGTCCAGGCAGCCGCTGGACATCGACCTCTCCACGCCCGGCGCGGTGGGCGGCAGCGACCGCGTCGTGTTCCGCTACCGCATCAACGACCAGGGTGGCCCGTGGATCAGCACGGCGCAGGACCACGTGGTCTACCCGATCCTGGCGCCCGGCCATTACGCGCTGGAGGTGCAGGCCGAAGACCTGCGCCAGCGCCAGCTCAGCAATACGGTACGGCTGACCTTCGATGTCCTGCCGCCGTGGTGGCGCAGCCCGCTGGCGATCCTGCTGTACGTGCTGCTCGCCTTCGCCGCGGTGCTGGGCCTGCTGCGCTGGCGCGTGAGCCGGTTGCTGGCGCGCGAGCGCGAACTGGAGCGGCTGGTCACCGAGCGCACCCAGGAATTGCAGCGCGAGAAGCAGGAACTGGAAGCCGCGCGCGCGAGCCTGGCGATCAAGGCCACCCACGACGAGCTGACCGGCCTGCTCAATCGCGCCGGCATCCTGGAGGCGATGGCCGCGTGCCTGGCGCAGGCACGGCGCGAGGGCCAGCCGCTGGCGGTGGTGCTGATCGACCTGGACTATTTCAAGCAGATCAACGACGTCTACGGCCACCTGGCCGGCGACGCGGTGCTGGCGCGCGTCGGTCGCCGCCTGGATGCCTGCCTGCGCGGCAGCGACCAGGTCGGGCGCTATGGCGGGGAGGAATTGCTGGCGGTGATGCCCGGCCTGTCGCCGCAGGCGCAGGGGCGGCTGCGCGCGATCCACGACGCGATCTGCGGCACCCCTTACGCAGTGGACGATGCGGTGCTCGAAGTCACCTGCTCGATGGGCGTGGCATGGCATCGCGAGGGCGAGACGATCGGCCAACTGCTGGCGCGGGCCGACGCGGCGCTGTACCGGGCCAAGCACGGCGGCCGCAACCGCATCGAGAGCGATGAACCCGCCCCCGGCGGCAGCGAGACCGGCCTGGCCGACTGGACTTCGGCCACCACGCCCTGAAGAAGCGGCACGCCCCTTGCAGGACATCCGGCATCCCACCCCGCTGCCTGAACGATGTCCGAGAACGAAGACGGCGCAGAACGCACAGAACTCCCTACCGCCAAGCGCCTGCGCGAGGCGCGTGAGCAGGGCAATGTCCCGCATTCGCGCGAGTTGGCGACCGCGACGGTGTTCGGCGCAGGCGTGGTGGCCCTGCTGACCATGTCCGGCAGCCTGGCGTCGGGCGCACGGGGCTGGATGGAGACCGCGCTCACCCCCGCCCCGGACCTGTGGCAGCATCCGGACGCACTGTTCGGCCATTTCGGCGAACTGTTGCTGGACCTGCTGTGGGTGATGGCCCCGCTGGCCGCGCTGTGCGTGCTGGCCGGCATCATCGCGCCGGTGTCGATGAGCGGCCTGCGCTTCTCCAGCAAGGCGTTCACCCCCAACTTCGGCAAGCTCAACCCGATCAGCGGCGTGAAGCGGCTGGTCGGCGGCCAGGGGGCGGCCGAGCTGCTCAAGTCCCTGCTGCGCGTGGCCTTCGTCGGCACCGCGGCCGGGCTGGTGATCGTGCACGGCATGGATGGCTTGCGCGCCATGCTCAACCAGCCGCTGGAGGCCGCCATCGTCGACGGCCTGGGCTTCACCCTGCGCCTGCTGCTGGCCACCGCCGGCGCGCTGGCGCTGCTGGCGGCCATCGACGCGCCGTACCAGAAGTGGAACTGGCTGCGGAAGCTGAAGATGACCCGCGAGGAGATCAAGCGGGAAATGAAGGAAAGCGAGGGCAGCCCGGAGGTCAAGGGCCGCATCCGGCAGATGCAGATGCAGCTGTCCCAGCGCCGGATGATGGAAGCGGTGCCCACCGCCGACGTCGTGCTCGTCAATCCCACCCACTACGCCGTGGCCTTGAAGTACGAGGGCGGAAAGATGCGCGCCCCGGTGGTGGTGGCCAAGGGCGTGGACGAAATGGCCTTCCGCATCCGCGAAAGCGGCGAGCGCCACCGCGTGGCGATCGTCTCGGCCCCGCCTTTGGCACGCGCCTTGTATCGGGAAGCCCAACTCGGCAAGGAAATCCCCGTGAGACTGTATTCGGCCGTTGCCCAGGTGCTGTCCTACGTCTACCAGCTGCGCGCCTGGCGCGCCGGCCCCATGCCGGACCTGCCGCCCATCGACCTGGATGAATTCGCCCGGCCCGGAGGCCAGGCATGAGCGCCCAGCCGCAACCCATGAACGCCCGGCGCGTGCTGGAGCTGATCCGCGGCGGCCTCGGCGCGCCGCTGGTGGTGCTGGCGATGCTGGCCATGGTCGTCGTGCCGCTGGCCGCACCGGTGCTCGACGCGCTGTTCACCTTCAACATCGCCATCTCGCTGATGGTGTTGCTGGCCGTGGTGTACGTGAAGCGGCCGCTGGAATTCACGATCTTCCCGATCGTCCTGCTGATGACCACGATGCTGCGCCTGGCGCTGAACGTGGCCTCCACCCGCGTGATCCTGCTGCACGGCCAGGGCGGCCATGACGCGGCGGGCAAGGTGATCGCCGCCTTCGGCGAGTTCGTGATCGGCGGCAACTACGCGGTCGGCATCGTGGTGTTCGCGATCCTGACCATCATCAACTTCGTGGTCATCACCAAGGGTGCCGGGCGCGTGTCGGAAGTGACCGCCCGCTTCATCCTCGATGCCATGCCCGGCAAGCAGATGGCCATCGATGCCGACCTCAACGCCGGCCTGCTGACCCGCGAGGAAGCCAAGCAGCGCCGCGAGGAAGTGCGCGAGGAAGCGGACTTCTACGGCGCGATGGACGGTGCCAGCAAGTTCATCCGCGGCGATGCCATCGCCGGCATCCTGATCCTGTTTATCAACCTGCTCGGCGGCCTGGCCGTGGGCATGTTCCAGCACAACATGGCGTTCGCCGACGCCGCCTCCACCTACACCCTGCTCTCCATCGGCGACGGCCTGGTGGCGCAGCTGCCGGCGCTGCTGGTGTCCTCGGCGGTGGCCATGCTGGTCACCCGCGCTTCGCGGGCGCAGGACATGAGCCAGGCGATGGTGGGCCAGGTGTTCGGCCAGCACCGCGCGCTGGCGGTGGCTGCGGCGATCCTGGGCCTGGTCGGCCTGGTCCCGGGCATGCCCAATGTCGCCTTTTTGACGCTGGCGCTGATCCTGGGCTTCATCGCCTGGAAGCTGCACAAGCGCGGGCCGGTCGATGCCGAGGGCAACAGCCCGGACGCCGCCGCGCGCGCCCCGGGCGCCCCGGGTAGCGCGCCCTCGCCCAGCGCCGAACTGAGTTGGGACGAACTGCGCCCCATCGATCCGCTGGGCTTGGAAGTCGGCTACCGGCTGATCCCGCTGGTGGACAAGGCCCAGGGCGGCGAACTGATGGCGCGCATCAAGGGCGTGCGCCGCAAGCTCACCCAGGACATCGGCTTCCTGATCCCGCCAGTACACATCCGCGACAACCTCGAACTCAGCGCCACCGCCTACCGCCTGCTGGTGCACGGCGTACCGGTCGCCACCGCCGAGATCCACCCCGACCGCGAACTGGCGCTGGACCCGGGCGGCGCGCTCGGCGCGCTGGACGGCATCCCCGGCAAGGACCCGGCGTTCGGCCTGGACGCGGTGTGGATCCAGCCGCACCAGCGCGCCCATGCCGAGTCGGTGGGGTACACGGTGGTGGACCCGGCCACCGTAGTGGCCACCCACCTCTCGCACCTGATCCGCGAGCACGCCCCGGAACTGCTCGGCCACGAGGAAGTGCAGCAACTGCTGGCCACGCTCGCCAAGAGCGCGCCCAAGCTGGTGGAAGACCTCACGCCCAAGGCGCTGCCGCTGTCGGTGGTGGTGCGCGTGCTGCAGAACCTGCTGGTGGAGCGCATCCCGATCCGCCAGCTGCGCAAGATCGTCGAAGCGTTGGTGGAGCACGCCCCGCACAGCCAGGACCCGGCTGCGCTCACCGCCGCCGTGCGCACGTCGCTGGGCCGCTTCATCGTCCAGGAGATCGCCGGGATGTCGCCGGAACTTCCGGTGTTCACCCTGGCCCCGCAATTGGAACGCGTCTTGCAGGACTCCACGCAGGGCAACGGCGTGGCGCTGGAACCCGGTCTCGCCGAGCGCCTGCACCAGAGCCTGGCCGAGTGCGTCGGCAAGCAGGAGGCGCGCAACGAGCCGGCGGTGGTGCTGGTACCGGGAACGGTCCGCGCCGCCCTGGCCCGCCTGGTCCGCCACAGCGTGCCCTCGCTGTCGGTCCTGGCCTACGGCGAAGTGCCGGAGGACAAGCGGCTCAAGCTCGTCGGCACGATCAGTTGATGGCAGTTGATTGCGAAGTAATCCCGAACACCGAACCCGAACACCACTTCCGGCCCTGACATGAAAATCAAACGCTTCGTCGCCCCCGACATGCGCACCGCCTTCCGCCTGGTGCGCGAAGAGCACGGCCCGGATGCAGTGATCCTCTCCAATCGCCGTACCGAGGAAGGCGTGGAGATCGTCGCCGCCAGCAACTACGACGAAGAGCTGGTGATGCGCGCGCTCGACAACGCCCGCGCCGAGCAGAAGGCCACCGCGGCCGCCGTGCCGGATCGCCCCGCCGCCGTGCTGGCGCAGGCCGAACC
>JAEWJB010000104.1 GCA_023386795.1 Pseudomonadota bacterium
CTGCCGGCTACCGCCGCCGCGCTCGCGCCCAAGGCGATCACCCCCGCGCCGCTCCCCGCGCCAACCACGCCGCCGCGCCGCGTGATCAGCGGGCAGGTGTACTCCTATATGAAGGATGGCGTGCGCCACTACACCAGCGCCCGCCCCACGCAGACCGCCAGCATCCAGGGCCTGCGCACCATCCGCTACAGCTACATCGAGACCTGCTACGCCTGCGGCGTCAACCCGGGGGTCAACTTCGGCGCGGTGCGGCTCAACACCAATGCCTATGCCAACGAGATCTCCGCGGCCGCGCGCGAGTTCGGCGTGGAGGAGGCCATCGTGCGGGCCATCATCCATGCCGAGTCGGCGTACAACCCCACCGCGCTCAGTCGCGCCGGCGCACAGGGGCTGATGCAGCTGATGCCGGCCACCGCACGCCGCTTCGGCGTCAGCGATTCCTTTGATGCATCGCAAAACATCCGCGGGGGCGTTCAATACCTGTCGTGGCTGCTGCGGCGCTTCAACGGCAACCTGCAACTGGCCGCGGCCGGCTACAACGCCGGCGAGGGCGCGGTGGACCGCCACGGCGGCGTGCCGCCCTACAGCGAAACCCAGCGCTACGTGCAGCGCGTGGGCATCCTCGCCGAGCGCTACCGTGGCGCCACGGCCAGCGCCCGCTGAGCATCGCGGCCTGCCGGCCATGCCGGCGGTCACGAAAAGCGGCCCGACTGCATTGTCTGGCCATTAAGCCTTCCGCTACACTCGGTACGGATTCATTCCCGGCCTGACCCCCAGCAGGCCGCTGGCAGCCGCAAGCTACCTAAAAACAAAAGATCGGAGAGCCGGATGGCCAACGATGGGGTAAACGAACCCGCCAACACGGGGCGTCGACGGTTCCTGACCGCGACAACCGCTGTGGTTGGTGCGGTAGGAGCAGGTTTTCTAGCGGTACCTTTCATCAAATCGTGGAATCCCAGTGCGCGCGCCAAGCTGGCCGGCGCACCGATTACCGCCGACATCAGCGCCCTGCAGGAAGGCCAACGCCTGATCCTGGAATGGCGCGGGCAACCGATCTGGATCGTCAAGCGCTCCAAGGCGATGCTCGATGCGTTGCCGTCGCTGGACGACCGGCTCAAGGACCCCAAGAGCGAGAACAAGGACCAGCAGCCGGAGTACGTGCTGAAGAATCCCGAGTTCCGTTCGATCAAGCCGGAGGTCTCGGTGCTGGTCGGGCTGTGCACCCACCTGGGCTGCTCGCCGGAGATGGTGGCCGAGATCCGCCCCGAGCCGTATGACCCGCAGTGGAAGGGCGGCTACTTCTGCCCGTGCCACAAGTCGCGCTTCGACATGTCCGGCCGCGTCTTCGATGGCGTCCCGGCGCCGATCAACCTGTTGGTGCCCCCCCACCACTACCAGGACGACAACACCATCGTCATCGGCGTGGATCCGTCCTCCGGCGGCGCCGCGTCCACCACGGGGGCAGCCTGACCATGGCCAACATCCTTGTCCGTACCGCCAACGGGGTGTTCGACTGGGTCAACGCCCGCGCGCCCGGCCTGATGCCGGTTTACCGCAAGCACGTCAGCGAGTACTACGCGCCCAAGAACTTCAACGTCTGGTACTACTTCGGCTCGCTGGCCCTGGTCGTGCTGGTGAACCAGATCGTCACCGGCATCTTCCTGACGATGCACTACAAGACCAGCGCGGCCGAGGCGTTCTCCTCGATCGAATACATCATGCGCGACGTGGAGTGGGGCTGGCTGATCCGCTACATGCACAGCACCGGTGCCTCGCTGTTCTTCATCGTCGTCTACCTGCACATGTTCCGCGGGTTGATGTACGGCAGCTACCAGAAGCCGCGCGAGCTGGTGTGGATCCTGGGCATGCTGATCTACCTGGTGCTGATGGCCGAGGCCTTCATGGGCTACGTGCTGCCGTGGGGCCAGATGTCGTTCTGGGGCGCGAAGGTGATCATCTCGCTGTTCGGCGCCATCCCGGTGATCGGCAACGGGCTCACCGAGTGGATCATGGGCGACTACCTGCCCAGCGACGCCACGCTCAACCGCTTCTTCGCCCTGCACGTCATCGCGCTGCCGCTGGTGTTGCTGCTGCTGGTGGTGCTGCACCTGGGCGCGCTGCACGAAGTGGGCTCCAACAACCCGGACGGCGTGGAGATCAAGAAGGGGCCCAAGGGCAACCGCTGGTCGCCCAGCGCGCCGGCCGACGGCATCCCGTTCCACCCGTACTACACGGTCAAGGACATGGTGGGCGTGGGCTTCCTGCTGGTGCTGGCGGCCTTCATCATCTTCTTCGCGCCGGGCTTCGGCGGGCTGTTCCTGGAGCATGACAACTTCACCGAGGCCAACCGCCTGGTCACCCCGGAGCACATCAAGCCGGTGTGGTACTACACGCCGTACTACGCCATGTTGCGCGTGGTGCCCAACAAGCTCGGCGGCGTGCTCGTGATGTTCTCGGCCATCGCGATCCTGTTCCTGGTGCCGTGGCTGGACAAGGCCAAGGTGCGCTCGATCCGCTACCGCGGCTGGATCTCCAAGGTGGCGCTGGGCGTGCTGGCGGTGTGCTTCGTGTGGCTGGGCATCATCGGCTCGGGCCCGGGCACCGACATCCACGAGACCTACATCGGGCGCGTGCTGACCTTCCTGTACTTCGCCTTCTTCATCACCATGCCGCTGTGGACCAAGCTGGACAAGACCAAGCCGGTGCCGGAACGGGTGACGACGCATGACTAAGACGCGATGGACCACCCGCCTGGCGCTGCTGGCGTCGGGCCTGCTGCTCAGCGCCGGTGCGATGGCCGCCGAGGGCGGCGCGCTGCTGCAGGCCGGCAACGACCTGGGCGACCAGGCCTCGCTGCAACGCGGCGCCAAGCTGTTCATGAACTACTGCTCCGGCTGCCACTCGCTGAAGTACCTGCGTTACTCGCGCATGGCCAGCGACCTGGGGTTGAGCGAGGAGGAGGTCATGAGCCACCTCAACTTCACCGGTGCCAAGATCGGCGACCACATCGAAGCCTCGATGCCCAAGGACGGCGCCACGCAATGGTTCGGCAAGGCGCCGCCGGACCTGAGCCTGATCGCCCGCGTGCGCGGCACCGACTGGCTGTACACCTACCAGAAGTCGTTCTACCCCGATCAGAGCCGCCCTCTGGGCTGGAACAACAAGCTGTTCCCGAACGTGTCCATGCCCAACCCGTTGTGGGAACTGCAGGGCATCCAGCAGCCGGAATACGGCGAGCCGGAGGCGGCTGGCATGGACAAGCCGGTGGTGGCACTCAAGCTCGCCACGCCCGGCAAGCTGAGCCCGGCCGAGTTCGACCAGGCGGCCCGCGACATCACCAACTTCTTGGAATACGCCGGCGAGCCGGCCGCGCTCAAGCGCCAGAGCATGGGCGTGTGGGTGGTGTTGTTCCTGGCCTTCCTGACCTTCCTGGCCTATCTGGTGAAGAAGGAATACTGGCGGGATGTGCATTGACCGACGCGGCGGCCGCGCGGCCGCCGCGTCACCCACCCCGAGGCGCAGCCTCGCTATTGGCTTTTGTGACGGCTGATTGCACACTCGGGACACGGGCGACCATCGGCACTGGGCCGGCGGCGTCGTTGCGGCCGGCGGATTCCGGTCGTTGGAGAGCCTTGAATGGCGACGAGTGTGCGTATGCGGAATACCTTGACCCTGTTTTCCTCCACCGACGATGTGCTGTGCCATCGCGTGCGGCTGGTGCTTGCCGCCAAGGGCGTCACCTTCGACCTGGTGGCGGTGGATCCGCAGAATCCGCCTGAAGACCTGATCGACCTCAACCCGTACCACTCCGTGCCCACGCTGGTGGAGCGCGAACTGGTGCTGTACGCGGCCTCGGTGGTCAGCGAATACCTGGACGAACGCTACCCGCATCCGCCGCTGATGCCGGTCGACCCGCTCTCCCGCGCGCGCCTGCGCCTGGCGATGCTGCGCATCGAGCACGACTGGGTGCCGCAGGTGCAGGCCATCCAGCTCGGCAACAAGACCCAGGCCGAGGCCGGCCGCAAGCGCCTGAAGGAACTGCTCACCGCTTCGGTGCCGCTGTTCAAGGCCAGCAAGTTCTTCCTCAACCCGGAAATGAGCCTGGCCGACTGCGCCATGGCGCCGATCATCTGGCGCCTGCAATCGCTGGATATTCCGCTGCCGAAGGACGGCAAGGCGATCGAGGATTACGGCAACCGCATCTTCCGCAACCCGGGCTTCATCCGCAGCCTGACCGAGCAGGAAAAGAAGCTGCGCGACATGCCGGTCTGAGGCTGCGCTGACCGGTCATCGACGCGCTTTCCCGCCGGGGAGGCGCGCGTGTGGCATGGCCGCGTAAACTGTCGCACATGAGCGAAGAATTCCCCCGCATGACCAGCCACCGTCCGTACCTGCTGCGGGCCCTGGTGGAGTGGATCAACGACAACCAGATGACCCCGCACCTGCTCGTGGACGCCGGCCTGCCCGGCGTGCAGGTGCCGGCCGGCGCGGTGAAGGACGGCCGCGTCGTCCTCAACATCGCCGAGCGCGCGGTGGTGCGCCTGAGCATCGACAACGACGGCATCAGCTTTACCGCGCGCTTCGGCGGCGTGAGCTATCCGGTGCAGGTACCGATGTCGGCCGTGCTGGCCGTGTATGCCCGCGAGACGGGGCAGGGCATGGCGCTGCCGGACGACCTGCCGGGCACAGGGGGCACGCAGGAGGAGATGGAAGGCGACGTGGACGAGCGTCCCGATCCGGAAGACACCCCGCCGCCGGCGGGCAAGCGACCGCACCTGCGGGTGGTGAAATAGGCGACGCCCAGGGACACCGGCGCGGCCTCTCAACCGTCCTCGCCGCGCGGCCGCAAGGGCGTCACCGTCGCCATCGACGGGCCGGTGAATGCCACCAGTTCGCCGCCGCGCAGCACCATCCGGCCGCTCTGGCGATCCACGCCGTCGTGCGAATAATCGAAGCGGAACGTGCGCTCCAGCCCCAGCCGGCCGCTGGGCAGCCGGCACACGCGCGTGCCGATGGCATGCACGCTCTGGTCTAGCCATTGCACGTCGGCCGCGCGGCAGGCGTTGCGGCCCAGGGCCTCGGCGCGTTCGGCGGCGGCGCGGGCCGCGTTCCACCAGGCGAAGCCGGCCGCGCCCAGAATCATCAGCAGGATCAAGGTCATCGCCGCACTGTGCCAGCCGGCGCGGGTGCGCACAATCGGGCCCGGTGGCCTGAACCGATTCACCGCCAGGCGGTTGCCCGAGGCCCTTTTCGGCCCCATCTCAATGAGTCCCCGTCACGCCGCGCTACCCTGCGCGGCGGGTGCCCTGTCGAGGCCTGCCATGCATCCGGTCCTGCGCCGATTCCATCCCGTCACCGCCCGCTGGTTCCAGCGGCGCTTCGGCGCGCCCACCGAGGCGCAGGCCGAGGCGTGGCCGCGCATCCTCGACGGCGGGCACACGCTGGTCGCCGCGCCCACCGGTTCGGGCAAGACGCTCACCGCGTTCCTGGCCGCGCTCGACGGCCTGCTGCGCGAGGGCCTGGCGCAAGAGGGCGCGCTGCCCGACGAGACCCGCGTGGTCTACATCTCGCCGCTGAAGGCGCTGTCCAACGACATCCACATCAACCTGGAAGTGCCGCTGCAGGGCATCGCCGAAGTGCTCGCCGAGGAAGGCCTGCCGGCGGTGGAGATCCGCACCGCCGTGCGCACCGGCGACACCCCTCAGCGCGAACGCGCCGCCGCACGCAAGCGCCCCCCGCACATCCTGGTGACCACGCCCGAATCGTTGTACGTCCTGCTCGGCTCCGAGTCCGGGCGCGAATCGCTGCGCCATGTGCGTAGCGTCATCGTCGACGAAATCCACGCCGTGGCGGCCGACAAGCGCGGCAGCCACCTTGCGCTGAGCCTGGAGCGCCTGCGCGCGCTCACCGGCCGTTCGCCGCAGCGAATCGGGCTGTCGGCCACGCAGAAGCCGATCGAGCGCGTTGCGCGCTACCTCGCCGGCGCCGGCGGGGACTGCGCCGTGGTCGATATCGGCTACACGCGCGAGCGCGACCTGGCGCTCGGCCTGCCGCCGACGCCGTTGTCGGCGGTCATGTCCAACGACCAATGGCAGCAGGTCTACGAGGAAGTCGCCACGCTGGCGCGCGCGCACCGCACCACGCTGGTATTCGTCAACACGCGGCGCATGGCCGAGCGCGCGGCGCGGCACCTCGGCGAACGGCTCGGCCACGACCGCGTGGCCGCGCACCATGGCAGCCTCTCGCGCGATATCCGCCTGGCGGCCGAGCGTCGCCTGAAGGCCGGTGAGCTCACCGTGCTGGTGGCCACGGCCTCGCTGGAACTGGGCCTGGACATCGGCGATGTCGACCTGGTGGTGCAGCTGGGCTCGCCGCGCTCGATCGCTGCCTTCCTGCAGCGCGCCGGGCGTGCCGGCCATGCGGTGGACGGCACGCCGAAGGCGCGGCTGTTCCCGGCCTCGCGCGACGAACTGGTCGAATGCGCCGCGCTGCTCGACGCCGTGCGTCGCGGCGAGCTGGATGAATTGCGTATTCCCGAGGCGCCCATCGACGTGCTGGCCCAGCAGATCGTCGCCGAGGTGGCTTGCGCGGACGTGGACGAGGACGCGCTGTTCGCGCTGGTCACCCGCGCCACGCCTTATGCGGGGCTGACGCGCGAACGCTTCGACGAAGTGGTGCGCATGCTGGCCGATGGCTACAGCACCCGGCTGGGACCCCGCGGCAGCTACCTGCACCGCGACGCGGTGAACCGGCGCCTGCACGCCCGTCGTGGCGCGCGGATGACCGCGCTCACCTCCGGCGGCAGCATCCCGGAAACCGGCGATTACACGGTCATGCTCGAACCGCAGGCCGAATCCATCGGCACGGTCAACGAGGATTTCGCCGTCGAAAGCCTGGCCGGCGACGTGTTCCAGCTCGGCAATACCAGCTATCGCATCCTGCGCATCGAGCCGGGCCGGCTGCGTGTGGAGGACGCGCAGGGGATGCCGCCCAACATCCCGTTCTGGCTGGGCGAGGCACCCGGCCGCAGCGACGAGCTTTCGCACGCGGTGTCGCGGCTGCGCGAGGACATCGCCACGCGCCTGCCGCGCGACGGTCGTCAGGCCGTACACCACTGGCTCGCCGACACGCTCGCCCTCGGCGAGGAGGCCGCGCGCCAGTTGCTCGATTATCTGGCCCAGGCCCAGGCCGAACTCGGCGCGCTGCCGACGCAGTCCTGCATCGTGATGGAACGCTTCTTCGACGAGACCGGCGGCACCCAGTTGGTCATCCATACCTCGTTCGGCAGTCGCATCAACCGTGCGTGGGGGCTGGCGCTGCGCAAGCGCTTCTGCCGCAACTTCAATTTCGAACTGCAGGCGGCCGCGACCGAGGACGCGATTGTGCTATCGCTGTCCACCAGCCACAGCTTCGAGCTGATCGAGGTCTCCCGCTACCTGCATTCCAGCTCGGCCGAACATGTGCTGGTGCAGGCGCTGCTCGACGCGCCGCTGTTCGGCGTGCGCTGGCGCTGGAATGCCACCAACGCGCTGGCGCTGCCGCGTTTCACCGGCGGGCGCAAGGTTGCCCCGCAGCTGCAGCGGATGAAATCCGAGGACTTGCTGGCGACGGTATTCCCCGACCAGGTCGCCTGCCTGGAGAACATCGTCGGCGAGCGCGAGGTACCCGACCATCCGCTGGTCGCGCAGACCATGGACGACTGCCTGCACGAGGCCATGGACACCGAAGGCTGGCTGGATGTGCTGCGCGGGCTGGAGGCCGGCCGTATCCGTGTCGTGGCACGTGACCTTGCCGCGCCGTCGCCGCTGGCCGCCGAAGCCCTCAACGCGCGTCCGTATGCGTTTCTCGACGATGCGCCGCTGGAAGAGCGTCGCACGCAGGCCGTGCAGGCGCGTCGCTATCGGGACCCGGAAAGCGCCGACGATCTCGGCCGGCTCGATCCGGAAGCCATCGCCGCCGTGCGCGAGGAAGCCTGGCCGCAGCCGCGCGATATCGAGGAGATGCACGAAGCGCTGGCGTCCCTCGGCGTGATCCGTGCCGACGAAGCCACCGCCGAAGACGGCTGGCTCGACTGGCTGCACGCGCTGGCACGGTCCGGCCGCGCCAGTTGCCTGCACGACGAAGCGAAGGCGGTCTCGCTGTGGGTGAGCGCGGAGCGCATCGCGTGGTTCGCGCCGCTGTATCCGACGGCCACGCCGCAGCCGACGCTGCGGGTACCGGAGGACTGCCGCGTCAACGACTGGCAGCGGGAGGCCGCCCTGCGCGAACTGGTGCGCGCGCGGCTGTCCGGCTGGGGCCCGACGCCGGCCCCGCTGCTCGCCAGTACGTTGCACCTGCCACTGGCCGACATCGCCCAGGCCTTGCAGTCGCTGCGCAGTGAGGGCTATGTCATGGCCGGCATGTTCAGCCCCGGCGCGAGCGAGGAGGAATGGTGCGAGCGCCATCTGCTGGCGCGCATCCATCGCTACACGCTGGGGCGCCTGCGCCGCGAGATCGAACCGGTCACGCCGCGCGACTACGCGCGCTTCCTGTTCCAGTGGCAACGCGTGGAAGCCTCCGCGCGGGTGACCGGGCCGGAGGCCCTGGCCGGCCTGCTCACGCAGCTTGAAGGCTTCGAGGCTCCCGCGGCCGTATGGGAGGCCGAGCTGTTGCCGGCGCGCGTGCGCGACTACCAGCCCGACTGGCTCGACGAACTGTGCACCGCCGGCCGCATCGCGTGGCGCCGGCTGCGTCCGGCGCAGGCCGTTCGCGGTAGCGCCAGCCTGCGTGCCGTGCCGGCGGTCTTGCTGCCGCGGCGCGAAGCCGCGCGCTGGCAGCTGCTGGCCGCCGAAGCCCAGCCCGATGAAGCGCCGCTGGGATCGCGCGCGCAGCGCGTGGCCGAGTACCTGGACACCCATGGCGCCAGCTTCTTCGACGAGATCGCCGATGCGCTGCACCTGATCGCCACCGAGTTGGAGGATGCGCTCGGCGAACTGGTGGTGCGCGGGCGCCTGCATTGCGACAGCTACGCCGGCCTGCGGGCGCTGCTGGTGCCCGCTTCCAAGCGGCCCTCGGCGTTGTCGCGCCAGCGTCGACGGCTGTCGCTCCATGGCATCCGCGATGCCGGCCGCTGGGCGCCGCTGCGTGCATTGCCGCCGGCACAGGACGCCGAACGCCGCCAGGAAGCGGTCGAGCACGTCGCGCGCACGCTCCTGCGCCGCTACGGCGTGATCTGCTGGCGCCTGCTGGAACGGGAGGCGGCGTGGCTGCCCTCGTGGCGGGAACTGCTGCGCGTATACCAGCGCCTGGAAGCGCGCGGGGAAATCCGCGGCGGGCGTTTCATCAGTGGGCTTTCCGGCGAGCAGTTCGCGCTGCCTGAAGCGCTCGGCCTGCTGCGCGAAGTGCGTCGCGCACCGCCGACGCAGCAGTGGACCTGCGTGTCGGCCTGCGACCCGGCCAACCTGCTGGGTGGCGTGCTGGCCGGCGAACGCGTGCCGCGCGTACCTGGCAACCGCGTGCTGTACCTGGACGGCCTGCCGGTCGCCGCCCGGGTGGCCGACAAGTTCGTCGCGTTGCCTTCGCTGGAAACCACGCACACGGTGGCCGCGCACACGCATCTGGGCCTGGTTCCCCGCGCCGCCGCGCTGCCTGCGACGGACTGACCGGGCGGGCCGCACCGAAGCGGCGCCGCATGCCCGTCGCGGTGGAGACGACCTAGCGGGACGGGCGCCGGCGCGGCGGCCTGGGCGAAGGGCGCCGCGAGACGTGCGGATCGTCGGCCACGTGCCAGCGCCACGGATGCTCGGCCGCCTTGCGGATGCCGATACGCGGGGAGGCGATGGGCGCTTCGGGCGGCGGCGTGCCGTCGTCGCCGATCCATAAGCGGGAGCTGCGACGACACAGGTCCAAGCCGTTGTCACCGCCGTCCACGCCGAAGGCCTGCGCCAGCCGGCCGGGGCCCGCCGCAAGCAGGCGGGGCGTGTCGGTGCCGCGCGCCCGCGCCATCGTTTCCAGTCCCGCCAGCGGCTCCAGCGCGCGAAGCAATACCGCGTGGCCGGGCGCCGAGCCGCCGCACACCGCGTTGATCGCCCAATGCATGCCGTAGATGAAATAGACGTACAGGTGCCCGGGCGGACCGAACATCACCTCGGTGCGCGGGGTCATGCCGCGGAACGAATGCGCGGCGGCATCGGCGGCGCCCCGGTAGGCCTCGACCTCCACGATGCGGCCGCGCCGTCCATCGGCGGCCACCAGGACCTTGTTGAGCAGGCGCGGTGCCACGAGGAGGGCATCGTCGTCGTAGAACGCGCGGGGCAGGGGACGCATGCCCACAGGGTAACCGGCGATGCGTAGTTTTACTGGCCGCATGCGGGTAGTTCCTCGGTAGCACTGCATGCTGGGGCCGGCACACTGGCGGCCAGTCCCCAGGAGCCCGTCGATGCATACGCCCGCATTCCGCCTTCCGGCCCTGGCCATCGTGTTGCCGCTGCTCGGCGCCTGCGCGTCCCCCGGCCCTTCCGCGGGCACGGCTTCGCCGGTGCCCGAACTCAAGCCAGGCGTCCCCGCCGGCTACCTCGGGCGCGACCTGCCCGACAGCCTCGCACTGCTGCCCGCACCGCCGTCTGCCGGCAGCCCCGCCTTCGCCAACGACGAAGCCGTGCATGCCGCCGCCCAGCGCCTGCGCGACACGCCTCGCTACGCGCAGGCCACCCGCGATGCCGACCTGAGTTTCCCCGCGGCCAGCGACAACTTCGCCTGCGCGCTCGGCGTTCCGATCGACGCCCAGTCCACGCCCCGGCTGTACATGCTGTTGAAGCGCACGATGGTGGACGCCGGCCTGGGCACGTATGGCGCCAAGAACCAGTACCAGCGGGTCCGGCCCTTCGTGCTGCACGACGAACACACCTGCCTGGCGCGCGACGAGGAGGCGTTGCGGCACGACGGCTCGTATCCGTCCGGGCACACCGCCATCGGCTGGACATGGGCGATGGTGCTGACCCAGGTGGCGCCGGCGCGCGCGAACGCGTTGCTGGCGCGCGGGCGCCAGTTCGGCGAAAGCCGGCTGGTGTGCAACGCGCACTGGCAAAGCGACGTGCTCGAAGGGCGCGCGGTGGCCGGTGGGGTGTTCGCCAAGCTGCAGGGCAATGTGGATTTCCTCGCCGACGTGGTCGCCGCGCGCCAGGAAGTGGTGGCGCGCCAGGCGGCCGGAGCGACGCCTTCGGGGTGCGATGCGGAAGCCGCCGCGCTGGCGACGCCCGTGCCGGGCGTGCTGTGACACCGTGACGGCACGCTCATCGGCCCGGGGCGATGCTGCCTGTCCCCCGCACGGAGCCGCGCGATGTCCCCGTCACCCGCCGATGCCCGCTTCCCCGACGCCGACGCCTACGCCGCCGAGACGGCCCGCCACGCCGCGGGGGAACGGGTGGATTTGCAGGCGGCGCATGCGGCGGTCACTGCCGCCTACCAGAACCAGGTGATGCTGGATTTCAACGACCACTGCCTGCGGCTGGCGGTGTTCGAAGGCACGTACCGCTGGCACCGGCATCCGGACACCGATGAGTTGTTCCTGGTGATGGAGGGCGCGTTGGAGATCGAACTGGCCGGCCGGCCCCCAGTGCGGCTGACGCCCGGGCAGGCATTCGTGGTGCCGGCCAATACGGTGCACCGCACCCGCGGTATCGGACGCACGGTGAACCTGACCTGCGAGAAGCAGGCGGCGCGCACCGAGTTCATGGAGGCGCCCGCGCCGTGACAGGGGTGCCGGGAACGACTTGGCTTCGGCGCGGGACTCGGGCTAGAATGCGCCTCCCGCGTGGAAAGGCGGCCCGGCTGGACGGGCGCACAGCGAAGGTCCGAAGGGACCCTCCCACGCAGGCCCGGTTCCAGTACCCCTCGTGGGGCCATAGCTCAGCTGGGAGAGCGCGTCGTTCGCAATGACGAGGTCGGGAGTTCGATCCTCCCTGGCTCCACCACTATTCAAGACAAGACAGCGCGCCGAGAGGTGCGCTGTTTTGCTTTGCGATAGCGGGTGCCGGCGAAGCGGCGCGCTGCCCCGGCGTGGCGTCGCGTCCAGCCAAGCGCGTCGCCGGGGGCGCGGCTTGGCTGTTACGCCTTGCGCTGTACGTGCAGGACCGCGGCCACCACCAAGGCCACCACCACGCCCAGCGCGGCCGCGTGCGGAATCCCGGCCCTGGTGAGCAGCGCGATGAGCCCGCCGCCGACGATGCCCGCAGCGACGGCGGTCATGACCATTTTCGTGAACACATCCATCAAGTCTTCCTCGGCGACGCGATGCCTCCGCGCGTCCTCTTGACGCGCGAAGGCATCTTATCGACGGCGGGTATCAAGAGGCATTGAGCTGCGCGAACATCGAACCGAGCCCTCCGGCGAGCGCGCCTGCCAATGCGCCGGCGCTCATGCCTCCGGGGCCGCCGATGACGCCGGCCACCACGCCGCCGATCAGGCCCCCTTCCAACGCGCAGACTCCCGCGGTCATGCGTCACGCGCGGCGCGCCGGGCTATGGCACGATCGCGCCATGCCCGCCGCTGACACCCACCTGCGCGATCTCGCCCGCCTGCGCCGCGTGCGTGACCGCATCGATCGCGAGTACGCCCAGCCGCTGGATGTCGAGGCGCTGGCGCGTGGCGTGCACATGTCGGCCGGGCACCTGAGCCGGCAGTTCAAGGCCGCGTACGGCGAATCGCCCTACAGCTACCTGATGACGCGCCGCATCGAACGCGCGATGGCGCTGCTGCGGCGCGGCGACCTCAGCGTCACCGAGGTCAGCCTCGAAGTCGGCTGCGCCTCGCTGGGCACCTTCAGCACCCGCTTCCACGAGCTGGTGGGCATGTCACCCGGCGCCTACCGGCAGCAGCACGCCTCGGCCATCGCCGGGCTGCCGGCCTGCGTGGCCAAGGCGGTGACGCGACCGGTCAGGAATCGAGAAGCGGCCAAGGCGGCGCCTTCCCTAGACTGCGCGTCCACCTGAAACGGAGCCACGCCATGGACCTCAGCATCCACTCCACCTTCCTGCCGCACAACGACGCCGACGCCGCGCTGGCGTTCTACCGCGACCTGCTCGGCTTCGAGGTGCGCAACGATGTCGCGCACGGCGAGCTGCGCTGGATCACCGTGGGCCACCCCACGCAGCCGGGCACCTCGCTGGTGCTGTACCCGCCGGGCATTGGCCAGGGCATCACCGACGCCGAGCGCCGCACCATCGCCGAGATGATGGCCAAGGGCAGCTACGGGATCATGGTGCTGTCCACCGGCGATCTCGACGCGACCTTCGAGCGCCTGCAGGCGGGCGGGGCGGAGATCGCGCAGGAGCCGACCGTGCAACCGTACGGCGTGCGCGATTGCGCGGTGCGCGACCCGGCGGGGAACATGGTGCGGATACAGGCGCGTGCGGCCTGATTGAACCGATGAAAGGCCGCCTCGTCGAACGGCGAGGCGGATCGGTCGCGCGTTACGCCAACCCAGGCACCAGCGGGGCCACCACCGCTTCCAGCTGCGCCCGCCGCCACTGCCCCAAACCGCTCGGCCATGCGGTGTGCTCCAGCAGACTTTCCAGGTGCTTGCGCGACGCCAGCACGCCATCGGGCAGGCCGAGTTCGCGGCTGCGTTCGGCCACGGCTTCCTGCAGTTTCTTCAGGGTCTGCTTGTGCTCGTCGCCGTTGTTGCTGGCCAGAGGTGCGTCGGCCTCGTCGGCCAGCGGCGTGTTGAGTACCTGCCAGATCTGCGCGGTCAGCTTGCGCGGCGCTTTCGGGAACCGCTCGAACAGCTTCGACAGCGCCGCCTCGTCGGCCGGCGGCGTGCGCGCGATGGTAACCGCCAGTTCGTTGTCCAGGATCCAGCTCTTTGGGCGGTCGCTCTGCCGCGCGGTCTGCTCGCGCCAGCGCAGCAGCCGCAGCAGTCGCAGCTGTCCGTCGGCTTCCAGGAATTGCGCGCTGCGCAGCGACAGGTGCGGCCAGCGTTCACCGTCGTCGCGCTCCACCGAGGCCAGCAGGCGCTCGGCGTCCTCGGCCAGCCACGCGCGGCGGCCCAGCTCGCCGAGTTTGGTGTCGAGCGCGTCGTGCAGCGCGAACAGGTACCGCACGTCGTCGGCGGCGTATTCCAGCTGCGCGTCGGAGAGCGGGCGGCGCAGCCAGTCCGAGCGGGTCTCGCCCTTGGGCAGCAGCGTGCCGGTAATCTCGTTGACCAGCTTCTGGTAGCCCATGCCGGCGCCGGTACCGGCGAGCGCCGCAGCCATCTGGGTGTCGAACAACGGGCGCGGCAGCACGCCGCACGCCACCTTGAACGTCACGAGGTCCTCGCTGGCGCTGTGCATCACTTTCAGGATGTCCGGCGCGGTGAGCCACGGCTTGAGCGCATCGGCCATGCCGGGAATCAACGGGTCGATCAGCAGGATCTCCTCGCCGACGGCCATCTGCACCAGCGCCAGCTGCGGCCAGTACGTGCGCTCGCGGATGAACTCGGTGTCCAGGCCGATGCGCGCCGGGCGCGTGTGCAGGCGGGCGGTGAGTTCGTCGGGGTGGGTGATCCAGTGCGGCACGGGCGGACTTCGATACGGCGCTGCATTGCGCGGGCCGTGCAGGATAGCCTAACGTCGCCGGCGACCGGCGCGAGGCGGGCATCTCAAGGAGGCAGGCGCAGATGGGCAGGTGGGGCTTAACGATGGCGGTACTGTCGGTGGCGCTGGCCGCCTGCGCGCCGACGTCCGATCCGCAGCCAGCCGCGCAGGCCCCCGCCCCTCCGTCCACCCCCGCCACGCCCGCGCAACCGCGCGTCACCATTGGCGAGTCCGGCGTTGACACGGTGCAGCGCTGGCAGGCGCCGAGCGTGGACCTGGGCGAGGAGAAGCCCGCCAGCGTGCGTGCGCGCGCGGCGCGTGCGCTCGAGGAAGACAGGCTGTTCCAGCAACCGGATGCGGCGATTCCGCTCTACCTGGCGTTGTTGCAGCGCGACCCGCAGGACCGCTTGGCTCGGCAGGGCCTGCAGCAGGCGCAGCGCAGGTTGTTGCAGGACGGCCGCGCGCTGCTCACGCAGACCGAACGCCAGGGCGATGCATTGGAGCAGGCGCGCACGCTGGCAATGGTGGCACTTACGCTGTCGCCCGACGACACGCGCGTACGTGAGTTCCAGGCCGAAGTGGAGCGCGCGCAGCGCCTGCTGGGTTTCAATCGCGCGGGCGAAGACGACCTGCGCAACGACCGCATCGGCGAGGAAGGCAACGGCGCGATCGGCAATTTCCGCGAGGCACTCAAGCTCGACCCGGAGAACAACCGGGCACGACAGGGCCTGGCCGCGGCCGAGAGCGCGCTGATCGGCCGCGCGGAGAGCGCGGCGGCCGCGTCCGATTTCGAGGCCGCCGCGCGCTGGCTGGCGAGCGCGGCCAAGGTGCGCGATCGCGCGCCCAGCGTGGACGATGCGCGCGAGCGCGTGGAGGCCGTGCGCCACGCGCGCATCGGGGCGCTACACGATGCTGCGCTGCGCGACCTCACCACGCCTGCCGGGCTCAAGCCGGCCGGCGAGAAGCTCGCCGAGGTGTTGCGCATCGCCGCACCCGGTGATGCGGTGGCCGCCGCGCTGCGCGTGCGCCTGGAGCTGGCCACGCACTACGGCAGCTTCCGCCCGCGCCAGGTCTTCACCGATGCGATGAAGGACGGCGGGCGTGGGCCGCAGATGATCGTGGTGCCCCATGGCGCGTTCCGCATGGGGGCCGGCGACAACGAGCCCGGTGCGTCGGACAACGAACGCCCGGCGCATTACGTGCGCTTCGCGCGCGGCTTCGCGATGTCGATCACCACGGTGACGGTGGACGAGTTCCGCCAGTTCGTGGAGTCGGCCAATGCCAGGCCGCGCGCGACAAGGCGCGGGCATTCCATCGTCTACGACGAGCGCAGCGGCAACTTCGCCCGCCGCAGCGGGGTGGACTGGCAGTCGGACTACAACGGCGCGCGCGCCGCGCCCAACAGCCCGGTGATGCACGTCAGCGTGCGCGACGCCGAGGCTTATGCGAAGTGGCTCTCCGAGCAGACCGGGCGGCATTACCGGCTGCCGACCGAGGCCGAATTCGAGTACGCGCTGCGCGCCGGCAGCCAGGGGCGCTATCCCTGGGGCGATGCGGGCACGCCGCCGGAGGGGGCGGGCAACTTCACCGGCGGCAACGACGTTTCGCCAAGCGGGCGGCACTGGAGCAACGCGTTCGTCGGCTACGGCGACGGCTTCTGGGGTCCGGCGCCGGTCGCCAGCTTCCGTGCCAACGCCTGGGGCCTGTGGGACCTCGGCGGCAACCTCAGCGAGTGGGTGGGCGACTGCTGGCATGCCAGCTACCGGCGCGCCCCGGCCGACGGTGCGGCCTGGTACAACCCCGGCTGCCGGCAGCGGGTGATCCGCGGCGGCAGTTGGGCCAACTCGCCGCAGCAGACCCGGGCCGCCTGGCGGCTGTCACAGGACTCGGACACCACCAGTGCCAGGATCGGCTTCCGCTTGGTCCGCGGAATATGAGTTCATGGCCTGGTTGAGCCCGGCAGTGGCCGGAAAAGGATAAGGAAGATGCGCAACGACCCGTTCGGGGGTGAACGCGGGCAGGCATCGGGCGGGCGTCGCCCCGGCCTGTTCGGCAACGTGCGTTGGTGGGTGCTGATCGCCTTCGCCGGTTACGCGGCCTACTACTGGTTCTCCAACCGCAGCGAAGATCCCTACACCGGCGAGAAGGTGCTGATCGACAGCTCGCTCGGCGTGGAGGACGAGAAGGCGATGGGCTTGCAGGCCTACCAGGAAATCCTCTCCCAGGAACGCCCGCTGGACCCGAACGCACAGGCTTCGCAGCAGGTACGCGCCATCGCGCAGCGGCTGATCGCCAAGGTCGACCCGGTGGAGACGGCGCTGGCGGCCGAACATGGCATGCAGCCCAACCATATCTCGCGCAGCTTCGAGTGGGACGTCAACGTCATTCCCTCCGACCAGGCCAACGCGTTCTGCCTGCCGGGCGGCAAGATGGCGGTCTACACCGGCCTGTTCCCGGTGGCGCAGAACGCCGATGCGATGGCGGTGGTGATGGGCCACGAGATCGCCCACGCGCTGTTGCGCCACGGCGCCCAGCGCATGGCGCAGCAAAAGCTCACGCAGATCGGCCAGATGGCCGGCGCGGCGAGCGGCATGGACATGCAGCAACAGCAGATGGTGATGGCGGCGATGGGCTACGGCTACCTGCTGCCTTACGCGCGCGGCCACGAAACCCAGGCCGACGAAGTGGGGCTGATGCTGGCGGCCGCCGCCTGCTACGACCCGCGCGCGGCGATCCCGCTGTGGGAACGCATGGAGCAGAACAGCGGCGGGCAGTCGCAGCCGGAATTCAGTTCCACCCATCCCGATCCGGGCACCCGCATCCAGAACCTGCAGGCGCTGATGCCCAAGGCACTGGAATACCGCCAGCGGTTCTGTCCGGAAGGCCCCCCGTTGCAGTGACCGGCACGGGGTGACGGCGCCGGCTTAACGGTGGCGAAAGCGGCCACGGCGAGGCAGGAACCGGCACGGCCGCGATGGGTCGAAGCGGGCGATCCCCCCTTGGCCCCGGGCCCATGAAACTTTCTCGCAGGATTGGATGGGCCTCGCTGGCGGCGCTGCTGCTCGTCGCCAGCGGTTACGCAGTGGCCCGTCATGGGCATGGAGCCATCGGCGGGCGTTACGGCGAACCCGAGGTGCTGCATCCGCCGGGCCCGCCGCGTGCGTTGGTGGAAGTCTTCCCCGACCCGTTGGCGCCTGCCCGTGGGCGCGCCGTGGCCCACACCCTGGCTGCCGACGGTGCGCTGGTCGCGGTGATCGATACCGGGCGCTACTTGCGGCACCTTGGCGAAGGCACGGTGGCCTGCGGCACGCTCGCCGACGATGCCGAGCGGCTCGGCAAGCGTCTGCTTCGCAAGGATCACAGTGACGTATTCCTGCCGCCGCTGCTGGTGGGCGACGGGGCTGGCGCCGATCTGGTCCGGCAGGCGCTGGCGGGTGCCGCGCCGGACGTGCTGGCCGGTGCTGTCGCGGTGAGCGGCGCTGCCGAGAGTGGGCTGGCGTGCGGTCGGCAGGCGCCGACAGCCGGGCAGGGGACCTGGGCACAGGTGCCTTCGACTGTCGACGCGGCAGGACTGGCCGCCGCGGTGAAAGCGCATTTCGCGCCGGCCGGCGATCCCGGCGTCGCCGGCCTGCCGCTGGTCGAGATGCCGGTGACCGGCAGCCACCGCCTGGCCATCGTGATCTCCGGCGACGGCGGTTGGCGCGAGCTGGACAAGGGCATCAGCGCCGAACTCAACCGGCAGGGCGTCTCGGTCGTGGGCTGGAACAGCCTGCGTTACTTCTGGAAGCAGAAATCGCCGCAACAGGTGGCCGACGATCTCGCGCGCGTCATGGCGACCTACGGTGCGCGCTGGCATGCACGGGACATCGCACTGGTCGGCTACTCCTTCGGCGCCGATGTCATGCCGTTCGCCTATGACCGCCTGCCCGCGGCGCAGCGCGCGCAGGTGCGGTTCGTCTCGCTGCTCGGGCTCGCCCACGGCGCCGATTTCCAGGTGCGCGTGGGCGGCTGGCTGGGCTGGGGACAATCCCGCCAGGTGCCGATTCTGCCGGTGCTGTTGCGCATGGATACCGCGCGCGTGCAGTGCATCCATGGCGAGCAGGAGAAGGACACGCTGTGCCCGTCGTTGGCCGCGCAGGGCGTGGACGTGGTCGCGCGACCGGGGGGGCACCACTTCGACCACGATCCGGTGGCCCTGGCCGGCATCGTGCTGGGCGGCTGGCAGCGGGCGCCGGCGATCCGGGCAGCGACGGTGGCGTCGCCGCCCTGAACGACGCGATCAGTCCTCGCGCGTTTCCACGCGCACCGCGATGATGCCATCGGCCACGCGCGCATCCAGGCGTTCGCCCGGGGCGACCTCGCTGGCAGAGCGCACCACGCGCCCGTCGGCATGGCTGACGATGGCGTAGCCGCGCGCCACGGTGGCCAGCGGGCTGACGGCCTCGAGCGAGCGTGCCAGTGATTGCAGGCGCAAGGTGTCGTGGCGCAGGCGCGCGGTCATCGGCGGTTGCAGCCGCAGGGCGGCCAGGCGTTGGCGCAGTGTGGCGAGCTGGCGTGCCGGGTCGTGGGCGCGCAGCTGCGCGTGCGCCTGGCGCAGGCGCGCCTGCAGGCGGTCCAAGCGTCCGCGCATCTGCGCGGCGAGGTGGCGGGCGGCGTCTTCTTGCCGGCGGTGCAGCAGCTGCAGGCGCGCGCGGGGGGATTGCGCGTCCAGGCGCAGCCCGGCGCGATCGGTGCGCTGCATGCGCTGGTGCAGGCCATGGCGCTGTGCGCCAAGCAACTGCGAGGCGGCGCGGCGCAGGCGCGCGGTGAGTTCGCGCTGGTCGGGCACCAGCAGTTCGGCCGCCACCGAGGGCGTGGGCGCGCGAAGATCGGCGGCGAAATCGGCCAGGGAAAAGTCGGTTTCATGGCCTACCGCCGAGACTACCGGCGTGGCCGAGGCCGCGATGGCGCGGGCAAGCTGTTCGTCGTTGAACGCCCACAGGTCTTCCAGCGAACCCCCGCCGCGCGTGACGAGGATGACGTCATAGCGGCCGGAGGCGTCGGCGGCGCGCAGCAGCGCGGTGATCTGCGCGGCGGCGGCCTCGCCCTGTACCAGCGAGGGCAGCAGGTCCACTTCCAGCAGCGGGAAGCGGCGCGCCAGCACGCTGAGTACGTCGCGCACGGCCGCGCCGCTGGGTGAAGTGATCACCGCCAGGCGGCGCACGTGCGTGGGCAGTTCGCGCTTGCGTGCGACGTCGAACACGCCCTCGGCGGCCAGGCGCGCGCGTAATTCCTCGAAGGCGCGGCGCAGTGCGCCTTCGCCGGCTTCCTCCAGGTGTTCGAGCACCATCTGGTAGTCGCCGCGCGCTTCGTACAGCGTCAGGCGCCCGCGCGCGAGCACGCGCAACCCCTCGCGTGGCTGGAACTTCAGCCATTGGCTCTTGGGCCGGAACATCGCGCAGCGCACCTGCGCGCGGGCGTCCTTCAGGGTGAAGTAGAGGTGCCCGGAGGATGGCCGGGTGACGTTGCCAAGTTCGCCTTCCACCCACACCTGCGGAAAACTGCCCTCGAGCAGGTCGCGTGCCAGTGTATTGAGCTGGCTGGGGGTGAGGATTTCGTCTTCGCGGGCAGGCATGGGCCGATTATCGCTGATCGAGCGTTGCAGGAGCGGCTTCAGCCGCGACTGCCATCCCGACGCTTGCGACATTCCCGGGTCGCGGCTGAAGCCGCTCCTACATGGTGGCCTAGCGTTGTGCCGGCAAGCCCGCATGCTGCGCCAGCGCCCAATCCACATGCTCGCGCACTAGCTCCGAGGCGTTGTGGCGCCGCGATTCCAGCGCGGCCAGCACGTCCGGCGTCGTCGGCGCATTTCCCAACGCCACGGCGATATTCCGCAGCCAGCGCTCGTGCCCGCTGCGGCGGATCGGGCTGCCTTCGGTGCGGCGCAGGAACTCGTCTTCTTCCCAGGCGAACAGCTGCGGCAGCGTGGCGGTGTCCAGCTCGTTGCGCGCGCGGAAATCCGCCTCGTCCGTGCGCTGGGCGAACTTGTTCCAGGGACACACCAGCTGGCAGTCGTCGCAGCCGTAGATGCGGTTGCCCATCGGCTTGCGCAATGGTTCGGGAATCGCGCCGTCGTGCTCGATGGTCAGGTAGGAGATGCAGCGCCGCGCGTCCAGCCGGTGCGGGGCGACGATCGCGCCGGTCGGGCAGATGTCGATGCAGCGCACGCAACTGCCACAGTGCGCGCTGGCGGGCGTGTCCACCGGCAACGGCAGGTCCAGGTAGATCTCTCCGAGGAAGAACCACGATCCACCCTGCTTGTCGATCAGGCAGGTGTGCTTGCCGATCCAGCCCAGCCCGGCGTTGCGTGCCAAGGCACGCTCCAGCACGGGCGCCGAATCGACGAACACGCGGAAGCCGAACGGCCCGACCTCGGCCTGCAATCGCTCGGCGAGCTTCTGCAGGCGGTTGCGCATCAGCTTGTGGTAGTCGCGGCCCAGCGCGTAGCGGGCGACATAGGCGCGTTCGCCATCATCGAGCGTGGCCCAGGCGGCTTCGTCGTCGCGGCGGCCGTAGTCCATGCCCACCGAAAGCACCCGCACGGTGCCGGGTACCAGTTCGGCCGGGCGGGCGCGCTTGCTGCCGTGCTGGGCCATCCAGTGCATCGTCCCGTACAGGCCCTCGGCCAGCCAGTCGCGCAGGTGCGCTTCGTCCTCGCCCAGGTCGATGCCGCTGATGCCGCAGCGCTGGAAGCCGGCCTCGCGCGCCAGCACGCGCACGCGCGTGGCCAGGGCGGCCAGCGCGGCGGGGGCCAGGACGGGGGCGGGGACGGCGGACATGGGCGCAAGTATAGAATCCCGGCCATGTACGCCCCCCTCCTGCTCCATGACACCGCTTCGGCGCGCATGATCGATGCGCAGGCCACGCAGCTGCTCGGCGGCGACCCCTACGTGCTGATGCAGCGCGCCGGCCTGGCCGCGTGGGAGCTGCTGCAACAGCGCTGGCCCCAGGCGCGGCGCATCGCGGTGGTGTGCGGCACCGGCAACAATGGCGGCGATGGCTATGTGCTGGCGCGGCTGGCCAAGCTGGCCGGGCGGCAGGTGCGCGTGGTGCATCGCGAAGGCGGCGGCCCGGCGTCGGAGCTGGCGCAGCGCGCCTGCACCGATTACCTGGCGCGTGGCGGACGCATCGAATTGTTCCCCTGCGCGTTCGATGGCGAGGACGTGATCGTCGATGCGTTGTTCGGCATCGGCCTCAACCGCCCGCCGGAAGCGGACACCGCCGCACTGATCGAGGCCGTCAACCGCAGCGGCGTGCCGGTGCTGGCGCTGGACGTGCCCAGCGGCGTGGACGCCGAACACGGCGCGCGGCCCGGCGTGGCGATACGCGCGCAACTCACGTTGCAGTTCATCGTCGCCCATCTCGGGCTGCATACCGGCGATGCGCTGGAGCACGTCGGCGAACGGGTGCTGGCGACACTGGACGTGCCTGCTTCGGCCATCGATGCCCTCGCGCCGCGCGCTGAATCGTGGGCCGCCGCCGCACTGCGCGCGACGCTGCGTCCGCGTCGTCGAAATACCCACAAGGGAGAATCCGGCCGCGTGCTGTGCATCGGCGGCAACGAGGGCAGCGGCGGGGCGATCATGCTCGGCGCCGAGGCGGCGCTGCGCAGTGGCGCGGGGTTGGTGGGCGTGGCGACCCGCGCGCGGCATGTCGGGCCGTTGCTGGCGCGCTGCCCGGAAGTGATGGCGCGCGCGGTGGAGGATGGCGCGCTCTTGCCGCCACTGCTGCGGCAGGCCGACGTGGTAGCCATCGGCCCGGGGCTGGGCCAGGACGACTGGGCACGGGTGCTGTGGCAGATGACGATGGACGCGCCGGGCGCCAAGGTGATCGACGCGGATGCCCTCAACCTGCTGGCCGCCACGCCGCGCCGCCTCGACGCGGATGCCGTGTTGACCCCGCATCCGGGCGAAGCGGCACGCCTGCTCGGCATGTCCACTGCGCAGGTGCAGCGCGACCGGCTCGCCGCGGCCGAATCGCTGGTGGCTCATTTCAACGCGGTGGTGGTGTTGAAGGGAGCCGGGACGATCGTATCGGCCCCCGGACGCACGCCACGCATGATCGATGCAGGCAATCCCGGCATGGCCGTCGGTGGCATGGGCGATCTGCTCACCGGCGTCATTGCCGCACTGCGCGCCCAGGGGCATGACGCCTTCGATGCAGCCACGCTGGGCGCGCTGCTGCATTCGGCGGCCGCCGACGAAGCGGCGCTGGAAGGCGAGCGCGGCTTGTTGCCGACGGATCTGTTGCCGGTGCTGCGGCGCCTGGCCAATGCGGGAGACTGGAATGAAGCTTGAAGGATGGTTGCCCGAGGCCGGGGCCACCGAGCAGCTCGGCCAGGCGCTGGCACGCACGCGTCCGTCGCAGGCGCTGGTGCAGTTGCGTGGCGACCTGGGCGCGGGCAAGTCCACCCTGGCGCGCGCGTTGCTGCGCGCGCTCGGCGTGCAGGGCGCGATCCGCAGCCCGACCTATACGCTGATCGAACGCTACCCGCTCGACGACGGCGAAGCCTGGCACCTGGACCTGTATCGCATCGGCCATGCGGAGGAACTCGATTTCCTCGGCCTGGACGAGGGCGACGTGCGCCTGTGGCTGGTCGAGTGGCCCGAACGCGGCGAGGGCGCCTTGCCACCGGCCGACCTGCGGGTCGAACTGGCGGTGGAGGGGCAGGGGCGTCGCTATGCGTTGTCGGCCCTCAGCGAGGCCGGGCGGGGCTGGCTGTCCCGGCTGGCGGGTGGCGAGTTACCGGGGCTTCCTGCCGGGGGTTAGCAGGAAAGTCGCCCAGGTGGCGGATTATTAAGGGAAAAGGCTATTGCATTCTGGCTGGCCCGGTGATTGAATCCGTGCCATGTCCTCGGCGATCCGTCCCCTGGTTGTCCGTCTGTTGGTCAGCGCCCTCGGCCTGGCCGGCTGCGCGCATGCCTTTGCCGGCGAAATCCAGGGCGTGTCGCTCAGCGCCGGCAGCACCGGCACCCGTGCCGAGATCCGTCTGGCGGGCGCGGGGGGGTACAAGACCATCTCGCTGGCCGGCCCGAACCGCCTGGTCGTCGATTTCCCCGATTCCAACGCCGTGCGTGGCCTGAAGTTGCCGGCCGCCGCCGGCGTGGTCACCGCCGTGCGCACCGGCCAGCCGGAGCCGGGCACGTTCCGCGTGGTCTTCGACCTGGCCAGCCAGGTCAGTGCGTTCAAGCCGCAGCTGGACAAGGGCAATGGCGATGCGCGCCTGGTGATCGAATGGCCGGGTGAATACACCGCGAGCGCGCCGGCCGCGGCTGCGCCAGCCGTCGCCGCCGAGCCGCGTGCCGCAGAGAACAAGCCCGATGCGCCCGCGCCTTCGCCGGCGCCGAGCGCGCAGGCCCGTGAGGACGCCGCGCGCGCCACCGC
>JAEWJB010000173.1 GCA_023386795.1 Pseudomonadota bacterium
CCGCCGCGCCGGGCGGCCGAGGAGCGTCCGGCAGCCAAGCGGCCCGCCACGACCGCGCGCAAGCCGGCGAAGGCGACAAAGGCCGCCACTCCGAAGAAGGCCGCGAAGGCGGCACGGCCCCCTGCGCGCAAGACCGCCGCCCGCCGCAAGCCGCGTGGCTGAGCCGCGTCAGGGCGCGCGCCGGAACACCACCGTCAGCGGCGTGGACGGGTCGTGCACCAGCAGGCGCGCGCCGCGCAGGCAGTAGCGGTGCGTGCCGGGTGCGCCGTTGATCTCCATCCGGTAGCAATCGCCCTGCTGGTCGAGGATGCGGTAGTTGCGCGAGATCGCTTCGGGCATGCCGTCGACGCGCATCACCAATGCCTGCGCGGTGATCTCGATGCGTCCGCCGCCGTAAACGGCACGGATCTGCGGCACCGCCTGCGCGGTGATGCCATCGCGACGGGCCTGTTCTATCGTGCCTTGCAGGTCCACGACCCATTGCCCTTGCAGCGGCGAGCGCGCCGTGCAGCCGAGCAGGGCCGGCAGGCATAGTGCCCAGGCCAGCATCCTTCGCTTCATCCGTCTCCCCCGATGACGTGAAGGCGGATCATCGGGCATGCGGCCAGCGCCTTTCAACGGGCCGGGCCACCTTCGCGTGCGGGACCGGGCGTTCCCTCTTCCGCTGGCGGCGCGTCGGTTTCGATGTCGGCCTCGAACAGCCGCATCAGGTCCGCGCGCGCGTCGCGCGAGGTCTGGATCACCGCGGCTTCGTCGTCGTAAACGAGGTACTGGCGCTTGAGCAGTTCTTCATCGTGCTGGCGGAACCGCGCGACCGTGTGCTCGGCGCTGGCCGCGTCGCTGCCCAGCTCCACCAGCATGCGCTCGCTCAGCTCCAGGCTGGAGCCGAGCACTTCGCGGAACGGTTCGGCGCCCAGGTCCATCAGCTTCCAGGCGTGCTGGCGGTTGCGCGCGCGGGCGAGCACCTTGGCCTGCGGATACAGCCGGCGGATCAGGCGTACCGCCTTGATGTTGGTGTCCGGATCGTCCATGGCGATGACGAACACCTTGATGCGGTCGGCGCCCGCCGCGCGCAGCAGGTCCGGGCGGGTGGGGTCGCCGTAGTAGAGCTGGCTGCCGAAGCGGCGAAGGTCTTCCACCGTTTCCGGGTTGTGCTCCAGCGCCACGTAGGGGATGCGCTGGGCAGTGAGCAGGCGCGCGACGATCTGCCCGAAGCGGCCCATGCCGGCCACCAGGACCTGCGGCGACTGCGGGTCGATCTTGTCGAATGCCTTGTCCTGCCGCTCGGGGCGCAGGGGTTGCCCGAGCAGGCGCTGCATGCCGAGCAGCAACAGCGGCGTGAGCGCCATCGACAGCCCGACCACGGCCACCAGCCGGTCGTGGTTGGCCGCGTTGAGCAGGCCCACGCGATGCGCCTCGTTGAACACCACGAAGGCGAACTCGCCGCCCAGCCACAGCACCGTGCCCAGCATCAGGCAGCTGCGCAGCGGCAGCCGTGCCACCCGCCCCACCAGGAACAGCAGCGCGAATTTCACCAGCAGCAGCGCGCCGACGCCCGAGGCCACCAGCAGTGGCTCGGCGGCGATGCGGTCCAGGTCGATGCCCATGCCCACGGCGATGAAGAACAGGCCCAGCAGCAGGCCTTCGAACGGCTCGATCTGCGATTCCAGTTCGTGGCGGTATTCCGAATCGGCGAGCAGCACGCCGGCCAGGAACGCGCCCAGGCTCGGGCTCAGGCCGGCCTCCTGCATGAACCACGCCGTGCCCAGTACCACCAGCAGCGCGGTGGCGGTGAACACTTCGGGCAACTTGGTGCGCGCCGCCACGCGGAACAGGTGGCGCAGCGCGAAGCGGCCGAACAGGATCACCACCGCCAGCGCGCCCAGCGCCACCGCCACGTCGCGCCACTCCAGCGCGTCGTTGCGCACCCCGCCCAGCAGCGGGATGGCAGCCAGCAACGGGATGGCGATCAGGTCCTGGAACAGCAGGATGGCGAACGCCAGCCGGCCGTAATCGCTGTTGAGCGCCTTGTGCTCGGCCAGCAGTTGCAGGCCCACCGCCGTGGAGGACAGCGCCAGCGCGATGCCCACGATCAGCGCGGTGCGCCAGCCGAAGTGGTCGGCCATCAGCAGTGCGCCCAGTGCGACGGCCGTGAGCAATACCTGTGCGGTACCCGCTCCGAATACCGAGTGCCGCATCAGCTTCAGCCGCGCCGGCGAAAGCTCCAGGCCGATGACGAACAGCAGCATCACCACGCCGATCTCGGCGGCCGACAGGATGCGGTCGGCGTCCTGCACGAAGCCGAAGCCATCCGGGCCGAGCAGCACGCCCGCGACCAGATAGGCCAGCACCGCGCCCAGGCCGAACTTCTTGAACACCGGCACGACGATGATCGCCGCCAGCATCAGGACCAGCGCCAGCTCCAGGCCACCACTATGCATCGGACATCTCCATGGGGGTCTTCATTATGGCCGCGCACCCGCCCGATGGGCGGACGGCGACGGTACGACCGCCACGATGAACCCCCGCGCCCGACGACCGGCCCGCGAGGTTGACCACCCCGGGCCATCGGCGCAGACTTCGCGCGCCGCCGGACAGGCCCACCTGGCCGGCGCATCCATTTGGAGTTCCGACACCCATGTCCAGCGACAGTCACCCTAGACCCTGGTCGACGCCAGCGCCGGCAGCCGCCTGATCGCATCGGGGGTTCGCCGCGTCATCGTCGACGATGGCCGCATTGCAGGCGAACCATGCACAACGAAGACCTCCTGCGTCCCCTCACGGGCGCCGATGACCTGATCGCGCCCCTGGCCGAGCTCAACACCGCCGACGCGGTGGAATACCTCAACGCCCAGGACCGCGAAGACGCCACCGCCGTGCTGGCGGCGCTGCCGCAGCCGCGCGCGGTGAAGATTCTCGAGCAGCCCGAGCTGCGCGATGCCAGTGAGTTGGTGGCCGCGCTGCCGCCCGAGTTGGCCGCCGCGCTGCTCGGCCAGATGGCCGACGACCGCGCCACCGACATCTTCCATGAGCTCGACGCCGCGCAGCGCGAGGCGCTGCTGTGGCGGCTGGGCACCGATGCGCGGCTGTCGATCCAGAAGCTGATGCGCTACCCGCCGCACACCGCGGGCGCGCTGATGACCACCGAATTCGTCGCCGTGCCGGCCGACTGGACGGTGGCGCGCACGTTGCAATACGTGCGCGAGGTCGAGCGCAGCCGCGAGACGGTGTACGCGATCTACCTGCTCGACCCGCAGACCCGCCAGCTCGAGCAGGTGGTGACCATGCGCCGCCTGATCACCGGGCTGCCGGAGACGCCGATCATGGAGGTGGCGCAGGTCAACCCGCCGATCAGCGTGGACCCGATGCTGGACCAGGAGGAAGTGGCGCGGCTGATCCGCCGTCACGATCTGCTGGCGATCCCGGTGGTGGACGCCGCCGGGCACGTGCTGGGGATCGTCACCGTGGACGACATCCTGGACACGCTGATCGCCGAATCGACCGAGGACGTGCAGAAGTTCGGTGGCGTCGAGGCGCTGGACAAGCCGTACATGCACATCGGCTTCGGCGAGATGATCCGCAAGCGCGCCGGCTGGTTGAGCGTGCTGTTCCTGGGCGAGATGCTGACCGCCAGCGCGATGCAGCATTTCGAGGACGAGCTTTCCAGGGCGGTGGTGCTGACGCTGTTCATTCCGTTGATCATGAGCTCGGGCGGCAACTCCGGCTCGCAGGCGACCTCGTTGCTGATCCGCTCGCTGGCGTTGCGTGAGCTGCGCCTGCGCGACTGGTGGAAGGTCGCGTTGCGCGAGCTGCCGACCGGCATGGTGCTGGGGGGCATCCTCGGGCTGCTGGCGATCATCCGCATCGCGGTGTGGCAGAACACCGGCCTGTACGACTATGGCGCGCACTGGAAGATGGTGGCGCTGACCATCGGCGCGGCACTCGTGGGGATCGTGACATTCGGTTCGCTTTCCGGCTCGATGCTGCCGTTCGTGCTGCAACGGCTGGGCTTCGACCCGGCGAGTGCATCGGCGCCATTCGTGGCCACGCTGGTGGACGTGACCGGGCTGGTGATCTATTTCAGCATCGCCGCGGCGATACTGAGCGGCACGCTGTTGTAGGAGCGGCTTCAGCCGCAACCCAGGAAAGGCCGCGGCCGGCAAGCGATTTGCGCCCGCGCATACCGCCCCCACGCGCTCCCGTGTACGGTATCCGCATGAGCACCTACCACCTTTCGTCGGTCTTCCGCCCGCAATCGGTCGCCGTCATCGGCGGCAGCCCGCGCGAACGGTCCGCCGGCCGCGCGGTCGTGCGCAACCTGCGCGCGGCCGGGTTTCCCGGGCAGATCGGCTGGGTCAACCCGCGCTATCCCGAGATCGACGGCATCGCCACGGTGCGCAAGCTCAAGGACCTGCCGTGGGTGCCGGACCTGGTCGTGGTCACCGCGCCGGCGAGCATCGTGCCGCAGGTGATCGAGGCCGCCGCCGAGCGCGGCGTGCCCGCGGCGGTCATCCTCACCGCGCACCTGGGCGAAGGCCCGGGCTCGGCGGGCGAACGCGTGGAGCGTGCCGCGCGGGCCGCCGGCCTGCGTATCCTCGGGCCGCACTGCCTGGGCGTGATCGCCCCGCACGCACGCCTCAACGCCAGCATCGCCGCGCATACGCCGCAGGCCGGCGACCTGGCGTTGGTGTCCGATTCCAGCGCCATCGCCGCCGCGCTCGTGGAATGGGGTGTGGCACGTTCGGTCGGGTTCTCCGCCGTGGTCTCGCTGGGCGACACGCTGGACGTGGATTTCGGCGACCTGCTCGACTACTTCGCCACCGATTACCGTACCCGCGCCATCCTGCTCTACGTCGAGCACATCAAGGACGCGCGCAAGTTCATGTCCGCCGCCCGTGCCGCGGCGCGCGCCAAGCCGGTGGTGGTGGTGAAGTCGGGCCGGCAGTCGCAGCGCAACGCCGGCGCGAGCACGCATGCGCAGGCGCTGGCCGGTTCCGACGCGGTGTACGGCGCCGCGTTCGCGCGTGCCGGTCTGCTGCGCGTGGGCGCGCTGGACGAGTTATTCGCCGCCGCTGAAACCCTCGGGCGCCTGGGCACGTTCCCGGGCCGTCGACTGGCGATCCTCTCCAACGGTGGCGGCATCGGCCGCCTGGCGGTGGACCAGCTCACCCTGCGCGGGGGCACCTTGGCGCGCCTCTCGGAGAGCGCCATCGCGCGGCTGGACCACGTGCTGCCGGAAGGCTGGTCACGCGACAACCCGGTGGACATCATCGTCGACGCAGATGGCGAGCGTTACGCTGGTGCCATCGATGCGCTGCTGGAAGACGCCGACAATGACGCGGTGCTGGTCATCAACGTGCCCACCGCTTTCACTTCCTCGGCCGACGCCGCCAAGGCGCTGACCCGCAGCCTGGGCCAGCGCGACCGCTACCAGCGCCAGAAGCCGGTGTTCGCGGTGTGGCTGGGCAACGACGATGCCGCCATCGCCGCGCTCAATGCCGCGCGGGTGCCTACCTATGCCACCGAGTCCGACGCGGTACGCGGCTTTACCCACCTGGTGCGTTATCGCGAAGCCCAGGCCGCGCTGATGGAAACCCCGCCCAGCCTGCCGGAGGACTTCGTCGTCGACGCCGCCGGCGCGCGTTCGCTGGTCGAGGTGGCGCTGGCGAAAGGGCAGCGCTGGCTCGACCCGGTCGCCACGACCCAGCTGCTGGCCGCCTACGGCATTCCCTGCGTGCCGGTGCAGATCGCCGCCAACGCCTACGAGGCCGCCGAGTTGGCCGAAACGCTGATCGCCGGCGGCGCCACGGTGACGGTGAAGGTGCTGTCGGACGACATCGCGCACAAATCCGATGTCGATGGCGTGCGCCTCAACCTGCCCAGCGTCGGCGCGGTGCGCGAGGCGGCCGAGGGCATCCTGCGCCGTGCCCGCGAGGCCCTGCCGCACGCGGCCATCGGCGGGGTGGTGGTGCAGCCGACCGTGGTGCGCCCGAAGGCCCGCGAACTGGTGGCCGGCATTGCCGACGATCCCACCTTCGGTCCTGTCATTGTCTTCGGCCGTGGCGGCACGGCGGTGGAGGTCATCAACGACCGCGAGCTGGCGCTGCCCCCGCTGGACCTGCGGCTGGCGCACGAGCTGATCGGTCGCACCCGCGTCTCGCGCATCCTCAAGGGCTACCGCGACGTGGCCCCCGCCGACGAGCGCGCGGTGGCGCTGGTGTTGGTCAAGCTGGCGCAGCTGGCGGCGGACCTGCCGGAAATCCTGGAGCTGGACATCAACCCGCTGCTGGCCGACCGCGAGGGCGTGCTGGCGCTGGATGCCCGCGTGGCGGTCGGCGCGCCGCGTCGCCTGCACAAGGGCCGTGGCCACCCGCGCTTTGCGATCTTCCCTTACCCGAAGGAGTGGGAGCGCCAGATCACCCTGGCCGACGGCGCCAGCGCCCTCGTGCGCCCGGTACGCCCGGAAGACGATGCGCTGTTCCGTGCGTTCTTCGCCCGCGTCACCGACGAGGACCTGCGGCTGCGCTTCTTCCAGTCGGTGAAACATTTCAGCCACGAGTTCATTGCCCGGCTGACCCAGCTGGACTACGCGCGCTCCATCGCGCTGGTCGCCATCGAACCCCGCAGCGGCGAGATGCTCGGCGCCGTGCGCCTGCATGCCGATGCCGATTACGAACGCGGCGAATACGGCATCCTGATCCGCTCCGACCTCAAGGGCCACGGCATCGGCTGGCAGCTGATGCGCATCATGATCGAGTACGCGCACTGGCTCGGCCTGAAAACCGTCGAAGGCCAGGTGCTGCGCGAAAACCGCACCATGCTGGCGATGTGCGAGAGCCTGGGCTTCAGCCTGCGTCCCGACCCGGAGGACGCGTCCTTGATGAACGTGTCGCTGCCCGTAGGCGAGATGCCGCCGGCCTGAACGCGCGCCGGCCGCCGGCCCGGTCTCGTTCACATGCACTGGGGCAGCATCGCTCCACCCAGTGGAGCGGAGCACGACATGAGGCAGGTGGCGATGGTGCGTTGGCAGGTGGTGGCCGCGGTGATGCTGGGGCTGGCCGGCTGCAAGGACTCCTCGCCCGGCCCGGCCGCCGCGGCCGGCAGCGCGGAGGTCGCGCGCGAGGCCGCCCGCCCGCTCGCCGAGCAGGCCGCCGCCGATACCGCCGCAATGGCCGCCCCGCCGCTGGCGGCCGGCGTCACCCTCGACGGCAACACCTTCGACGACATGCTCACCGGCCTGCACCTGGCCGCGCCGGCCGGCCTGCAGTGGCGGCGGGATTTCCACCCCCAGTTCCTGACCCCTTCGGGCTGGGCGATGTTCGTGCCTGCCGGGCAGGCGGGCACGCCGCTGGCCGCGCTGCTGGTGGATGGCTCCAACGAGATCACCGCCGCCGAGCTGCGGGTGGGCCGCAGCGACGACCCCCAGGCGGTGGCCGGCTGCATGCAGGCCCCCGCCGAAGCGCAGGGCACACCCGAGCCGGTGGTGCTGGATGGGGTGGACTTCGTGCACTACCACGCGGCCGATGCGGCAATGAGCCACTACCTGCAGGTGGATGGCTACCGGGGCATGCGCCACGGCCACTGCGTGGCCATCGACCTGATCGTCAGCGGCACCCGGCCGGAGGTCTACGATCCGCCGCGGCAGCCGCCGTTTGCCGTCGAAGCGGCCCAGGCCGAGCTGCGCCAGGCACTGGCCGCGGTGCAGTGGAACGAGGTGGCGGGGCCTTCGCGCAGCCGCTGAGCGGGGCGGCCCGGAGGCGTTTTGCGCACTCTCCCGCCGGTGCGCCAAGGCTTGACAAAACCCAATGGCGCACCGGGTAAGGCCTGCGGCAAATCACCCAACATCGTGTGTTGACGCATCGGGGCGACCCCACTATCTTGGGTTCGTCGGTAGCGCGTGACCCAAGTCACGACCTTCCAGCAACAGGCAGGCAACCCCCGATGGGCACCCCCTGCGCTGGACCGATCGCCGCGTGCCAAGCACCACGCGCGGCGCCGGCCGTGGCCTCCCGGCGGGGTGGACGGTGAAGTGGAAGCTCTGCCCGGGGTAGCACCCCGGGCGTCGCAGCTTTCGCGACACCGCCCGACCAAGCTTCGATGCCCGACCCACCCAACCGTCGTCTGCCCCCCGCAGACGACCGCGTGCCTCATTCATGGAGAACAGAGCCGTGACCTCGCCCGAAACGTCCACCGCTACCGCCGAGAAAGACGCCCAGTTCCTGCTCACGTCGCCGCCGACCGCCACGGTCATGGGCGTGACCAAGCGCAATGGCAGTATCGAGCCGGTGGATCTGAACAAGATCGTGCGTGCCGTGCAGCGTTGCTGCGAAGGCCTGCACGCGGTCGACCCGATGCGCGTGGCCACCCGCACCATCTCCGGCCTGTACAACGGCGCCAGCACCCGCGAACTGGACGAGCTGTCCATCCGCACCGCCGCGCTGCTGATCGGCGAGGAGCCGGAATACGGCCGCCTGGCCGCGCGCCTGCTGGCCAACTACATCGCCAAGGAAGTCTCCGGCCAGGAGATCCATGCCTTCTCGCAGTCCGTGGCCCGCGGCCACGAGGTCGGCCTGATCAACGACCGCCTGCTGAACTTCGTGCAGACCAACGCGCGCAAGCTCAACGACGCGATCGACATCTCGCTGGACCTGCACTTCGACTATTTCGGCCTGCGCACGCTGTACGACCGCTACCTGCTGCGCCACCCGCATACCCGCAAGGTCATCGAGACCCCGCAGCAGTTCTTCCTGCGCATCGCCAGCGCCCTGAGCGAGGACGTGCCCGAGACCCTGGCGCTGTACAAGCGCATGGGCAACCTGGACTACCTGCCGTCCTCGCCGACCCTGTTCAACTCCGGCACCACCCACGAGCAGCTGTCCTCGTGCTTCCTGCTGGATTCGCCGCAGGACTCGCTGGAGTCGATCTATTCCAAGTACGGCGACATCGCCCAGCTGTCCAAGTTCAGCGGCGGCATCGGCGTGAGCTACACCCGCGTGCGTTCGCGCGGTTCGCTCATCAAGTCCACCAACGGCCATTCCAACGGCATCGTGCCGTGGCTGAAGACGCTGGACTCCTCGGTGGCCGCGGTGAACCAGGGCGGCAAGCGCAAGGGCGCGGCCTGCGTGTACCTGGAAACCTGGCACGCCGATATCGAGGACTTCCTCGAACTGCGCGACAACACCGGTGACGAGGCCCGCCGTACCCACAACCTCAACCTGGCCAACTGGGTGCCGGACCTGTTCATGAAGCGCGTGGAGGCCGACCAGGAATGGTCGCTGTTCGACCCGCGCATCGTGCCGGAGCTGACCGATCTGTACGGCGACGCCTTCGAGGCCGCCTATGTCCAGGCCGAGGCCCAGGGCAAGGCGCAGCGCACGATCTCCGCCCGCAAGCTGTATGCGCGGATGATGCGCACGCTGGCCGAGACCGGCAACGGCTGGATGACCTTCAAGGACAAGTGCAACAAGGCCAGCAACCAGACCTTGCGCACCGGCAACGTCATCCACCTGTCGAACCTGTGCACCGAGATCCTGGAGGTCACCTCCAACGACGAGACCGCGGTGTGCAACCTCGGCTCGATCAACCTCGGCCGCCACTTCGACGAGTACGGCGATTTCGACTTCGACAAGCTGGCCGAGACCGTGCGCCTGGCCGTGCGCCAGCTCGACCGCGTGATCGACCTGAACTTCTACCCGATCGAGACCGCACGCCGCGGCAACCTGCGCTGGCGCCCGGTCGGCCTGGGCTGCATGGGCCTGCAGGACGTGTTCTTCCGCAAGCGCCTGGCGTTCGACTCGGCCGAGGCCCGCGCGCTGTCGCAGAAGATCGCCGAGACGATCTACTTCCACGCGCTGGAAACCTCCTGCGAGCTGGCCGCCGAGCGCGGCAAGCACCCGTCCTTCGCCGACACCCGCGCCGCCAATGGCGAACTGCAGTTCGACGCCTGGGGCGTGACCCCGGAGAACGGCGAGCGCTGGGACGCCCTGCGCGAGCGCATCAAGGAACATGGCCTGCGCAATTCGCTGCTGATCGCCATCGCGCCGACCGCCACGATCGCCTCGATCGCCGGTTGCTACGAGTGCGTGGAGCCGCAGGTGTCCAACCTGTTCAAGCGCGAGACCCTCTCGGGCGACTTCCTGCAGGTCAACCGCTACCTGGTGGAGGAACTGAAGCGCCTGGGCATGTGGACCGCGGAAATGCGCGACACCATCAAGCTGGCCGAAGGTTCGATCCAGGGCATCGCGCAGATCCCGGAAACCCTGCGCCAGGTCTACCGCACCGCGTGGGAACTGCCAATGCGCGCGCTGATCGACATGGCCGCCGACCGCGGCGCCTACATCGACCAGTCCGCCTCGCTCAACCTGTTCATGGAAAGCCCGAACATCGGCGCCATGTCCTCCATGTACATGTATGCGTGGAAGCAGGGCATCAAGACCACGTACTACCTGCGTTCGCGTCCGGCGACCAAGATCGCCAAGACCACGGTGAGCACCTACACCCCGGTCGAGGCGGTGGCCTGCTCGCTGGAGAACCCGGAAGCGTGCGAGGCGTGCCAGTAATGCAGTGAGCTGCGGCAATCCATCCGCGTGCGGGATTGATCCCGCACAAGGACGGTTTGTCGGCATCGCGTGAGGATGGCATTGCCTGATCCGCACCCGTTCGCAACGCACCGCGTGGAGCATCGGGACAGCACAGGCCGTCCCGGGGGTTGAAGATGAAGCGTTATGCCGACCGCTCGGGTCAATCGGGCGTGGAAGCCTACCGGTTCGACGCGACCTCGATCTGGGTCAAGTTCCGCAACAGCGACACGCTTTACCAATACAGCAGCAAGGGCCGCGCCGGCCCGAGGAAGGTGGCGCGGATGAAGACGCTCGCCGAAGCCGGTGAAGGATTGAGCACCTATATCAGCCAGCACGCGCACGACGATTACGAGCGCTGAGGGCTGCCCCCAGCAAATTCCGTTTACTTCCGCCGCCGGGCGGGGAAATACAAGGCAACAGAACATGTCCGAACAACGCCGCCAGATGCTGCTCGACCCGGGTTTCGAACTGACCCTGCGTCCGATGCGCTACCCGCAGTTCTACGAGATGTACCGCAACGCGATCAAGAACACCTGGACGGTGGAGGAGATCAATTTCCAGATCGACATCTCCGACCTGCACTCGAAGATGACGCCGGCCGATCGCCACCTGATCCACCGGCTGGTCGCCTTCTTCGCCACCGGCGACTCGATCGTCTCCAACAACCTGGTGCTGAACCTGTACCAGCACCTCAATGCGCCCGAAGCGCGCATGTACCTCTCGCGCCAGCTGTACGAAGAAGCGCTGCACGTGCAGTTCTACCTGACCCTGCTCGACAACTACCTGCCGGACCCGGCCGAACGCGCCAAGGCGTTCTCGGCGGTGGAGAACATCGACTCGATCAAGAAGAAGGCCGAGTTCTGCTTCAAGTGGATCGACTCGATCCAGGACCTCAAGCGCATCGAGACCCGCGAGCAGCGCCGCCAGTTCCTGCTCAACCAGATCTGCTTTGCCGCGTGCATCGAGGGCCTGTTCTTCTTCGCCGCCTTCGCCTACGTGTACTACTTCCGTTCGCGCGGCCTGCTGCCGGGCCTGGCCTCGGGCACCAACTGGGTGTTCCGCGACGAGAGCTGCCACATGGAGTTCGCGTTCGAATCCGTGCGCCAGGTGCGCGAGGAAGAGCCGGACCTGTTCGACGACGCGCTCAAGCAGCAGGTGTACCAGATGCTGGAAGAGGCCATCGAGTGCGAGCTGCAGTTCGCCGAGGACGTGCTGTCCGGCGGCGTGGCGGGCATCTCGACCCGCGACATGCGCCAGTACCTGCAGCACTGCGCCGACCAGCACTTCGCCAAGCTGGGCATGGAGAAGAAGTACAACGTGCGCAACCCGCTGCCCTTCATGGAGCTGCAGGACGTGCAGGAGCTGACCAACTTCTTCGAGCGCCGCGTGTCGGCCTACCAGGTCGGCGTGCAGGGCGAGGTGTCGTTTGACCATGCGTTCTAAAGAACGCATGCGGGGTTTGGCGCTGCCCGCGTAGCGGGCAACGCCCCCAAGGTTGTGCTTCGCAAAACCTTGGGCCCCGACCCTCCGCCTCCAATCCCCCGCGCCTTCGGCGCGCCCCCCTTACTAAGGGGGGCTCTTCAGCTGATGGATTGTGCAAACGCCCCGGGACAACTCGGGGTTTTTGCTTTTTTGTATCTCATCCCTTTCTTTTTCCTTGTGGGAAGGACTTCAGCCTCTACCGTGCGTGGGGATACACCGGGGAAAGGTCTGCCAGTGCACAATGGCGCCGACCCCACATCCCACATCGTTGCCCGGCCATGACCGACATCTCGCCCGATACCGTCGCTTCCACCGACATCACGCCCGCCATCGCGCCCACCGAGGTGCGCATGGCCGAGATCGTCTTCCCTAACCACACCAACCACATGGGCACGCTGTTCGGCGGGCAGGCGCTGGCGTGGATGGACAAGGCCGCATTCCTGGCGGCAGCGCGCTATTCGCGCCACACCGTGGTCACCGCACGCTCGGACCAGGTCGATTTCAAGCTGCCCATCCGCCAAGGGCAGATGGTGGAAACCATCGGACGCGTGGTCGAGGTCGGCCGCAGCTCCATTCGGGTGGAAGTCGAGCTTGTCGCCGAGGACCTGGCCACCGGCGAGCGCAAGCTGTGCACGCGCGGCCATTTCGTGATGATCGCGCTCGGCCCCGATGGCAAGCCCACGCCGGTGCAGCCGTTGCCGTTCGCGGTTGCCAGCGCCTGAGGTGGCCCTGCAAGGTCGCCGCTCAGGCGACCTTGTGGTCCTCGCGCTTGGCTTCTTCCATCGCTTCGGGTTCCAGTTCCTCGGCGCTGCGATTAAGGCGCACGAACACGCCCCAGGCAATCAGCAACATCGCAGTGCACGCCCCCACGGCGGCGGCGTAGGGCAGCTGGCGGGGGTCTTCGTGCATCAATTCGAAGATCGACACCAGCGTTTCGATCGCCAGCGCGATGACGATCACCACGAAGAAGCGCGACAGGTAACGGCGCACGCGCGTGGGTCCGCTGACCTTCACGTCGCGCATCACTTCCTCTTCGAAGATCGTCTGTCCCAGTTCCAGCGTCACCAGCGCGACAGTGAGCATGCCGATCGCTTCAAGCACGGTGTTGAAACGGTCGCGCGTGCTCTGGCCGATGGTCGGCGTGAAGCCATGCCACAGCTCGTAGCCGGCCATACCCACCAGCCCGGCGGCACAGACGACGAAGAACACGATCACCACGACGTGCCCGCCGCGGAACACCTGCTCGAAAATTTTCATGGATGCCTGCCGGGGATGCCGGCGGGCAGCATCCCCGGGCGTGCGTCAGCGGCGCGCGAAAGCCAGTTTCAGGCGCCGCGGCTCATCCGTTCCAGCTGGTAGGCCTGCAGGTGCACGAAGGCAGCCATCAGCCACGGGGCATTGCGGCCGGTGTCGCGCACGCGGGCCAGCATGTCACCGACGATCTGCCTCGCTTCCACCTGGCGGCCAGCTTCCAGGTCGCGCAGCATCGAGGCCTTCAGGTCCGAGCCCGGCGCCAGCAGCGTCTGCAAGGCCTTCTCGCGGGCCGGCAGCGGGATCACCTGGCCGTCGGCTTCGGAGGCGATGAGGGTCTCGTTGTACAGGCCGTTGATCAGCGCACGGCCGTCCTCGGTCTCCACGATGCGGCCGATGGGGGCGCGCGTGAGGCAGGTGGCGGCGGCCAGGCTGCAAAGGAAGGTGTACTTGATCCACTGTTCCTGCGCGATGGTGGGCGAGGCGACGTGGTCGATGCCAGCCTGTGCGCAGGCCTCGGCGAAGGCCCGCACGCGCGGGCTCAGGTGCGCACTGTCGCGCTCGCCGAAGGTGATCGAGGCCGGCTTGCCCAGGTGCAGGATTTCCCCCTCCGGGCCCTGCGCGGCGCTGATGAAGCACAGGCCGCCGAGCACGTTGTCGTGGCCGAAGTGCGCGTCCAGTTCCTTGTAGTGCTGCAGGCCGTTGAGGATCGGCAGCACCGTGGTGCCGGGGCCGATGGCCGGGGCGATGGCGTCGATCGCGCTGCCCAGGTCGTAGGCCTTGCAGGCCAGGATCACCAGGTCGAACGCCTCCACCGCCGCGGCGGCACCCACCGATTCGGCGGTGACGTGTTTGACCTGGAAGTCGGCGTCGCCGAGCGGGCTGCGGATGCGCAGGCCGTCGCGGTCGAGCTGGTGGGCGCGGCGTTCGCGCACCAGGAACGTGACGTCCAGCCCGGCCTGGGCCAGCCTGCCGCCGAAGTAGCCGCCGGTCCCGCCGGCGCCGAGAACGAGGATGCGCATGTCCAGTCTCCTCAGCTGCGCAGGCCGACGCCGCGGCGCAGCAGCCACAGGGCCAGCGCCCCCAGTACCGCCACGAAGCCGATCATCAGCGTATAGGCCACCCACAGCGGCACGTCACTGGTGCCCAGCAGGCCGTAACGGAACGCGTTGACCATGTAGAAGATCGGGTTGGCGTGCGTGGCGGCCTCGGCCCAGGGCGGCAGCAGCGTCACCGAATAGAACACGCCGCCCAGGTAGGTGAGCGGGGTGAGGATGAAGGTCGGCACGATCGCCACGTCGTCGAACTTCTTCGCGTACACCGCGTTGATGAAGCCGGCCAGCGAAAAGATCGTCGCGCCCAACAGCACGGTGGTCAGCGTCACCAGCGGGTGCGGGATGCGCACCGGGGTGAAGAACATCGCGATGATGAGCACGATCACGCCAACCATCAGCCCGCGCAGCACCGCGCCGGCCACGTAGCCGGTCAGGATGACCCAGTTGGGCATCGGCGAGACCAGCAGCTCCTCGACATGGCGGCCGAACTTGGCGCCGAAGAAGGAGGAGGAGATGTTGCCGTAGCTGTTCTGGATGACGCTCATCATCACCAGGCCAGGCACGATGAAGGCCATGTAGTCGTAGCCACCCATCGGGCCGACCTTCGAGCCGATCAAGCCGCCGAAGATCAGGAAGTACAGCGTCATGGTGATGGCCGGTGGCACCAGGGTCTGCCCCCAGATGCGCAGGATGCGCTTGACCTCGCGCCGCACGATGGTGCCCAGGGCGGTCCAGTTGCGCTGCGTGTCGCTGCGCGGGGCGATCGGCTGCTGCGCGCTCATGCCTTGGTCTCCAGGTTGGCGGTGAGGCGCACGAACAGCTCCTCCAGGCGGTTGGACTTGGTACGCATCGAGCGCACGCGGATGCCGGCGCCCTGCAGCGCTGCGAAGATGCGGTTGAGGTCCATCGCGCGCGGCATTTCCACATCCAGCGTGTGTGCGTCGGTGGCCACCAGCGTCACGCCCTCGATGGCCGGCAGCTGCTGAGGCAGATCGCCGTCGATGTCGAGCAGGAAGCCTTCCACGTCCAGCTTGGCCAGCAGCGTGCGCATCGGGCCCTGCTCGACGATGCGACCGTGGTTGATGATCGCCAGGTGCCGGCACAGGCTCTCGGCTTCTTCCAGGTAGTGCGTGGTGAGGATGATGGTGGTGCCGGCGCCGTTGATCTCGCGCAGCACGCGCCACATGTCGCGGCGGATCTCGATATCCACGCCGGCGGTGGGCTCGTCGAGGATCAGCAGGCGCGGGCGGGTCATCATCGCGCGGGCGATCATCAGCCGGCGCTTCATGCCGCCGGACAGCGTGCGGCTCATCACCTGGGCCTTTTCCCACAGGTGCGCGCGCTTGAGCTCGGCCTCGGCCAGCGCCTCGGCTTCCTCGCGCGGCATGCCGTAGAAGCCGGCGTAGTTCACCAGGATGTCGAAGGGCTTCTCGAACAGGTTGAAGTTGATCTCCTGGGGGACCAGGCCGATCAAGCGCATGGCCGCGCTGCGCTCGCGCACCAGGTCGGTGCCGAACACTTCGACCTGTCCCTCGGTGAGGTTCACCAGCGAGGAGACGATGCCGATCAGGGTGGACTTGCCGGCGCCGTTGGGGCCGAGCAGGGCGAAGAAGTCGCCCTCCTGCACCTCCAGCGAGACGCCCTTGAGCGCCTGCACGCCGTTGTCGTAGGTCTTGCGCAGGTCCTGCACGCGCAGCGCGGGGGCCTGGGAACGGGAATCCGGGTTCAAGCTCGTGCCTTCGCCGGCAGGCCGGCGCTCCGAAAATACAGCCGTTATTATAGAAGCCCCCCGCGGGCCTGGCCCCGGCTACAGACTGTTCCATTCCGCCTCGTGCCCGTCCAATTCCCCCTCAAGCTCGTCGACCGCCGCATGATCGCGCCCACGGTCGGCCACTATCGTTTCGTCCGCGATGACGGCCAGCCCCTGGATTTCCAGCCCGGCCAGTTCATCCAGGTCCATTTCGAATACGCCGACGGCACCCCCGCCAAGCGCAGCTATTCGCTGGCGACCATCCATGACCACGCGCTGGGGCCGGGCGAAGCGGTGGAGATCGCCGTCAGCTTCGTGCCCGGCGGCGCAGCCACCGCGCTGTTCGAGGCCCTGGCCCCCGGCCACCCCCTGCAGGCCAGCGGGCCCTATGGGCGCTTCTGCCTGCAGCCGGGCGACCACAACCAGCGCTACCTGCTGATCGCCACCGGCACCGGCGTCACCCCGTACCGCTCGATGCTGCCGCTGCTGGCCCAGGCCATTGCCGAGCGCGGCATCGAGGTGGTGCTGCTGCAGGGCGCGCGCAATGATGAGGAATTGCTGTACGGCGAGGACTTCCGCGCCTTCGCCGACGCGCACCCGGCGTTCCGCTACGTGCCGTGCTACTCGCGCGGCATTCCTGACGGCGCCCACCCGGACGCGCGCCACGGCTACGTGCAGCAATACCTGCCGGAGTTCGCCCCGGACCCGGCACGCGACATCGTCTACCTGTGTGGCAACCCCAACATGGTCGATGCCTGCTTCGAGGCACTGAAGGAAGCCGGCCTGCCGGGCGCGCAGATTCGTCGCGAGAAGTACGTCAGCAGCAAGTGAGCCTTCACTCCGCGTGGGCGAGGGCCGGTATCCGGCCCGGCCTCATGCAGCGGCCGGCACGCCCGGCCGGCGTAATGCCCGCCGGGCCTGCCAGAGGATGAGCCCGAACAACACGGCGACGAAAGCGGCGTAGGTGTACTGCCCGCGTGCCACGCCGACGCCGTACGGGAACCAGATGCCGGGGACGCCGAGCGCGCTGACTTCGCCCGCGAACAGCCCCACGCCGACGAGTAGCGCGGCCAACGCCGCCACGCCCCCGGCCAGCGTCGGCGATCGGCGCAGGCCCATGCCCAGCACCCCCAGGTACAACGCCGCGTCGACCAGGCGTACTGCCTTCACCAGCCCATTGGCGGTACTGCCCAGGCCCGCCGCCGCCTCCGTCAGGAACCACGGCCGTCCGACCAGTGCCAGGGCGACATGGACGCCGGCCAGCGCGATGACAGCGGCGGGGAGCCAGCGCGGTTGCCGCACGCCAAACCATTCACGCCACGCCAGGATCCAGGCGGCGATCGTGAGGGGACGCAGGACCACCGCCGTGGCGATGTCGTAGCCACGCAGGCTTTGCCACGGTGTCCAGGCGTAGGTCACCTGGTTGATGCGCAGTGCGGCAAGCAGCAGCAGCGCGCAGACCAGCCAGGCGCGCCGCCGGCCGTCGCCCGCCGGTATCGCCAGCGCCATGATCGCCAGCAGCACGAAGGCGAAGGGTTCGACCGCATCCACGACATAACCCTTGAATGTCCGTAGCCACTGCACCTCATGCAACTGCGCGATGCCCCCGGCGGTGCCGAGGGTCGGCGCGACGTGCACGCCACCGGTGTCGCTGCCCGCGTCGGCAGGGTCCATCCACACGCGCATCGCCAGGTGATAGGTGCGCGGGCCCGGCGTCGCGGGCGTGGGCAGCGCAAACACGCTGGGCCGGACGCTGTAGGCGCGCGGCGTCTCGCTGGCAAAATCGCCGGGTCCGCCCGCGGGTTTCCCGTCCACGTAAAGCTGGTAGGTGGAGTCGACCAGGGTCGGTCCGGCGAGCGCCAGCGCCTCCCCGCGCGCTGCGTCCACGGTGACGTCCAGCCGGTACCAGGCGAAGCCGTGGTAGCCGGCATGGCCGCGCTGGTTCCAGCCGGCCACATAGCCCGGCAGCCCCACGTCGCCATCGTGGGACCCGGGCTCGGCCGCCAGGTCGACCGTTTCCCAGTCGGCGTCGTCGAAATCCACGGCGGCCCAGCGCAGGTCGTCGCCGAGGTGGAATCGCCAGGGGCCGATGAGCTCGACCATCGCCGGCCCCACGCTTAGCGTCGCCTCGCGTGGCTGTGGAGAAGCGGAGGCCATCGAGACCGCGCACATCCATCCGAACAGGACGCAGCAGCGCCCGAATACCCCCGGCAGTCGCATCGAATCCCTCCCAAGATCGGCCGCCGCGAGTCTAGGCGACTGCGCGCGCACGCGCACGAAAGGGCGTGGGTGGCGCGCACTGTTGCGGTCGTGGCCTCGACTTGCGCGGTGTTGCCATGCAGCATTACCAATCCCCACGTCGATTCCCCCGCGATGAACCATGCTCCCGAGGCGCTTGCCTCGCGGCTTACTGCCGCCCAACGCCTGCTGATCCTCATTGCGCTCTCGCTGGGCGGGTTCGCCATCGGCACCAGCGAATTCGCCAGCATGGGGCTGATGCTGGAGATCAGCCGTGGCCTGGGCATCAGCGAGAGCCAGGTCGGGCACCTGATCAGCGCGTATGCCGTCGGCGTGGTGGTCGGCGCGCCGGTGCTCGCCTTCGCGGGCGCGCGGCTGCCGCGACGCACGCTGTTGCTCCTGCTGATGGGTTTCTACGCAGTGGGCAACCTGGGCAGCGCGCTGGCGCCGAACTACGAGATCGCGCTGCTGGCGCGGTTCGTCGCCGGCCTACCGCATGGTGCGTACTTCGGCGTGGCGATGCTGGTGGCCGCCGCGATCAGCCCGCCCGAACAACGCGGCGCGGCGGTCTCCAAGGTACTGCTCGGTTTGTCGGTGGCCATCCTGGTGGGCAACCCGCTGACCACCTGGCTGGGCCAGCACGCCAGCTGGCGCATCGCTTTCGGCCTGGTGAGCGTGCTGGCGGTGATTACCGTGGCGTTGATCGCGCGCTTCCTCGCCCCGGACCCCAACGAGCCACGCACCACGCCGATGCGCGAGCTGAAGGCATTCAATCGCCCGCAGGTATGGCTGGCGCTGGCGATCGGCGCGATTGGTTTCGCGGGCATGTTCTGCGTGTTCACCTATCTTTCGCCAACGCTGGTGCGCGTGACCGGCGTATCGGAAAGCTGGATGCCGCTGGCCGTGGGCGCCTTCGGCATCGGCGCGCTGATCAGCAATTTCGCCGGCGGCTGGCTGGTGGACCGCTTCCAGTTCCGCGCGGCGGGTCTGGTGCTGGTGTGGTCGATCGCGGTGTTGCTGTTGTATCCACTGGCCGCGCACAGCCTATGGAGCGTGCTGATCGCGGTGGTGGCCGTGGGCACGATGGGCGCGCTCGCGGTGATCCTGCAGACGCGGCTGATGGATGCGGCCGGCGAGGCCCAGACGCTGGCGGCCGCTTCCAACCACGCAGCGTTCAATACCGCCAACGCGCTCGGTCCATGGCTGGGTGGGATGGCGATCGATGCGGGACACAGCCCGGCATCGACCGGCTATGTGGGTGCGGCGACGGCGGTGATCGGCCTGCTGCTCTGGGCGGTAGCGGTGTGGTGGGAGCGGCGGGGCGTCGCGCGCATTAGCTGACGCTGGGCAGAAGGGCATAGTTTGTGCTGCCACACCCAGCGAAGTTTGTATGCAAGGACACCATGCGAGCTTATTGGTGCGCCATATGACGGAGCATAGTTTGTAGAAAACCCATATTTTCATGGGCATATGTGGGACAGGGAGCCCGTTCCCCAACACCATAGTTTGCATCGCACAGATGGTGGACCTTAGCGAACGAGGATCGGGCGGCCAAGCGATTCGGTGACGACCTGCGCGGCCTGGTAGCCGTGGAACGGCCGGCCGAGATCGATCAGTCTCGAGACTGTGAACGTGCCTTGTGGATCCCCTAAGTGCGCGGCCGGCGCAAAGGTAGGTGCTGCCACCGAAATGATCGAGCAGAGCGCAAAGCCAAGCGTGATGGCAATGGCGATGGAGCTGGGCGACAGGCCCCCGCGTGGGCAGCCGCCGGCAAAGCTAAAGACTAGTCGAAATGGCGAACAGGGCAGCCGGGACGCTCGCGGCCTAGGTTTGTTGCGCTCGCAGGGACTTCACTTCCTCCGCAAGCTCTGATACCAGTTTCATGAACTCTTCGAGTGGAACTGCGAGCGGAACTATGGGCATCCTGAACTCGAAGAAAAACTCCAATTCCAGCTGCGCTTTTTCAGCCCTAATCCTGCAAACCAACTGCCCCTCGTACGATATCTCCGCGGCAAGATATTCGTACTCTACAGGGCTCACAAAGTCGACGGTGAAATTGCTCATTCCCTCACCTTTCTAGGATCTAAGACAGTATTGAAGCTTCCGTCCTTGTTGAAGCGTATCCCCTGACCATCCTTACCTACTCTGATTTCGAACCCACCGCCTGCCAGTTCCTCTCTCACAGCATTCTTATTGCTTAAGACACTTCGAACCATCTTCTCCGCTTGAGCGTTCTTCTCAGCCACCGTTCCCGTCAATTTTCCCCACGTACCGCCAATGCGCTGCGAATGGGACTCGATCTTCCGAGCTGCGACCGATAGACCATTCCTGAATTCTACATTGGCGGCCGCCACCAAACGCTCTACACGTCGCGCCTGGATGCCCAACCGCAGGACATTTCCGCCGAGCATTAGCAAACGCTCTGCTGGAATGAACGAGGCCGTCATCTCGAGCTCAGCTCTCGCCAATTGCCCACCGGCCTCACGCATACATCCGTTGTCGCCCCCGCACGCTTCACTCATTGCAGGCAGTACATTGGAAGAGCCGGTAATTGACCAACTCTCCCTTCCATCCGGATCTATAAATCGATAGGGATTTCGGAACGCATAGGAGTAGCGATTGAAAGAGCGAGGGTCTCCGTTGTCCGCTATTGAGACCGGGTCAACGCTAATGAAGTTTCCGAGCTCAGGATCGAAATAGCGCTGATCCATATAGCTCATCCTGGAAGCCGCATCGGAAACCTGCCCTGCATAACCTGGTCCGTCAGCGAGAACGCGATTCAACAGAAGTCCGTATGGCTCATACTCGCTGCGCTCAATAACGTTTCCGTTGGCATCAGTGATGGCTGCTGGCGAGCCCAATGCGTCGGTGTGGTAATACACGACATCTTGGGCGTGCGCGCTAACCGATGAGATGAGCGTAAGCAATATTAGAATGATTTGCTTCATGCTGCCGACCTCCTAGCTATGACTAGCCTCGAACGAACGGTTCCTCGTCGGCAACCCTTGTCGGAGGAGATGGGCCCTCGCCACTGAATCGCATTCATTCAGAGCTCCTGTGCAACAACGGAGGCGGACCAAGCGGAACAGACGCCCTGTTTGCACGCCCTCACCTTGTAAGAGCCCGTTGGCGTACCGCTTATGGTCATCGTGGCGCGAGTCAGTGGGCCGCTATAGCCCCACAACCCATCCAACTCATAGTTGTCCGCGCCCGCAGACGCATTCCACGATGCGCGGTACTTAACAACGTTATTGACGGGCCTGGGGTAGGTCACCAAAAGCCCTGTCGGCACAGGAGGAGGTAGGACGACGGAAATGCTAACCGCCGCAGAGTAAACACTACTGCAACCGGCCACGTTGCACGCCCGTACGCGATACAGATATGTCCCGTCTCCTTTGCCAGACGCGCTCGCGCCCAGTTCCGACGTGGTGATAAACGCGTGCCAGCTCGCACCAGAATCCGTGCTTTCGTCAACCTGATAGTTGATCGACGTCTGCACGGAGGTCCAGCTCATGCCATAGCTGCCGTTAGTGCTTGTAGCCGGAATGGACAGAGTAGGAGCAGTTGTCGGCGGCAAGATCACTACGACGGTGGCCACGGAAGACCATGGCCCACATCCTGTTGAGTTGCACGCCCTTACCTGATAGCGATAGCTAGCCGAACCCTTTCCGGAGATCAAGATGCTCGTGGGTGCTAGCACACCAACGTCGGCAAATGCGCCGGAGCTCATGCTCTCTTGAACCACGTACCAAGCCGCGCCCACTACGGATGTCCAAGTAACCGTGTAGGTGCCCGTATAGCTACTCGACGGAGCCGAAGGCGTTGGTGCACCCGTCGGGGCCAGCAGGACAGTGATCGATGCCAAGCTGGAATACGGCCCGCAGTCGATCGCATTGCAAGCCCGCACGCGATACGTGTACGTGCCCGAGCCCTTTCCGCTTGCAGGCCAAGACAAGGCGCTGCCGTTGTATCGCTGAGTCCAGTTGCCTCCCCCGTCAGCGCTCTCTTCTAGTTCGTAGCGGCTTGCCAGAGCAACCGCACTCCAGGACACGGTGTAGCTACCCGTGGTGTTGTTGGCAGGTCCCGGTACGGTTAGAGCCGGCGCCGTCTGGGGTGGCAGAGAGACGGTGGTAGTGACAACTGCCGAATACGGTCCTGCCCCATTCGGGTTACTGGCCAATGCGCGGTAGCTATACGTGCCGTTTGTCTTGCCACTCACAGGCGCACTGGTGGCTGGACCGCTATAGACCTGGGTCCAGGTAGAACCACCATTGACGCTCTCCTCAAGCGTGTAACTGGTTGCCGTCGCCACGGCGGTCCAGCTTACTGAGTAGCCACCCGTGTTATTCGTGACTGGAACTGTCAACGTCGGACTCGACACAGGCGGACGTGCCACTGTGGTGCTGCCAACACTGGAAAGTGGTCCGCAGCCACCACGATTACATGCAGATACGCGATAAGAATAGGTGCCACCTAGACGCCCGGCGACCTGGCTAGTCGTGTCATTGGCATTTGATATCTGGTTCCAACTGGCGCCGCCATCGCTGCTCTCTTCCAGCTTGTAGGAGCTAGCGGTGGCCACGCTGCTCCAGCTGATCGTATACGCCCCAGTGGAGTTGCTGGCGGGCGCGCTCAGCGTTGGCGCCGAGGTGGGAGCGGGAGGAAGTGGTCCGGTATAGTTGGATACTCCCGCCACCAGAGACCCCGCAAGATACACGTAAGCGGTGGTCTTACCTTGGCGCTGATCATCGGCATATAGCAGCTGACCACTCTGGCTGTAGAAGCTACGCTTGGCGCCCGTCGTGAAATCTAGGACGCGACGGCCAGCGCCGTCATACAGGTAGTTGGCGCGCCCCACGACTTCGCGTAGACGGTTGCCGTAATCAAACCTGAAGTTGGTGCCGCTCTTGTTCTTCAGGTTGCCCTGTTCGTCGTAGTCCAGGCCGCCTACGGTCGCGCCGCCGCTCATGATATTTTGCAGCTGGTTTCGTGCGTTGTAGACGTAGCTCCAGTCGCGCCCCTTGATATTCACTGACTTCAGATTGTCCAGCACATCGTAGCTGTAGGCAGCAGGACTACCGCCAAACATGGCCGACTGGGCGGTCAACAATCGGTCCAGCCCGTCGTATGTCATCGCTCGGGTCTGACGACCGCTTGCGTAGTCGGTGACATTGGAGACATTGCCAGCCTGGTCATAAGCGTAGGCCATGTCCAGCGGGTATCCGCCACCCGTATCGCTGCTGCGCGCGGGTAACTGGCGGGCGTTCTGCACCATGGAGTGCACGATGCCATTGCCATATGTGAACTGCTTGACCGCACCGTTGGGGAAATAGCTCACTCCTGTGGCATAGCTACCCGCTTTGGTTGGTTGCCCCATGGCATTGGGAGCAAAGTCAAGATTCAAATCTGGAGAGATCTGCGTAGCCAGACTGCCATTCGCGTCATAGCCATAGCCTACAGACCAATCCACGTCGCCCCATTGCAGGCGCTCTCCAGTGGGAAAACGTCTGCGGTTATAGCTGTAGGTTGTCGTGACGAGATTGCCGGCCGGATCATTACTGGCCATGGCCTGCAACTTGCCATCCGGGTAGTAGTTGTAAGTGGTGATGAAAGTGCCGGGAAGCGGGCTGCCCTGGACCTGCTGATCCAGGTAAGAGAGCGATTTGATCTGGTTACGAGCATCGTACGTGCGGCTGACCTTACGGACGGCTACGGCGGTGGTCGTGCCGTTGGCCTCGCAGGCCTGGTCCACGGGCAGCCCAGATGCAGACCACGCTAGGTTACCAGCGCCGTCGTAACCACTCAGCGTGGCGCCCGATTCGGGTTCTACACTGCGACACAGCTGCTGGTAGCTGTCATAGCTGTAGCTGCGGGCAACTGCCAGGGAACCGTCGGCGTTGCGGCGAGTGATGGTGAGCGGCTTTCCGTGTTCATCACGGTCAATGTCTAAGTAGACACCTTCTGGCAAACTGAAGCTCACCGGCCAATCAGTGCTGGGCGTGTCGTAAGCCATGTAGCCAATTACGGTTGCCTTCAGGCGCGGATTAGTCGTGCGCGTGATGAGTCCGGGCAAATACTCGGTCGTTGTGGTCAGGATGCCCTGCTCGCTGTCCTGGCTGACCGAAGTCGGCCTATCCAGTGCATCGTAGGTAGTCCAGTTCCCCGTACTAGCACTATCAGCTGTAGATGGGTAGGAGCTAAATACTGTTCGGCCTTTCCCGTCGTATGAGAAGCGGGAGAAGCGCTGGGTCCCCGCCTGGTTGGCAGCGTCGTATTCCTGTACCAGCAGCGGCTGCCAATAGCCATCCATGTAAGTAATTTTGCGGGCGTTCCCGGTGGACACGGTTAAGCGCCAATGACCTGCAGGAATGCCGAATTCTGCCGAGGCAACAGGTACGAACGCGACGGTTGTGGGCAACCACGTCACTGTGTCACCAGCAGGGTAAGTGATCCCGCTCAGCCGACCCATCGCATCGTACGTGTATGACGTAGTAAAGCCGTTCTCATCGGTGGTCGAGCTGATCCAGCCCCTGCTATCGACCACTGCCGACTCTTGCGTGCCGTTAGCATAGCCAACGGTTTGCGGCAGACCCAGCTTCCAATTGCTCAGTGTCGTGGTGTTGCTATTCCCGTCGGTCACCGTAGCGACGGTGCCATCCGTGTTGTAGGAGACCGTCTGCTGCAACTGCCCGAACCTCCGGAGATGTGTAGGCAGTGCAGTTGTAGCATCGTAGGTAACCGCGGACATCACCTGGGCCAGTCCGGGCGACGTCTTTGTCACGCTAGCAGTCTGGCCCAACACCCATTTGGCAAAGTTGTCGCTATATACGGTGGTCTCGCTAAGCGAATCGCCAAGGCTTGAGGACCGCGTCACCGAGATCGGTCTTGCAAATACGTCGAACGCGTTCACCGTAAAATGGAATGTTTCCCCTTGCTGCGTGATCGTTCGTCCCTTCAACGGCCGGAGTGCCGCACTGGCGACGTAGTCGTTCAGCGTGGTCGGACCGACCTGATCAGGGAACGGCATCCCCGCCACTTCTTCGCTGGTGATGTACTCGTTCTCGGTCTTGCTCAGCACGTTGAAGACCTGTGATCCTCCACTTCCCACGAGAGAACCCGTCTCAACTCCCATGTCCTGGCCACTGTTGTAGAGATACCAGGCGCCGAAGGTATAGCGCTGCATCTCCCCTTCCGGGCCTCTCACCTCCGTCTGTATGGTCTTGGAGCAGACGGTACCGGTGGAGGTCGAGCAGCGCGACTCGAAGGCAAGCGGCTGGGCACCGATCTCGTAAGAGTAGGTCCATTGACGAGAAGGCAACCCCGGACCTGAGACGGTCTTGCTGATCAGCGTAAAACTGTCAGTAAAGTTCGGAATCGAGAGGAACTGATAGCTAGTGCTAGGACCTGCCGCGTCCAGGAATGAGTTACAGATCTTCGGGACGTTGTGCGTGTAGTGGCGCTGCGCTTGGAAGGCGTACGATGCGGTCGCGTTACTCGGCAGCGTCACCTGGTAGCTGAACGATCCAGTTGATGGCTCTGGAGCCGGGCAGTTGGGCGTACCGTCGTAGAGGGGTAACGATGGTGTTGGGTAGACGAGCATCTGACCAGTCTGCGCGTACCTGGATTGCGAGCCATCAGGCCGCGTGACTGTGAGTGCGCCGGCGCTGTAGGCGTAGCTCCAATTGCCCACGCTAGTCTCCACGGCCGCAATGTTGCTCCCGCTCATCGAAGTTACACGGATGAAACGGCCGTCGCTTGCATCAATCCGAGCTAGCTGGTCGCCGTTATAGGTGTAGCTCACCCAATTTCCGAAGCGGTCCTCGATTCTGCTCACGAGGAAGAACACTGCGACTCGGCTTACGCTTGCAGACGCGGAGTAATTGCCGATGCGCTTTGACATCGTTGGATGGGTCTTGGTCACCACCCAGTCGAAGTAGTACCTGTCGCCCTCTGGCGATAGCGCGACGAATCCCTCGCCCGGATACCCGTTCTTAGTGGCAGCCAAGCACGAGATTCGCCAAAAATCCTTTGTGACCCATGGGTGGCTCACGCCATCACTTGGCGCAGGCAACGGGCTGCCGGCAGATGGCAGCATAAGCTGTTCGCCGCCCCAGGGTAGATGCAGCCAATTTCCTGACCAGAAGTCCCGAGACGGGATACTGCTAGTGCCGGGAGGCGCACCTGGTGCGCTACACCGCGCATTTGGATTGGACCCGGTCACTTGCCAGCCCGAAGAGGCAAAAACACCTTTCAGGTAGGGGATATCGATCGCGCCTCCAACGTCAAAGCCGCCCAGGCTGCCGCTCCTGCCGGCTGACTGGTCCTCAATCACCAGCGAGCGCTGGAGTCGGACAGGAAGTTTGCTATTGCCAGGAATATCAACATCGGTCCAGCGGAATTCAACCCCACCGTTCTTCAGGTTGATCTGATCGCCAAACGAACTAGCAGAGTACCGACCGATGTCCTGCGACTGTTGTATGCGCTCCAGATACTTTTGGTCGTATCGTAACTCCTGCGCAATGGCGTCGAACGCGACAAGCCCAAGGCAAGTCGCCATAACGCCAAGCATAACTTTACGCAGATGGCCCGCTGTATCCGCGTTGGGAAACGATGTGCCGTGCGAGCTTGCCAACACGAACCGGACGAACGAGAACCGCTCCATTCCTTGTCCTCCAAATCTTCCATACGATCAACGGCGCATCGTGACGCGCAGACGAACGACATCCGACCGCGAGTCCCGCTCGAATGAACATGCAATGGGGCCAATAGTCATACCGGCCTTCCCCGCCGGCGACTCTGCTTAGATATCAAATCAGCAGACTCATCGCAACTTTCTCAAAAACCCACATCGCTGGCTGAGGTGGACCGACTCCGGCACCTCTTTCGCTCCGTTCGGCTGAGCGTGCGAGGCGGCTCCCTTGGGCGACAGTAAGCTAGGCGCGCCGAGCGTTGAGTTGGGTAGCTTCAGGCTGGAAGAATCCCGGGCATCGCTTCGTCGCGCCATTTGAGTTCTACGACATGGCCAAACTCATGAGCAATGATGTGTAGCGCATCAAGATGGTATTCGTCATCAGGGTCTGTCAGCGCATAGATCAGGTTGGCGTTGTAGACAACATGGGACATGACCTTGCCGTCCCTGAGGACATTCATAGCTTTTGCCACAGCCACGACGTCGCCGTTATTCGTGTATTGCGTGGCAAGCCTAGACTCGTAGCCTAGTTCCACTGACTCCAGAGTAGCTTTGAAGTCAAAGCCCTCCGTCACGCCGGCAAGCCGTTCTAAGTGAAGAAATCGACCGCAATCCAGAATTGCTTCGGTCATCAGCGGAATGAATATGTCCGCAGTCTCTTGGCTCGGGAACCCTATTAGTGAGAGCTGAAGGTTACGCGGAACAGTAGTTGGCGGCAGCTCTTCGGTCATAGCCCTGTCCGGTGGATATTCTTACGAAGCATGGTATCCAATCGAGGATGTCCGGCAAAAGTTGCGGCTCTCCCACTAAAGCCCCCGTCACTTCAGCATCGCAAGCTGGCTAGCGCATTGCGGCATGTTCGCCACCCCGTGACTGGAGTGGCCAGCCTTTCATAGGCAGCGAATGTCCACACCAAGTCGAAAGCGGAGTGGCGTCGTCGACACGGTGAGGGCGAGACGGATGTCCGTTTTGGGTCGGAAGCGGTCATCGCACGACTACTCAATGCAGCGTGCCATTCGCGCGCTACGCCGTTGGTTGCTTAGGCGTGGTATGCGCTTGATCTAGGGTTCCAGAAAGAACGCAAGCGGTATCAGGGATCCTGAGATCCTGGCGCGACTGGGGACTGGCGAAGCGCGCGACGCCCCGTAGACGGTTGCTCTGGATCGATAGCGGGCAATGGATTGCCCTTCATAGAGGCGAAAGCTAAAGGCGACTCCTCCGGCCGCGCCCTGGTATGTGCACCAAAGTTTGTAAATCTTCCTGTGCACCATAGTTTGTAAGTCGGATACAAACTATGGCGTTCTGTCCAACGCATGGCCGATGCCTCCCATGCACCCAGAAAAGATGCATGTAAAGCGAGCTTGACAGACGACCCCGGGCCCTTCATCCTGATGTAAAGCGTCATTGACAGGGGAACCCAAGGTGTCCGGATTGCTTTCTCGCGGCAACCGCCTGCGCGGCCTGGCCGTGTTGACCGCGCTCCTCGCCGCGGCAGCCTATCTCCCGGCGCTCGGCTTGCCGCTGCGTTACCACGACTTCACCGCCGGCCTCGCCTGGGGAATGGGCGTCGCACTGCTGCTCGTCTGCGCCTTGCACACGCTGCGGCCGCAGTGGCTGCCCGACGAGTCCGACCGCCTCCAGCAGCAGCTCTCCCGTCGCTACCTGCGCGAGGCTACGCCTGGCCTGCTGGTCTACCTCGCGCTGCTGATCCTCTCGCCCTGGCTCTCCACGCAATCGCACGGCCCGTGGCTTGTCGCCGTGGTCTGCGTGTTGCCGCTCGCGGCCATCGTCCTGCTCCTGCGCGCCGCGCTGCGCTACCTGCGTGACGCCGACGAGTTGCAGCGCAAGATCGAGCTGGAATCGCTGGCCATCGCCGCGCTGGTGGTCCCGCAGCTCTACTTCTCGGCCTGGGTGCTTCAGCGCTTCGGCCTCATCCATATCGAAGCAGAGCCGGCCATGTCGTGGGTCTTCGCGGGCATCCTGCTGGTGCGCTTGTTCGCCAGCCTGTGGCTGCGGCGCCGTTACCAGTGAACAACAGGCTGCGCGAACTGCGCGAGGCGCAAGGCTGGTCGCAGGGCCAGCTGGCCGAGGAACTGGGCGTGTCCCGGCAGACGGTCAACGCGCTGGAGACCGGCAAGTACGATCCCAGCCTGCCGCTGGCGTTCCGCATCGCACGCCTGTTCGGGGAAGCCATCGAAGGGATTTTCCTGTACGAATCATGAGATGTTGAAGTGGGGAGCGCGGGGGCGGTCACACCGGCCGCATCGCCGCGTCTTGGAACGAAGACTCAGGAAGGAAACGCAGATGTCCAAGAAGGTCAGGTTCATCCTGGCGCTGTTGGTGGTGGCGGCGCTGGTCGGTTATCGCCAGTGGCGTGCCAGCCACCCGGCACCGACCCCCGCCACCGCCGGCACGCCGGCCAAGGCCGCGCCCAAGCCGCGCGGTGCCGTGGCGGAAGAAGCGCCCGTCACCCGCACGCGCGGCTCGCTCAAGTTCCATCCCTGCACGCTGACCTCGGCCCAGGCCGCCGGCAACGTGGAGGCACAGTGCGCGACCCTCGCGGTGCCGGAGAATCCCGCCGCACCGGCCGGCCGCAAGATCGATCTCAAGATCGCCTGGCTGGAATCCAAGAACGACGGCGCCACCGACCTGGAACCGGTGTTCTTCATCGCCGGCGGGCCGGGCCAGTCGGCCACCGACGTGGCCAGCATCGTCGAGATCGCGCTGGCCGAAACGCGCAAGCAGCGCGACGTGTTCCTCGTCGACCAGCGCGGTACCGGCGGTTCGCATCCGCTCGAATGCCTCGGCCCCGACGGCAAGCCGCTCGCCCTGCCGGAAGAAGACGTCGCCGACGCCGCCAAGGTCGTGGCCGATTACGCAGCCCGCTGCGCCGCCGCGCTCAAGCCCACCACCGACACGCGCTTTTACACCACCACCGAGGCCATCGGTGACCTGGACGCGGTGCGCGCGGCACTTGAAGCGCCGCGCATCGATCTGGTCGGTGTCTCCTATGGCACGCGCGTCGCGCAACAGTACGCCAAGCGCTACCCGCAGCACGTTCGTGCGCTGGTGATCGATGGCGTGGCCCCGAACGACCTGGTGGTCGGCGGCGAGTTCGCCACCACCTTCGAGGACGCGATCAAGCTGCAGGCCGCCCAGTGCCGCCAGGAACCCACCTGCGCCAAGCGCTTCCCCACCGATACCCACGAACAGCTGCGCAACGTGCTGGCGCGGTTGCGCGAAGCGCCGGTGGAGGTGGACTACCGCCACCCGGGTACCGGCGAGATCGCCCATGGCAAGGTCACCGCCGACACCGTGGTCGGCCTGGCGTTCGCGTTCTCCTATGCCCCGCAGACGGCCTCGCTGCTGCCGCTGGTACTGGACGAGGCCTCCAAGGGCCGCTACGAGCCGCTGATGTCCCTGGCCCAGCTGGCCAACCGACAGATGGGCGGGCAGATGAACCGCCTGATGCAGTGGTCGGTGATCTGCGCCGAGGATGCCGGCCGCTACCAGCCTTCCGATGCCGCCGCTTCCACGCTGCTTGGCCCGGAGGTGGCGCAGATGTTCTTCGCCGCCTGCCCGGTGTGGGCCAGCGGTACCGCGCCGGCCGGCTTCACCGCGCCGCTCACTGGAAACGTGCCGGTGCTGCTGCTGTCCGGCGAGCTCGATCCGGTCACGCCGCCGCGCTACGCCGAACGCGTGCTGGCGCACCTGCCCAACGGCAAGCACGTCATCGCGCCGGGCCAGGGCCACAGCGTGATGGCGCTGGGCTGCGTGCCCAAGCTGATCGGCCAGTTCCTCGACAAGGGCGATGCGAAATCGCTCGATGCCACCTGCGTGCAGGATCTCAACCGCGTGCCGGCCTTCACCTCGTTCAACGGATGGGAACCCTGATGCACGCCATTGCCACACTGGAGGACGCGGCATGATCGTCGCCGAAGACCTGCACAAGTCGTTCAAGACCCGCACCGGCCTGGTCAAGGCCGTGGACGGAGTGAGTTTCAGCGCGGGCGATGGACGCATCACCGGCCTGCTCGGCCCCAATGGCGCGGGCAAGACCACCACGCTGCGCATGCTCTACACCCTGATGGCGCCCGACAGCGGCCGGGTCACCGTGGACGGTATCGACACCGTCACCGACCCCATCGCCGTGCGCCGCCGCCTCGGCGTGCTGCCGGACGCGCGCGGTGTGTACAAGCGCCTCACCGCACGCGAGAACATCGCCTACTTCGGCCAGCTGCATGGCATGTCGGCCTCGCATATCGCCGAGCGCGTGCGCGTGCTGTCCAAGGCCCTGGACATGGACGACATCCTCGACCGCCAGACCGAAGGCTTCAGCCAGGGCCAGCGCACCAAGACCGCCATCGCCCGCGCGCTGGTGCACGACCCGCGCAACGTCATCCTCGACGAACCCACCAATGGCCTGGACGTGATGACCACCCGCGCGCTGCGTGGCTTCCTGCGCCAGCTGCGCGAGGAAGGGCGCTGCGTGATCTTCTCCAGCCACATCATGCAGGAGGTGGCGGCGCTGTGCGACAGCATCGCCATCATTGCCAAGGGGACGGTAGTCGCCGCCGGCACGGCCGACGAGCTGCGCGCGCAGACCGGCGAGGACAACCTGGAGGACGCCTTCGTCAAGGCGATCGGCTCGGACGAGGGACTGCACGCATGAACCAGAGGGAACCCAACAAGCGCGGCCTGCTCGCCACCGTGTGGACGGTGATGCGCAAGGAACTGCGTGACATCTCGCGCGACCGTCGCACGCTGCTGCTTTCGCTGCTGCTCGCACCGCTGCTGTATCCGGTGTTGATCCTGGGCATGAACATGCTGGCCGAGTCGCGGGTGAAGACTCAGATCGACAAGCCGCTGGACATTCCCACCGTCAATGCGCAAGCCGCGCCGAACCTGGTCGCCTTCCTCAAGGCGCAGGGACTGAACGCGGTCACCGCACCCGACGACCTGACCGCGGCGATCCGCAGCCAGGACATCGACGTGGCCATGCGCATCAGCGACGACTACGCGCAGGCATGGCGGGAAGGGCGTCCAGCGCTGGTGGAGATCCTGCGCGATACCACGCGGCGTGATGCCGACATTCCCAGCACGCGCCTGCAGGCGGCGTTGGGTGCCTACGGGCAGCAGGTGGGCGCATTGCGCCTGCTGGCACGCGGCATCGATGCGCAGGTCGCGCGGCCGGTGGATGTCGGCATGCAGGATTTGGCGACGGCGGAGGCCAAGCGTGGCTTCTACATGTCGCTGCTGCTGCCGGTGTTGTTGATCATCACGTCCTTCCTCGGCGGTGCATACCTGATCCTCGACGCCACCGCCGGCGAGCGCGAGCGCCAGTCGCTGGAGCCGCTGCTGGCCACGCCGGCACCGCGCAGTGCAGTGGTGAGCGGCAAGATCGCCGCAGCATGCGTCATCGGCATGGTATCGCTGCTGCTCACGCTACTGGCGTTCAAGTTCAGCGCGATGTTTGCCACCGGTGCGGCGCGGCAGCTCAACGTCAGCTACCTGTCGATGGTGCAGATGCTCTTCGTGCTCATGCCGATGCTGTTCATCGGTACGTCGTTGCTGACGTACCTGGCGGCGGCGGCCAAGAGCATGAAGGAGGCGCAGAGCCACATGACCTGGCTGATGCTGTTGCCGATGCTGCCCGGCTACGCGCTGATGGTGTACCCGCTGAAGACCCAGCTGTGGCATTTCGCGGTGCCGTTCCTGGCGCAGAACCAGATGCTGCAGAAGATCACGCGACACGAGACGATCGACATGCAGGTATGGGCGGTGTATCTCGGCGCGGGCTTCGGGTTGGCGGCGTTGTTGTGGTTCGCGGCGGTGCGTCGCTACCACCATGAGCGATTGGCGATCAGCGGCTGACGCGGTCCTCGTCAGCCTGTCGAAACGCTGCACCGGCGGCCGCCGAGGCCGCCGGTGTCGCCAATCAGCGGCAACTGCTCGCGTAAACCGTTTCCATGCAACAGCCCCGCTGAGCGATTCAGCCATGCGCCTGCCGCTTCGCGCCCGGTTGACGGCAGCACAACGAATGCACGCGCAGGCTCGGGCCACACCCAGACCTGCGGAGGGCAGGATGAAACGCAACCTGATGAACGTGGCGCTTGGCGCCGTGCTGATGCTCCCGGCATTGGCCATGGCGGGTGACAAGGCCGCCAAGATGGACAAGATGGACGCCAACAACGACGGCGTGGTCACCAGTGCCGAGCACAGCGCTGGCGCGCAGCAGATGTTCACCGCGATGGATGCCGACAAGGACGGCTACGTGACCGCCGCCGAGATGGACGCGCATTGGGCCGCCAAGGGCGCGGGCGACAAGGCGGACCGCATGAAGATGTCCTCGGCCGACAAGATCAAGGCCATCGACACCGACGGCGACGGCCGCATTTCCTCCGCCGAACATGCGGCCGGTTCGGCCAAGATGTTCGCGAAGATGGATGCCAATGGCGACGGCAAGCTCACCGCCGCCGAAATGCAGGCCGGTCACGACAAGGCGGCGAAGCAGGCTTCCAGCGGCATGTAATCCCCGCTCGCGGGCAATGGGCGCCGGGCACGTGTACTGCCCGGCGCTTTTGCTTGTGCACTACAGCTCGACGTCGTAACGCTCCACGCGACCCACTGCATTGATCGAGGCCCGGACGTCCGCACGTTTCTTCAGCGCCTGCATGCGCGGGGCCAGCGGCGCGAAAGCCGGCAGGGGTTCGGGTTCGGGCTGGTCCTGCAGGTCGAACAGCATGTCGCCACGGCGCAGCGGAGAGGCCAGTTCGTCGCGGACGAACTGGGCGGCCTCATCCTGCGCGTCCACCAGCAGCAGTGACGTCAGCCAGATGCGTGGCGCATCGGCGCGATGCGCGCGCAGGTAGTCCAGCGCCTGGTTGGCGGCAGGCTCGTCATGCATCTGGCGCGCGGCCAGCAGGTGCAGCATGTGCAACACCATCTCGCCGTAGGGCGAAACATCACCCAGCGTGGCGATGGCATCGAGCGCTTCCTTCGGACGCTCCAGGCCTACCAGCATCTCGCCCAGGTTGAGCGCCTGGCTCACGTTGCGCTGGCCCTGTTCGGGCATCTGGCGAAGACGTTGGCGCAAGGCCAACGCCTCATCGCGGCGCCCAAGCCGGCGCAGTGCGCTGACGCGGTTTTCCATCAGCCACAGGAACTGGTCCATGTGCGTGTAGGGCGGTTGGGCATCCTGAGCCTGTGCCGCCTCGACCACCGCGTCCACCTGGCTGCTCATGCGCAGCACTTCCTCGTACTCGCCCAGCGAAAGCATCGTCGCGGCGAGGTTCACCAGTACGCTCATGTCGTCCGGGTCGAGCAGGTTGGCCACGCGCAGCGCATCGCGCTCCTGCTCCAGCGCATGGCGCACGTTCCAGCGCGGCGCGGCACGGTCCACCCAGGGATCGAAACGGCGGTCGGCGCGCAGGCGCACCATCCCGTCCGAGCTGTCGATACGCGAGAGCGTGGCCGGCACGGCGTCGCGCTCGCCCGCTTCGTACTGCAGCACGGCCAGTTCGTACCATTCGGCGGTCGGTGCGGTGCCGCCGATGGTCCAGCGCGCATCGAACAGGGCCTGCAGCAGCACGCGCCTCGCGTCGCTGCCGGGTGAGGCATCGCGCAGGAATGCGTAGATCACGCCGGGATCCAGCTCCGGCAATGTCCGCGGCGAGGCGCCGATATGCCTGGCCAGGTGCCGTGCCGCGAGATCGCGCTCGCCTCCCTGGTGGTCGGCCACCGCGCGCATGTACCAGATGTCGCCTATCGAGGGCTCGGTGACGCTGGCCCGCTCCAGCAGCGCGCGTGCCTGCGCGATGCGCTCCAGCCCCAGCGCGCTCCAGCCCGCCACGGCGAGGGCGGCGGCCTGCTGCGGCGGGTCGAGCGTCGCGAAGCGCGGGTCGGCCAGCAGCCGCTCCATCGTCGCCTGGCCTTCGGCATCGGGCTTGCCTTCCAATGCGCGTGCCGCCGCCTGCAACTGGGCGGCGAAGTCCGGGGCGGGCGGGGCGGCAGGACCGGCGAAGGCCGGTGCGGCCAGCAGCAACAACATCAGCGGCAAAGTCTGCCAGCGGTACAAACGCATCGATGTCCTTCCGATGGAGCCCGATCCGCTCGCGCGGCCATGGGCCAATGGCGAAAAAAAGGCCCGGGAAAATCCCGGGCCCGGAGGTGTGTCGCAGACCGGGGTCAGGTGCCCGGGCTGAAGGACAGCGTGCGGCGGGTGGTCACCGGCGCGGCCACCGGCTCGAACTTCCAGCGCTTGGTGGCGTTGAGCGCTTCGCGGTCGAACACGCGGGCCGGGTTGGCCCGCAGCACGCGCGAGCTGGTGACCGAGCCGTCGGTGCCCACGGTGATCTCCACCAGCACTTCGCCCGACGTGCCGGCGCGCAGCGCTTCAGGCGGATAACGGGGCGCCGGGGTGCTGATCGGACGCAGGGTGGCGG